>DBDH01000064.1 GCA_002293455.1 Treponema sp. UBA937
GGAGACACTTCATATTGTCTAGACATTATTCAACCTTTTCACAAAGCCCAGAAAAAAATCAGACTTCATATTGCATACGCCTCTCATAAGACCTCCTTGCTCCGGTACTGACGTTCCACATCGTCCAGGGCGGCGTTCATTTCCCGCTCAAAATCCGCCAAGGCTTCGGCATCTTCATTTTTCACTTCACTTTTCAAGCGTGAAAGCCGCTCCCGAATAGGAAGGCCGGTAATCTTCATCAACGGCGCCCCTAATTTGATGCAGCTTAACGATTTTTCATAAAAAGCCATGATGAGTTCGAGAAGCCGGACTTGTTTCATCGGAACGCAGTACATATCGATTTCATCAAAAGAATTCTGTTGAAGGAATCCGTCTTTGATAATATCGGCGGCAATGAGCACAAGCCGCTGATCATCAGGAAGCGCGTCGGGACCGATGAGGCGGACAATTTCCGCAAGCCGCTGTTCCTTTTTCAATAAATCGAGGGATTTCTGCCGCACTTCCGCCCAAATAGGATTCACCCGTTCCCACCAGGGCTTCACTTCTTCGGCATATTCGGAATAGCTGTCTATCCAACTGATGGCGGGATAATGCCGGGCGTTTGCGAGATCGCGGTCGAGCGCCCAAAAACAGCGGATAAAGCGTTTTGTGTGCTGTGTTACAGGCTCCGAAAAATCCCCGCCCGGAGGACTCACGGCCCCGATAATCGTAACCGAGCCTTCCGCACCGGAAAAGGTCGATACGCGCCCCGCTCTCTCGTAGAATTCGGCAAGCCGTGTCGGAAGATAAGCCGGGAAGCCTTCTTCGGCGGGCATTTCTTCCATACGGCCGGAAAGTTCGCGGAGTGCTTCCGCCCAGCGGCTCGTGGAATCCGCCATAATCGCGACATGGTATCCCATATCGCGGTAGAATTCCGCCAAAGTAAGGCCCGTATAAATTGATACTTCACGCGCGGCAACCGGCATGTTCGACGTATTCGCTATCAAAATGGTGCGTTCCATAAGAGAACGGCCGGTTCTGGGGTCGGTCAGTTTTGGGAAATCGGTAAGAACATCGGTCATTTCATTTCCGCGTTCGCCGCAGCCGATATAAATGATCACGTCGGCATCGCACCATTTCGCGACAGCGTGCTGCGTCATCGTTTTTCCCGTACCGAAGCCGCCGGGAATGGCCGCGGTTCCGCCTTTGGAAAGGGGGAACAAAACATCGACGACGCGCAGTCCCGTAACAAGCGGCTGATCGGGAGAAAGGCGCTGACTGGACGGTCTCGGACGCCGGACCGGCCACCACTGCGCCAGCGGAATTTCCTCGCCTTTATCGGTCTTGGCGATAATCGATGTACAGGTTTCTTCGCCTTCGCCCTTCAACTCCGTGATAAAACCGCCTTTTGTGTTCGGCGGAACCATTATCTTACATTCGATACTTTCGGTTTCCTTCACCCTGCCGATAATAAGCCCAGGCTTGGCTTCAACCTTTTCACCTCTGTGTAATGCCGCCTCAATATCAGGATCGGGAATGAAGTGCCATTGTTTGCTCAAATCGAGAGGATCGCTCTGGGAACCGGGATTCATGAAGGTCCCGTCCTGCTTGTAAAGGATTTCCAGAGGACGCTGAATCCCGTCATATATCGTGCCGATGAGCCCGGGACCGAGAAGCGCGGAAAGAGGCCGATTCGTGGAAAAGGCGTCCGCCCCAACCTGCATTCCCGTATCATCTTCATACACCTGAATGACCGCTTCATCACGTTCCAGGCGGACAATTTCTCCAATAATCCGCTTTTCGCCGACTTCAACCAAATCGTAGAGTCCGGCTTCACCTAAACCAGAAGCCCGGATAATAGGGCCAGAAATGCGGTTAACCCGTCCTTTAATCATTCAAGGCCTCCTCGCCTAAAAGAGCCGAAATCAATTCAGAGCGCTTATCACTGAGTAATTCCGCCGAAGCGGCATCCACAGAAGCGGTAATCCGTATATCAGGAGAATCGATGATGATTTCGGGAAAGGTTCCTGACAGCGTATAGGCCGGATCAACTTTTGCCTTGGTCCAAACAGCTTCGGGCATCACCTTTTTTATAATCTTTTCCGCTTCATCTTCAGATAGATGGCGGTACATAACAGTCAAATTTTCAGACGGAAGCAAAGATGCCCGCAAACTTAATTCCCGTTCCAGCAAAGAAAGCAGTTTTTCTCTCGTAAGTGAATTAAGATACGATGTGATGGCGGTTTGAAGAACATTCTCCACATATTCGGACCGGATTCTCCGTTTATCAAGCGGAAGGCGCGCCATCGTTTCAGTTTTATTTTTTGAAATCCGATCTTCGTATTTCCGACGGACTTCTTCCACCGCATCCTGGGACTTCTTTTCCCAAGCTTCCGAATCCGCTTTTATCGTTTCATCAGCCTGACGCAATATACGATTTGCCTTCTTCCGCGCGTCTTCGAGGATTTCTTTATCCAACACATCGGTCGATTTTAATTCTTCCATAACACATACCTACAAATTATATTTCAATAATAAAACGTCAATGGTTTTCAGGATACGGACTTGTATATATTGGAGTTATACCAGCTTCTTTTTTCATATAATAAAAATGATCACAACAATCGTGTCCTTGCATTAGAGTTTTTGTCCTTTTTAACCCGATTTTTGGATTAAACCCTTCGGCGATATATGGATCACTTTCACAAAACATATAAAAGGCTTCTTCGGTAATGCCAAAATGTTTCGCTAAATCATGAAAACAACAACGTGTACATTTTAGCTGAAATCCTTCTTCTGTTTCCTGTATTTCATATTCAGAACCTTCGCTTTTCATGGGTTCCCATAAATATTTGATTAAATCTTCAATGGAATTTTCCCTAACCTTTTCAGAAATGGTTTTCCATTCATTAAAAGCTTTTTCGCCGGTTTGTTTTACTACTATTTCATATACTTCTTCGCCAAATTTTTCTTTCAACGCTCTTATAAGGTTTGCGGTTCCAATAACATGAGAAATACGCATCTTTTGTATATCAGTAAAATCATCTGCCATGTTTATTTCTCCTCAATATTAGAAAAACCAAATCATATATGGATTCCAATCGCTTCACGGATGGAATCGTCAATGGTTTTCAGAATAAGGACTTGTATATGTTGGAGTTATGCCAGCTTCTGAAAAAAAACGCTCCACCCTTTTTTGGGAAACGGAACTATATTCCGCTTCTGTCATCGTATCGCGCTCTTCCTGAACCTTGAACCGCATAGCGTGAGTTATCCGTAAACCCATCGGTTCACTCTTTATTCTTGGATCGTTCATGTACTCATCAAATGTTTTCGGCATAGTCTATTACCTCCGCAGGAGAATATATTCCGATTTTCTTATAACCTTCTCGAAAGTTTATAAGCTCTGTTTCTTCAATAGTTTTCCGTTTTACAATATGCCGGAAATTGAGACTCACAATAAAGTCTAATCCTTTTACCGACGCCGCCGCAATATGGAAACCGTCAGTACTATAGGTTTGCGGGATAATTCCCGCCTTAATATATGCAAGAGCAAGGCTCTTTGCTTCTTCACTTTCGGGGATAACTTCAACAGCATATTTTTGAATGAGTTTTAGCCGATCTTCCCTCAAGGCATCTTGTGCTGCTTCCAATTCATCAAGAACATATTGAGAAGTAAAGGGCTTAAACTTTCCGGATTTGATTTCCTCAAACAACTGTAAGGTATCGGCCTTGTATTGCGGTGCATCATCGGCAAAGGGGAAATTAAATATTGTTGTTTCAAGATAAATCGTTGGTATTCTCATACGCTTCATCCCCTTGGTACATCCCCATCGGTTGATTTCAATTCTTCCATAACCGTAATTTCCTAACGTCCGTATTATATTTTAGCAATAAAAAAATCTCCTACAGCACTCACAAATTCTCCTTATATATGGATTCCAATCGCTTCACGGATGGAATCCACCAGCGTTTTTCGTCCTTCCAGTTTTCCCATGGTTCCGGGGATTTCCACAATCAGAGGATACTTGCCGGACATTTGCCACTGGGTAACGTCTTGTTCCAGCCAATCAACAATTTCTTCCGTGAGAATAAGCACCCGGCAGTTTTGGGCGCCCGGCAGAACTGTTCCCGCCGTCTCATCGTAGCCCTGAGTAATTTTGCGAAAATGGAGGCGGGCGTCATCGGCGTTAGACACCGCCTGACCTTCCACCCCGACAAAACGGAAAGCTGTAACCAGCTCCGCGTCCCCAATAAAATAGTAGTCCACGCTTACATCAATCCAAGGATTCTGGAATCTAACGATTCTGGAATAATGATTCTACAGAATCATTATCAGCAGAGCCACGAGGAAGCCCCAAAGACAAATGCCTTCCGCAAGCCCCGCGTAGGGAAGCGCTTTTCCGGAAAGTTCCGGGTTTTCACTCATGGCGCCCATGGCGGCGGAACCGATTTGTCCTACGGCGATTCCTCCGGCGATACAGGAAAGACCGACCGCTAATGCCGCGGCAAAGTACTTCCAGAATGAAGTATCTGCCGCCGCACTTTCAGCAGCTCCGCTTTCCTGGGCAAACACCATCGCCCCGGAACACACTACAAACAACACCAACGCGATTAAAACGATACGTTTCACGACTTGACCTCCTTACGGAACCGGAACGGCATATACTCGACTCCGGTCTCGGTAAAAAACTTACTAAAAAATTCATAATATTGAAGACGCACGACCTGGATCGCGACGATCATTCCCTCAAGAACAATGATGATAGCATTCCCGAAAATAACGATGATCAACGAAAACACCGGTCCAACCGGCGCGCGGGAAACCATACCGGAAAGGGTAAATACGATAAAAGAAAGCACCGCGTGAGACAGCGCAAAAGCGCCGACACGAAGGAAACTTACCGTATTTGAAATATACGATGAGATGGTTTCCAAAATTTCGACAAATCCTTCCATAAAGAAAACCATGAATCCATGTTCCAGAACCGGACGCTTTCCGGCAATAATCCGCCAAATAATCGGCCCAAAAAAGATGAGAAAGACAGGAAACAAAAGGCCGATTAAATCATAATTCACAAACTTTCCGCCAAGTATGATTCTTACCGCGATAAAAATAGCGTACCAGAAAAAAAACAATCCCGCCGCTCCGGTCTTTGAGAAAAAAGCCGCTTCGTATCGTTTTAAACTGGCCTGATTAACAATATTGATTAAGAGGCCAATCGAATTGAGAATCATTCCCACCGCAATCGTGAACCCGAAAAAGTAGAACAGCTTGTCGATGCTCCCCGCTTCCGGCATAAGATGCAGAATATGGTCCACCGGATGACCCGTTAACAGTCCGGTGATAAACCTCGTCGGCACTTCCAACACATTTTCGTAGGTAAATACTTCGCCGGTTAACAAACCCATCACCATGGAAGAAATACCTACCGCGATAAGCGGCATGGAAAAATGTCTAAAAGAGGCAAGTTTCTTGATTCCTCGCTTACCGGTTAAGAAGCCAAGAAGAAGCAAAACCGCGCCTTGCCCCAAATCGCCGAACATAATGCCGAAAAGGATCGTAAAGAACACGGCCACAAAAGGAGTCGGATCGATGGTTCCGTAAAGAGGCGCTCCGTAAGAAAACACCACTTTCTCAAATCCTCTGATAAATTTTCCATGCTTGAGTGATACGGGAACTTTTTCGCTGCCGTCTTTTATCGTTTCAACTTCATCCGGCTCAAAGGATTTTACCGCAATGCTGTCACTGGTGATTTTTCCCAAATCGGAAACCATTTCATCAACGGCATCGGCAGGGACCCAGCCGGAAAGCGCGTAAGTACTTTGCGTGCTTTGCAGACGATTTTTAAGCGCTTCCACCGTGGAAGCCATCAAATACGACGCGGTCAATTTTTGAAGCGGCGGCCCATACTTGCCTTTAAACGATATTTTTTCTTTATCAATGTTATCGAGATCCGTTTTAATCGATAAAAGCTTTTCCTCCAGGCCGGAAATCAATTCTTCGGGAACACCTTTATAGCCTTCCGGAATTGTCATCGGTATGAAGGACAGTTTCTTCAATTCTGAATCGAGAGCGAAGCGGCCTTTTCGTGACGCGGCGGCCAAAATTTTATCGCCGTTTCCCAAAGGAATAATGACAGCCCGATCAGCCAGATTTTTCTTGAGTTCCGTTTGATGAGATGGATCGAGCCGGCCGACTCTAAGCGTCAGATATGAAAGCTGATCCAGTTCCGTAAAAGGCGCGTTCAAATTAGAAAAAGCCTTGGCTTCCGAAAGCGTATCTTCTATCTTACGCTGCTCCTGTTTTTCGGCGATTTCACGGTTTCGGAGTTCGGTAATATCATCAGTAACTTGCAGAAGGATTTTTTCGCTTTCCGCGTCAGGCAGCCGGCTGTCTTCTTCCGGCTCTGCCGGCAGTGTTACTTGAAGATAATCGGCCTGGTCCTTCATACGTTCCAAATACTGCTGAATACTTCTGTATGTTCCGCCGAAATTCACGGCCGAAGCATTCTCAGAACCAATGGTTTCATCGGAAAACTGCATAATTCCCCTGCGGCCCAAATATTCAATCACCTGATTCACATCGCGGCTTAACACAGTAAATTCAATCTGTTTCATTTTCCGAGGGCGTATCATTGCTTAACCTCCCACATAGCAAGAACATCCGGAACGGTCATCCCAAGACCAAGACCTTCGGCCACGCTCGTAAGAAGATCTTCCTCAAATTGCTTTATTTTGATAAAACACGCAACAGTATCGACGGCAAAAGGCCGCCGATGAAAAAGCCTTTGGGCTAACGTATACAGATATTTCGCGCTTTCATTCTGAACATAACGAGGGTCCAACTTCCAGGATTCTTCCTGTTTTTCAGGATTTACAAAAGCCGCCCTTTTCCAACCGGACCAATCATCATAACTGTTCGGGGCAAATTGCATACATTCCAGCGCGTCATCGGCAAGACTCTTTTTTCCCTTTCCAAGAGAAATATCTACAAGCTTCTCGGCAATTTTTTCGGTATCCATATTGTAATATGTTTTCAGTCTTAAAGACCAAATAACATTTCTCATCGAAATTTCTTCTTCGATTATTTTTTTTATTGATATGCAGTCATTTTTGGGAACACTGAGCAGAGAATTCCAAAGATTCACATAATATTGACGATCTATTTCAATAAAAAGCAATACCAGTTTTTTACTGTCGGCAATGTCGTCCTTCCGGTCAAGAATCCAATGATATTCGGTATCCTTCAACATAAGATCGAGATCGGGATACGCGTCAAAATGTATCGTCCCAAAAGACCCCAGGTCTGCCGTATGCGGAAGTTTTGGATCCTTGGCAACCCAGGCGTTCAACATAGCTTTAAGATCGCTAATTTCATAACTTTGCACAAGTTTCACAAGAAAATCCGGCACATCCGAAAAAAATGAAACGATGCGGACTATTTGATTGACGGTTCGGCAAATGATGCGCCATTCCAGATCGGGAAGCAGCTCGCGTTCGGGCAAATCTTTGCTGCCTTCGGAAAAAATCAGCCTGTCAAGATCGTTGAGGCGGCCTACGGTATTCAGTTTTGAAAGACCTGAACCGGTATATGATTTTCCGATCATTCCGCAGGCTTTTGCATAAACAAAAGCCCGCTCTCCCATTCCCGGCATATCTACTCGCTTTTAAAAAGAAAAGACTCTGCAAGGCTTATGAAGGCTTCATGATGTATGCTCTCATTTTCAAAACTTTTCCGGTAGTCCTTGAGGTCTTCATCATAATCACTTTTTACCTTGGAAACAGCTTCCTGGTAACTTTTCTCCAGAAGAGAAACTTCTTTGCCGTAAAGGTCATCAAAACGGGAACGATATAATTTTTCATTCTCGGCAACCCTTTTGTCAGCTTCAACCTGGGCATCATTGACTAAAGAAGCTGCTTCCGATTCAACTTCCAGCAAATGACGCAGCATATCCTGCTCATCCATGGGAACCTTCTTTTGTTTTTTACAAGGACAGATTAAATAAAAATTTAATCTGCTCTTATATCAAGTATGAATTAATTTTACTTTTTGTCCAGACAGATCGGGAATTCCCTAATTTCTTGTAGTGAGAATTTCCTCGTATTTTTTTATCACCTGCCAAGCTCCCTGGGCATCATTCTGAGACGCTAACTCGGTATAAAACTGAGGGTTGTCCAAGAGCTCGGCCAAGCGCTTCAAAACTTTGAGATGAAGTTCCGTGTCCCGTACCGGAGCCAATATCATAAACATGATGTACACAGGTTCGCCGTCCAAAGCATCGTAATCAACACCCTTTTTGGAAATACCGAGCATCCCACAGATTGAATCCACCGCACTGGTTTTCCCATGAGGAATAGCAATGCCTTTTTGGATGCCGGTAGACATCTTATTTTCTCTTTCTCTCACGGCATCCAAAATTTCTTCTCTGCCATTTGAATTCGCGGAGGAACAGAAAAAATCCACCATTTCTTCAAAGGCTTCATCCTTGTCCTCTGCTTCCAACCCGACCTTTATATATTCCGGACGGTATAATTCGTATAGAAACATCACCTTACCTCCCAAAGAGAGTATTCACAAGATGATAACCGCAATGGTATGTCATCAGTTTTTAATTACAAATAAAACCGCCAGGTCCCGGGAAACCCATTCCCAAAACCTGGCGATATTTTCGGAAAACTATTCCGCAGCCTGACTATTTGCGTCCGGAACAGGAGTATTCTGCTGTTCCTCCAATACTTCATCCAACAACGAACGAGTATTTTCCTGGCGGGCAGTCTGCTCCACAGTACTCGCGGGGGTCCTGTTAATCACAGCCAAACTAAAACTAATTACGAGGAAAAGAGCCCCTAAAATAGACGTAGCCCTCGTAAGCACATTGCCCGACCGTGATCCAAAAGCCGAACCGCTGCCGCCGGCAAAAATCCCGCCTAAACTATCGCCGTCTTCATTCTGAATAAGCACGATCAAAATCAAAAGGATTGATACAATCACAAAAAACACAAGGAGCAATACATTTATTATAGCCATTTACACACTCCATACAATGAGACATACCGCTCCGGCAGTCAATCCGGCTTTAAAACAAGCCTGATGCTCTAAAACTTCCGAGAGCTTCCTATCATTCTATCGAATGCAAGAAACTTATTCAAGCGCGCGCAATGCCTCTTGTCAACTGGCCAGCAATACCTCTGTGTAATCGATAGAATCATTAAAGCTCTATTGTACGTCTTCCATCTTAGGAGTATAACAATACTATGACCGATATGACCGTAGGAAAGCCGCTCAGTTTGGTTTTTCGTTTTTCATTGCCCCTTCTCGCCGGAAACCTGCTGCAGCAAATGTACAACATGGTTGACAGCATTGTTGTTGGTAAGTTTGTCGGGAAGGAAGCTCTGGCGGCGGTTGGTAATTCATATATCATCAATTTCCTTCTTACTTCGCTTTTTATGGGAATTGGGCTCGGCGCAACAATTTTGATTTCGCAGTTTTTCGGCGCAAAGCAGAATTCCAGGGTTAAAGAAACCGTGGATACCATGTATATCGCTTTGCTTGTTTCAGGCGCGGCGGTTACGGTTATCGGACTCCTTATTGCCGAACCTTTGCTCCGCCTGATGAATACTCCCGAAGGCCTTACGCTTGATTGGTCGATTCAGTATTTGCGGATTCTCTTCCTCGGGACGATTTTCAGTTTTGGATACAACATTAATGCCGGAATTCTTCAGGGCTTGGGCGACAGCAAACTGCCGCTCCTGTTTCTTTCTGTTGCAACAGTGTTAAACATCATTTTGGATATTCTTTTTGTCGCCGGATTTGGTTGGGGCGTATTCGGCGTCGCGCTGGCAACGATTATCGCTCAGGCGTTTTCGTTTATGTTCGGCATCTTTTTTATCAACAAGCGTGTCGATGCCATCAAAATATCGTTTAGGCACCTGCGTTTTAATCAATCGATTCTTTTCCAAAGCGTGCGGATTGGGCTCCCCGCGGGCTTGCAGAATATGCTCTTTTCCGTAGGAACGATGACGCTTCAACGCCTGGTGAACAGTTACGGCCCGGCTTTTATGGCAGGCTACAGCAGCGTCGGCAAGATCGATACCTTCGCGTTTATGCCGCTCACAAGTTTTGCCACGGCGGTTACTACTTTTGTCGGACAGAATGTGGGAGCCGGAAAAATGGACCGGGTAAAAAACGGTGTCAGATCGACAATGTTTTTGGCGGGAGTTGTTTGCATCGTTATCAGCATATTGGTAATTACTTTTAGCCGCTATTTGATCATGGCTTTTTCCAACGATGAAGAAGTTATCAGAACCGGCGTGGAGTTTCTTCACCGTCTCATGCCGCCTTATATCTTGCTTGCGGTTTTGTTCGTTATCAATTCGGCTTTGCGGGGAGCGGGAACTTCGTTTATTCCGCTGCTGTCTACTGCCGTATCCCTGTTGATCTTCCGCGTTCCGCTTGCCTATTTTTTAAACAACCATTATGGAAAATACGAAATGTTTTGGTGTTACGGCATAGGCTGGGCTGCCGGTGTGCTTATTGCCGCGGGGTATTATCTTTCCGGCAGATGGAAACGGAAAGCGTATCAGAGCTTGAACAATGTAAAAGATTCGGAATAAAAAAGGGGTCGATCGCGCAGTGAATTGATCTACAGGTATTTTTATGAATGATAAAATTCTAATTGTCGGCGGTTACGGGCAGGTTGGCAAGTATGTAACATTAAAACTGCTTGAGCTTTTCCCAAACAGAATAATTGTGGCGGGAAGGACTTTACAAAAAGCTGACGATTTTGCCAGAGAGCACAACAGCTCATTTGAAACTTTACGAGTCGATATTTATGATGAAGACAGCATCGCGGACGCAGTAAAAAATGTTAACCTTGTTGTTATGTGTTTGACGCCTAAAAATACTGACTTCGCGGAATACTGCGTCAAAAATGGTATTCATTACATAGATATTTCTCCCTCTGATGATGTGCTTAAAACGATAAAACGTTTTGACCGGGAAGCCGCAAAGAATCAATCGACATGCGTCCTTGGAGTTGGCATAGCGCCGGGATTGTCAAACTTACTTGTTAAAAAATTGAGTGATTACACAGAAGAACTCAACAAGGTGAATATTTCTTTGCTTCTTGGAATAGGCGAACATCATGGAGAAGACGGAGTAAAATGGCTGTTGGATAATATCAACCGGAATTTTGTCGTAAAAACAAATAACACCGAAGAAAGCGTTTCACCGTTTATCCAGAAATACAAAACAACATTTCTCGAACCATTAGGGAAGAGAACCGCCTATCGTTTTAATCTTGCTGATCAATTTATCGTAATGCAGACATTGAATGCCGAGAATGCTTCTTCTTATTTTTGTTATGATTCTCGATTCATCACAACGTATATCAGTGTGTTAAAACACATAGGAGTATTCAGTCTCTTAAAGTTTCAAACAATGTATCGTTTTATCATGAAGATATTTATTGCCGTTTTGTCTTTAATACGAAAACTCAATTTAGGAACGGATTTTTACGGCATACAAATTGATGCAATGGGAATAAAAGATGGACAACAGTTTCCAATTCATATTGGAACAATTGGAAATAACAATTCACAAATCACCGGACACATTGCGGTTTTTGTTGCTGCAAAACTTCTCAGCGGCAATTATCCTTGCGGTGTGTTTTATTTGGAAGAATTATTTTCAATAGATGATCTGAATGATTTTGGTATACATCCAAAAATAGAAATGTCAATGTAGATGCTATTTGATAAACACTGTATAGTTTTATAGACAATTCATTTTAGCATGGAGGTCATGCCTTGGCTATAGACGAAAAATATGTACCCGATGCCGAAATAATTCTTTCTCACAGAAACGATCTTGGCGCCGATTTTTGGACAACGCCGGATAAGCGTTTGTTTAAAGGTTCTCCGTTTTCCGCCGTGGACAGCGCGTCAATGCTGCTGGAATTAGGCATGGAACCTTCCGATCCGGTTTTGCGGCAGACCGCCGAATTGTTCTTGAGTGTCTGGCAGAAAGACGGAAGGTTTAAAGTATATCCATCCGGCGGGATTTACCCGTGCCATACGATTATTGCCGCGGCTCTGCTTTGCCGCATGGGATACGCTTCCGATGAAAGGCTGCAAAAAACATTTCAGCATCTTTTAGATATTCAATATACCGACGGCGGATGGCGTTGTAACAAGTTTAGTTTCGGCCGCGGACCGGAAACAGAATATTCAAATCCTCTCCCAACGCTTATGGCTCTCGATGTTTTCCGATTCAGCGGGCTTATCAACACAGACGAAAAACTTAACCGTGCCGTGGATTTTTTGCTGGAACATTGGACAATCCGTAAACCTATCGGCCCTTGTCATTATGGAATAGGGAGCTTGTTCATGCAGGTTGAATATCCTTTCCGTAATTACAATCTTTTTGTGTATGTCTATGTGTTGTCATTTTACAACCGCGCAAAAAAAGACAAACGCTTTCTGGAAGCGTTTAACATCCTAAAATCAAAGTTGATTGACGGACAGATTGTCGTTGAACGTGTTGTTCCAAAACTGGCAGGCCTTTCTTTTTGTAAAAAAGGCGAGCCAAGTGAATTAGCTTCAAAACGGTATCGGGAAATAGTGGAAAATCTGCATAGGGAAGTACCAATTTAATTATACCGAAGCAATTCCGCTTTGAGCGATTCCAAATTTACCGGAATCGTTTTGGACAAAACTTCCCGTTTCATGACATCTTTTAACGCAGGATGCATCGGGATTTCTCCGGTAATAGGTTCCACGGTTTCGGCGAATTTTGCGGGATGAGCGGTTCCCAAAACCGCAAGAGGTCCGTCAATGGACCGGTCATTCTTTGCCGATAATATATCTACCGCGTTCCAGCCTACCGCGCCATGAGGATCTAAGTAATAACCGAATTGTTTATATACACGGTCAATACATGAACGGGTTTCGTCATCGGTAACAAACGCGCCCCGGATCATCTTTTTTAATTCGTCATAGGACCACTGCGTTTTCATCCGTTCAAAATTGCTGGGGGCGCCGACATCCATGGCATTGGAAAGCGTCGCTTTGGATTGCCGCTCTTCGTATATACCGTGTTCCAGATAATCGGGAACCGTTTTGTTGATATTGGTCGCCGCGACAAAGCCGCGGATAGGCGCGCCCATCTTCATAGCGTATAATCCAGCCGTAAGATTGCCGAAGTTTCCGCTGGGAACGCAAAACAGAATGGGCTTGCCTGCCGCTGCTGCGAAACGCCGGTCTTGAGAAATAGTGATTCCGCCGGATTCATTCCGGGGAGTAGCCTCTCCGTCCGCGTTTGTTCTGCCGGCAAAAGCGATCCCGGCGCTCGCCGCATAATACACGGCCTGAGGAATCAGGCGGGAAACATTAATCGAATTTGCCGAAGATAAATCAAGCCTTTTCTTGAGGTCCGCGTCGGAGAAAGCCGCTTTTACGAGGGCTTGGCAATCATCAAAACTGCCTTCAACTTCTATCGCGGAAATATTCCCGCCCAGGCCCGCAATCTGTTTTTCCTGTAACGGAGTAACCCTTCCTTTGGGATACAGAACCGTTACATTAATTCCTTCGATGTTGAAAAAACCGTCCGCTACCGCGCCGCCTGTGTCCCCCGAAGTTGCAACGAGAATGTGCAGCGGCCTGTCTTCCCCTCGGCGGAGATACGAAAAAGCCCGCGCCATAAAACGCGCACCGAAATCCTTAAAAGCGGCGGTTGGTCCGTGAAAAAGTTCCAGCATCATCCTATCGCCTACGGAAATTAAAGGCGCGGAAAAAGGATACGCGGAAGCAGCCATGTCTTCCAACACAGAGGAAGGAATATCATCTTTTACATAGGGACGGATGGTTTCTACCGCGGTATCGCGAAAATCCATCGTTCCAAGCGACTGAATCACAGCCGGAGAATACTGCGGAATTTCTTCCGGAATAAAGAGACCTCCGTCAGGAGCGAGGCCTGTAAGAGCGGCTTCGCCAAAGCTGACGGCTTGGGAACGGCTTCGGGTACTAACATATTTCATTTGCGGTTCTTTCCTTTTCTTTTTTTCGCAGATACTTTTTTCGCTTTCCTCTTGTGAGATCTTTCTTTTTTGCTTTCAAGAGGATACACCATAATTGGTTTTGCGTTCGGCAGGCGAGACGCAATAATAATCCAAATAAGTCCGGCACTGATCATAAGGAAACAGAGAATCTGTCCGGTAGAAAAATTCCACACTGATGAAAAAAGAGCCGTCGGCATATCCGACGGAGCAAGTTCAATCCGATAGCCCAAGTCTGCATCGGGCGCCCTAAAGTATTCGATGATGAAGCGGAAAAATCCGTAGCCGATGAGATACATTCCCATCATAAAACCCTTAACCGGTTTATGTTTCCGCAAAAGCCAGAGGAGACAGAAAAGTACGATGCCTTCAAAAAACGCTTCATACAACTGAGACGGATGACGCGGCAGATTGATCATCGCATTTGGATCTGTAATGGGAATGCCTGTTTGCTCCGCAATGTCTCGAACCCATTCCTCGTGAGCGGAAAAACGTCCCGCATAAGGGAAGATCATTCCAAAAGGACTGGATGTAACGCGGCCGAAAAGTTCGCCGTTAATAAAATTCCCCAGGCGGCCGAAGGTGTATCCCAACGGAATTGCCGTTGCAACCATATCGCCGATTTCTCTTACATCAAACTTTTTCCGCACTGTATAAATGATAATACCAAGAAGACAGCCGATCACCCCGCCATGATAACTCATCCCCTGAAGACCGACAAAGCGGCCGTCTTGAAACGGCCAGAAAATCAGCCAGGGCTTTAAAAGATATGTCAGCGCATCGTCATACACAAACATGTAAAAAATCCTCGCGCCTAAAACCAGACCGATAATTCCCCAGAAAAAAAGACCTATGACATCCTCATCGGCCATGGGAAAATTGCGTTCTTTTATCTGCTTCCTGAACAGTATATATGCAATTGCAAACGCAACCATATACATCAAGCTATACCAACGAAAAGGCAGATGCGGAATAATTTCAGGTTTTATCCATGAAGGGAAATTAACTGCTAATACCATGAAACCCTCTTAATATGGTTTTATTTCGTCCTATAATACCGGTCATAGCACTCTATGACCAGCCCTGTAAGAATAATTTTGCCTCGATGATAACAAAAATCTTCAACCTACATGGGTTTTAAGTTCCGATTAAGCCTGTCAACAATTTTTACAAAATCCTTTTGCCGGGATTCTTCGCTTTTAAACGATAAATATCTTTTCGTATACGTACGCTGAACTGACGGTGACATTTTTGTAAAGTTTTCATAAGCTGGCAATATGCCGGCTAATTTTTTTCTAAAGGTTTCAACCTGATCATCAGTTATTGAAGGATTTTTTGCGGTGTTCCATTCACTGTTTTTTATCGCGGCTTCCACGGCTTTTTCACCCAATTCGGTCATCAGTTTTTTTGCGCGCAGCGTTTCTACAATCTTTTTATTTTTATCAGACCACACACTTTTTTCACGGCGGCGCGCGAAAT
The DNA here is from genome assembly GCA_002293455.1 of Treponema sp. UBA937. Lineage (GTDB taxonomy): Bacteria > Spirochaetota > Spirochaetia > Treponematales > Breznakiellaceae > UBA937. The sequence goes on from DBDH01000064.1 coordinate 15,516, forward strand.
ATTTTATGTATTTTGTATCATCAATACTTTTCATCTGCCCATCTATCCATCCAAAACAAAGCGCTTCTTCCAGTGCGTCATTCGCGGAAACCGTAAGCATCGATTGTGTCTTTCCAAACACAAGCCACACGCCGCCGCTTGTTTCCGCATGTTCACATAACCATGTATGAAAATCATCACGTGTTGTAAAAAGCAGTTCAGGCACATCCTTTTCCATAACCCCCCCTGTGTACGCCGTGAAAGCGGTGACACAAACTCTTTTGCAATTTCCTCTATAATAACATATTTTTCGGTATTAAGAGTGAAATGAACCACAATTGCATTCCAATCATTAAGATAGACATATACATCTTTTTGTGTTAGGTTTACACGTCAATACAATGTTGGGGTAAATGAAATGAAGTATAAGAAATGCCCTATATCATCTAAACTTAAAGTATTTTTACATCTTTATTTACGAAAAAATGATACTGTACACCAATTTCAAAGTTAATTTTTACTACCCCCTAACATAAAACAAAAGAAAATCGTAGGTTTTAACTTCGGTATGCAGCGGGGTGCGGTTCTCGCCTTCCAATCACACTAAGACTTTAGAAAGAATTCTTCCGGAAGCCTTGGCGATTATGTAAACATGGTGAATCAGTGAATAACAAGACATATAAGCTTATTTGGCGCTTAGTCACATTTATCTGCATGGTAGTATCGTGTGTGGTACTTGTTCATGATATCAATTTATACAGCATCGAGTATGAAACGTTAAGGAAAGTAATTTTTACGCCTTTTGTAGGAATAGTATCCTGCAGCATAACAATTGTGATATTGGGCATACTTATCATGTTTCCTCTGGAGTTTAGACCTTACGCCATTTTATGCTGTATTTGGGGATTAATCATTTTGATTGACGGATATTCTCCCTTGGGATTTCTGATATACATGTTGGGTATACTATTTGCCTTTCATGCAGGATTTTTTAAAACGTATGATAAAATCAAAATTATTATTGTTACACTCTTTCTCATTGTTGCGATTATTTCCCAGGCAAGGTTTAGTGCGGAAAAAGTTGTCTCATCAATTCTCAATTTGCTTGCCCTTGTATTAATCTTTGGACTTGCTTTCTTACTTTTTCTTCCGGAGATAAAAAGGCTCAAAAAACAATCGGCAGACAATATCAATATTACTTATCTTCCGGCAGAAAAATTTACCACAAGAGATATGAGATGTTTAAAAAAGATTCAAGACGGAGAAAAATATGAAAGTATTTCTACTGAAGAAAAGATAGGATTGAGTACGTTAAAAAAGAGAATGAAAATGGTATATAAAGCTTTAGATGTTTACGATAAAACTTCTTTTCTGGCAACATATGCAGGTCATACCATTCAGCTGAAACCCATATCCAAGACCCGGTCCGGCGCATTTGATGAATCAGAAAACGAAGAAAAAACAGATGAATAAATTTGCGGCATATAAGAACGATGATAAAAAATGAAGAACCGCGCGGCAGAGCCTCCCTCACGCAAGCGAGTTCCTGGGTATTAAACCCTCAACACAAAACAACAAATTTACCAAATGAGCCTTTTTTAGACCTAAACGAGACCAAGGTATAACGTATTTTATCTAAATTTTTCTTGCAAACTAAGAAAGTATCCCCTATTATAAAAAGTGCCCCTCTTTTTAAGAGACAGAGAAAAAGGTTCTGATGTACTTCTCGCTATAAATTAAAAAAAAGATATTTAAAAAAGTTTTGGGAAGCATCCAATCGAGTCGGAAGATTTGGTTGGATGCTTTTAAGTTTTTTCATTACGCTTGTATTTGCGTTTTTCATAGATAATCGTTTACGGGGAGGGCGGTTTTTTTGTTAATCTTTTATAATTCGATATTTGAATTTCTGCTTTCTTTTTCTTTTGGGCAGAAAGGTTTTTATAAAAAGAAAACCAAAAATAAATCCGCCGATATGTGCCGCGTAGGCTACGCCGCCTGAACTTCCCTGGGTAAGGATTCCCATACCGTTGATAAGCTGCAGGATGAACCACATTCCTATTACAAAAAAGGCGCTTACGTATGTTGGAATAATGTTAAATATTAAAACACGGACTCTGTTCCGGGGGAAAAGCCTAAGATAAGCTGCCATAATGCCTGAAATCGCCCCGGAAGCGCCTATAGTAGGGACCAGAAGACCGTTTCCGGAAAGGCTTGTCACGATAAGATGAAAAAAAGCGGCGGCAATTCCGGCTAAAAAATAAAACAGCATATAGCGGAAATGCCCCAAAGAATCTTCAACATTATCGCCGAATACCGCCAGAAAGAGCATATTTCCGGCAATGTGGCCGATTCCGCCGTGCATAAACATAGACGTAAAAACAGTCAGATATACCGGAAAAGGTGTAACGCCCAAACCGGGAACAAAATAAGCTGATCTTGTCGAAGCATCTATAAATCTTCTCGTTTCAGTAACTATGTCCTGCCCTCCAAGGATTTCCGCGGGAACCATCGCAAAGGAATAGAGAAAATCGGTATTTTTACCGAATTTTTGCAGAAAAACAAATACGGCCGCATTTGCGGCAATGAGAAGCCATGTAACTACCGGAACTCTCATTCGAGACCGATTATCATCACCAATGGGAATCATATCATCATTGTAGAAATATATGATGATTAAAACAAGGTGAGGTATCAGCCTTCCCTTTCATCAATCTTTTTTCCCATTACCGTCAAAAATAAATTTACTTTTTAATTGACAGCGGATGGTATAGGTCCAGTCGTCCGGAAATTCATTAAAACTGAAAGTGCCGCTTATTCGTCCCCATTTCCAATTAACCGCACTGTAAACCTGTATGTTATACGAATGAACTTTTTCCGACTTTTTTTCTTCTATTAGGTAAGTAAATTTTGCGCGAAATGTCCAGCTTTTTATCCGGTACTGTAATTCTTCGGAAAAAGACAACATATCCCACGCTTTAAAATCCGCAATCCGAAGAAGCGCGTTCCGATTATTATCATCATCTCCGTGGATACTCAGTTCCGATGCTGCCAATACCGGTCCAAGGTATAACCCGAATCCGGTTTTTACGGCGCTTCCCGGATCCGGCTGTCCAAGGGAATCCCCTTCCAAATTGAAATGAATCCTCGACAGCCGCACGGCAGATTGTTTCGGTACAGGAAAATAATAGCTCATTTGTAAACGGCTTTTGCTTAATGGCTCGCCGAATTCTGTTCCCTGAATATTACCGCTCAGTTTGAAAAACGCTCCGGCTTTTCCCCAGACTTCAAATTGGATTCCTGTTCTGAATCCGTTATCAGGCATAGCTCCTTCGCGGTCGGTAAAAGCGCCGTTCACCATATCAAAGCCGGCCTGAAAACGCCAGGGCCTGTGTCCAATCCGGAATGATATATCGCCGTACCAGCCTTTTCCAAAAGCAAACGTTTCCGAGTACGCCGCGTCGCCGGAGATTCCCCAAAAAGGATGATTCACATTGATGCTTCCGCCGTAAAGCCGGCTTGCTCTTTCCGGAAGCCAGGCTTCTTTGGAAAACCATGTAGACGGCTGCCGGGCCTTAACTGTTTGTTCTGTGTATAAACCTTCAATCTTCATCCATATTTTTGGCGAAAAATAGTAATCGATTCCGGCAGCATACAAAGGCTGAAGATCGTGTTCAAAATAAACCGATGAAAACAATCTAACCGGACCCAAACGCGGACTTCCCAAGTAAAAGAAAAAGCCTTCCTCTTTTGTACTGGATGGAGTTGTTGTCAAATCGCTGGAACTTGGCGAATGATTCGTTTGAAGCGGAACGCCATGAAGCCAAATATTTTTCAGACGGGCCGACAACCCGGTTTCGGTGATGATTCCGTACAGAAAGCGCGAACCCGTTCCGGTATGATACATTGCCGCGCCAAGCGCCGTCAGCGCGTCTGTCTCGATGAATGTAACAGGCCGTCTGTCCACAAGCTGACCGCGAAAAAGAAGTCCCGGTCCCGAAATACCAAATTTCAGATCAATCCTATTGATAATATTTTTTTCATGTTCCCAAGAAGCGGACCAAAGCGGCTCCAAGAAGAACCCGGTTTTCTGTGCCTGCCCAAAGATACAACATCCACAGATCAATTCTGAAACGATCAGAAAACAAAGCATCGTTTTTCTCAGATTCATACTCTTTGTATGGAACGAATACGAATCTTGCTTTAACTTTTGATTTAAATTTTATGAAAAAGAACCCTCAACACGAATAAAGCGCTTACATAAAAAGCAGATGGATATTTTCAAATAAATATTCTTCGGCGGCGGCTATTGCTTTGTCCAAATTTTCAATGATATTTTCCTTGCCGATCTCTTGAATAAAACCGGCCTTGTTTAAGGCTTTCATCGGCTGGGCTTGAATATCACAGAGAAACACTTTGGTCTTTCTGCGTCTGCATTGGCTTAAAAAAGATTCCAACACCGTTATTCCGGTAGCATCGATGGCGGGAACATCTTTCATTCTAAGGATAAACACCAAAGGCGCCTTGGAAATATGCTGGAGTGTATCTTGCAGCATATCGGCAACGCCAAAAAAGAAGGGGCCGGCAATTTCATAGATTTCGATGTTTTTGGAGTGGGCGGGAATCGGTCCATCAGTATCTTTCTGATCGCTGATGATCTCTTTCGCAAAATTTGTTGTTCCCGGTTTAATGCCCGCAACTTCTATCATCCGTAACATAAACAGGAACATTGACATAATAATTCCTGCTCCTACGGCAAAGGTAATGTCAACAAGGACCGTGAGAAGAAATGTTGTCAGCAATATAATAATATCGCTTTTAGGGGATGTTTTGATAATTCTGAAAAACCGGCGGAAATTACAAACGTCCCATCCTACAACCATAAGAACTGCCGAAAGACTTGTTAAAGGAATAAGAGAAGCCAAGGGTGAAAGGAACAATACGAAAAGAACAAGAATTACCACGTGAACCATTCCGGAAATAGGACTCACCGCGCCGGATTTAATATTGGCGGCAGTCCGCGCAATCGCTCCTGTTGATGGAATACCGCCGAAAACCGCACTCACCATATTTCCGACACCCTGGGCAGCTAGTTCCATGTTACTATTATGGCGTTCGCCGGTCATGCCGTCCGCGACAACAGCAGACAAAAGCGATTCAATAACCGCCAAAAGCGCGATAGTAAAAGCATCCGGAAGCAAGAGACGAAAAACCTCAAAGTTTATATCCGGCATAGCAGGCTTGGGAAATACCGATGGAACTCCGCCGAAACGGCTGCCGATAGTTTCCGAGGAAAGACCGAACACAAAGCACGTTACCGTAGCAATGACAACCCCAATCACTGACCCGGGAATTCTCGGAAAGAATTTACGGATTGCTAAAATGATCAACACTGTTCCAATACCGATTCCCGCTGCGGAAAAATTCAGCGTCGGGAAAAATTGAAAGTATTCAATCCATTTTTCAAAAAAACCGGGAGAACTTTGCGCGATCTCCAAGCCGAAAAAATCCTTAATCTGCTGTGAAAAGATCATTACGCCGATGCCGGTACTGAATCCGGTTGTTACAGGATACGGGATATATTTGATAAAACGGCCAAACCCGGATAAAGCCAAAAGGATCAGAATAATTCCCGCCATAAAGGTTGCGGCAAAAAGTCCGGACATGCCGTGATTGGAAAGTATCTTAATGGTAATAACCATAAAGGAGACCGACGGTCCTGATATTTGAAAATTACTTCCGCCAAAAATGCAGGCAGTGAACCCCGCGAGAATTGCGGTAAACAATCCCTGTCCGGGAGAAGCTCCCGCCGCAATACTGAAAGCCATCGCAAGCGGAAGCGCAATAAATCCTACCGTAACGCCCGCCACAATATCCTTTCCAAAACCCCGAATGCCGTAGGGTTTTCCTTGTTTAGAAAAAAGTAAAGCAATACGCGGAACAAAATCCTTCGGAGAACTAAACTTAAATGATCCCATATAGGAATTATATGCCTTTACATATTGCTCTATCAAGTTACTGAAAAAACTCCCCTTGACAGCGCTAAACTATAAAATACACTGTAAATAGGTGATGTAAACGGAGAAACTGTTCTATCATTAATCTAACGTTAAAAATGTGCCCGAGGAGAACGCGGCGATGGAAAATTGCAAGAAGATTTTGATTCTTGGCGGCGGTTATGCGGGAATTGCCGCGGCAAAAAAACTGGCCAAGCAATATAAAAAAAGAAAAGACATTAATATCACGTTAATCGATAAGCATCCTTTTCACACGCTCATGACTGAACTGCACGAAGTTGCGGGACATCGGGTTGAGCCGGATTCTGTCCGGGTTCCATTTACAAAGATTTTCGGCGGCGGAAAAGTAAACGTTGTGCTCGATACCATCATCAATATCGATTTTGAAAAACACACCGCGTCATCGGCGGAAAAAAATTATGAGTACGATTATCTTGTGCTGGGAAGCGGAGCCGAACCTGAGTTTTTCGGCGTTCCCGGTGTAAAGGAAAACGCTTTTTCGTTGTGGTCGTTTGATGACGCCATGAAAATCCGCCATCATATCAATGATGTTTTTGAAAAAGCTATCGCGGAACAGAACGCGGAAAAGCGGAAAGCCATGTTTACTTTTGTTGTTGCCGGTGCCGGCTTTACCGGAATTGAGATGGCGGGAGAGCTTATCGAGTGGCGCGATGTAATGTGCGAAAAATGGCTTGTAGATAAAAGCGAAGTCCGCATTATCGTTGTGGAAGCTATGGCAGACATCCTTCCCATTTTTGAAGAAGACCTCCGCGGTAAGATAGAACATTACATGCTTCAAAAAGGCTGTGAGATCATGACCGGCACACCGATTACCGGTTCAGAGCCGGGAAAGGTTTTGATCAAGAACGGCGAACCTATTGAAACCGGTACCTTTATATGGACCGCCGGTATTTCGGGAAGCAATTTTGCGGAAACGCTCGATCTTTCAAAAGGACCTTTTGGGAAAAATCCCGCCGACCCGAATGCGAAAAACCGCCGCGGACGCCTCATGGTGTCTGATACCATGCAGTCGATAGATCACAAGAATGTTTTTGCCGCAGGCGACAACATCTGGTTTTTGGAAAATAACAAGCCGCTTCCGCAGATTGTGGAAACGGCCATGCAGACAGGCGAAACCGCGGCCTATAATATTGCCGCCGCCATTGACGGAACGGATGCGAAAAAGTTTACATCAAATTATCATGGCTTCATGGTTTCGGTCGGCGGAAAGTACGCCGTTTCCAATGCAATGAATATCAAGCTGTCGGGCTTTTTCGCGATAGCGGTGAAGCACCTCGTCAATCTGCATTACCTTATCGGAATCGCCGGAATCAACCAGTGCTGGGAATATATCAAACATGAATTTCTTGATATGCAACACGGCCGCTCTCTTCTGCGCGGTTTCGCCGCTTACAAAACACGGGGATACTGGCTTTTGCCGCTCCGCCTTTGGCTGGGGCTTATGTGGGTGATGGAAGGCGTAAACAAAATCGGTGAAGGCTGGCTTGCGTGGAAAACAGGAACCAAAAGCGCGTGGATGTTTTCTTCCGGTGTAACACAGAATAGCTTTGCCTCAAAGGCGGCATCTGCTGCCGAAGAAATTGTTTTTGAGACGGCGGGAGATACGGCAGGTTTTGTATTTGAAAGTGCCGGAGATGCTGGTTTTGTGTTTGAAACCGCGGGCGAAGCTGTCGGCACTGTGATTGACGCCGCGTCGAGCGTGAGCGCGGCGGCGGAAGCTGTAAGTTCCGCTTCCACGACGATTGCCGACGCCGCAAGTACCGCTTCCAGCGCGGCGGCCGATGTTGTAAGCGCCGCCTCCGGCGCGGTTTCCGATGCCGCCGGCGCGGCAAGCCGAACCTTCGGCGAATTTTGGGATCTTACAAAACCGGTTTTCAATCCTAACGGATCCGTGGCAACATGGTTCAGAACAACATTCATGGACAACATACTTTTTCATTTGCCTTTCGAGATGTTCCAGCTCATCGTTGTGCTTGCGGAAATCGGTATCGGGCTTGCCCTTTTCGGCGGACTGTTCACTTGGTGGGCGGCGGCGGCTTCAATTGTAATGTGCATCGTCTTTACTCTTTCAGGAATGTTCGCGTGGAACCAAGTTTGGTTTGTCTTTGCGGCGTTTCTCATGCTGGGCGGCGCGGGACGCGCTTTCGGCTTGGATTGCTGGGTAGTTCCGTTTTTTAAAAAGAAGTGGAACGGCACACTGTTTGCGAGAAAACGGTATTTCTATTTCGATGATCCATCAAAAAAATAAATAGAGAAATTGCGAAACTGAAGAAGTCTTGCAATAGGCTCAACATCTTAAGGATAATCAATGACGGACTTTTTGGCTGATTTTACCGGCATGTCCGAATCTCTTGCGAAGGTTTCGGATGTCATTCATTCATCAATTGTGTCTCAAAATCCTATTATAAATGACGCCCTGTCATTATTATTTGCAAGCAATGGAAAAATGCTGCGTCCCGGCCTTCTGCTGATTGCTTCACAATTCGGCAGTGCAGAGGAAGATAAAACAATTCATCTGGCGGCGGCCTTGGAAATGCTTCATGCCGCTACACTTATTCATGATGACATCATCGACGATTCGCCTTTACGGCGCGGCCTGCCCACGGTTCAATCCCGCTATGGGAAAAAAGACGCCGTGTTAATTGGGGATTTTTTGCTATCGCGGTCTTTCCTTATTACCGCCGAATATGCTTCGCCGGAACAGGCTTTACAGTTGGCAAAAATTGTTTCGATTATCTGCACCATGGAGATTGAACAAAATACAAACCGCTTTTGCTTTGACCGTTCCATCCGCCAATATTTCAGGAAGATCATGGGAAAGACGGCGCTGCTTTTTTCGCTCGCTTGTCACGTGGGAGCCCACGAAGCGAATGTTTCCCGGTCTGTTGCGGAAACTTTGCGGCGAGCTGGATACAACATCGGTATGGCCTTCCAAATTATCGATGATATTCTTGATTATTCAGGTGACGAAACACTGGTCCGTAAACCTCTCGGCATCGATCTGAAATCGGGAATTATCACGCTTCCTCTTATTTCAGCGTTAAGAAAAGATACAAGCGGAAAACTATCAGAACTTTGTAATATCAAAAATATTCACCATGCAGATTTTGACGGCATTATAAACATGGTAAAAAATCTTGGCGGAATCGAAAGCGCCGGAAACCACGCGCGAAAATTTACGAATCGAGCCCTGCAAGAAATTATGAAGCTCCCTTCAAGCAACTCCCGCGATTTGTTGGAACAGCTTACTAATAGACTTTTGGTGAGGAGTTATTAGTTTTAAAAAATAGTTCATTGGCATTGGAATATATAAACCATTAGAAATGAAATATATAGATCATTAGTACTGGAATATTATGAGAATTTGACATATAATAGAATTATGATACTATCAGAATTAAAGGACATTGGAGAAACTCAAAAAGTATTCCTCACGGAACAGAATTCCGGTTTTGAACGCTGGAAATTATCAGAACTGCCGGACATGCGAAGCCACGCGTTGGTTGTAAGCGGCATCAGGCGATGCGGAAAAAGTACGCTGCTTCATCAATTTGTACAGAAATTGAACCGCCCTTATTTTTATCTGAATTTTGATGATATTCGCCTTTCATCCTTTGCTTATACGGATTTCAGACTTCTGGATAAAGTCATTGAAGATTCCGGCACGAAGCTGATTTTTTTCGATGAAATCCAATCGGCGGATCAATGGGAGCTGTACGTCCGGCAAAAACTTGATGAAGGTTTTCAGCTGATCATAACCGGTTCAAACGCGTCCCTGTTAAGCAGGGAGCTTGGGACCCGTCTGACGGGACGCCATATATCCATGGAACTGTTTCCCTTTTCCTATCAGGAATTTTGCGGATTTACCGAGCAGAAAATCGGTGCCGAATCTTTTAAAGATTATCTTACAAAGGGAGGATTTCCGGAATATTTAAAAACGGGTAATCAGGATATTTTGACTCAGCTCCAGTCGGATATTTTGTACCGTGATATTGCGGTACGATACGGCATTCGTGATGTAACATCCCTGCGGCGCTTGTATGTGTATTTGGTATCTAATCCGGCACAGCTTGTATCACCCAGTAAACTGACGCAGGCTGCGGGGGTAAAGTCGCCTACCACAATTTTGGAATATATCTCATTTTTTGAAGCAGCGTACCTTGTGCATATATTGCCCCGTTTCGCGTGGTCGGTTAAGGCACAAAATCTGCTGCCTAAAAAAGTGTATATTGCCGATCCCGGCATCATTGCGACAAGTTCCCTTTCTTTCAGCGGAAATAACGGCGCGCTGCTTGAGAATTATGTCTGTAACAGCCTGCGTCAAAGCCTGGGAAAGGAAGGGGATTTGTACTATTTTTCCGATAAGACCGGCGGAGAATGCGATTTTGTGGTATCGCCGTATACCAAGCCGTCGTGTATGCAAGTATGCTGGGAACTAACCCTTGATAACCAAGACAGAGAAATTAACGGACTGCTCAAGGCAATGGATTTTTTCAACACAGAGGAAGGAATCATCATCACTTTTGACACCGAAGATATAATCCAAACCGCGGGAAAAAAGATCGATGTTATTCCCGC
>DBDH01000115.1 GCA_002293455.1 Treponema sp. UBA937
CTGGAGTTTTGCAACAGCCTCTACAAGGTAAACTTTTTGACCGTGTATTGTTGCATCTTGCCCGGTGAATCCATGTCCGCCAATTTTGGTAACAGCTTCGCAATGAGGACATTTTGCATCTGGTTCGTTCATGAGTAATAACCCTCCGTAGTGTTGAGATAGTCCCGCGCAAGCGGAACGGTGTTTGTTACTGTGATTATACCACACTACGGAAGATTTTATAAAGGAGATTTATTTTGAAAGAGGATTATGGGCTTGGGGAATTTCCGGCGGGGGAATTGGAAGCAGGTATGGCTTCTGTGAATGTGTAAGGGGGTGTGAGGATGTTTGAAGAAGAAAAGGTACAAATCAAAATCATAGAAGACGCGGTAAAAGAACTTGTACATCTGGGTTATGAGAATGAAGTATATTTTGTAACAAAAAAAGATCAAATCACAAAATCAGGTCATGAATATGCCATTGAAATAAATATCAATCTTCATAAGAAGTGCTAATTTCTTTGGCTTGCTCTTCGGCGAATGATCTAATGAAGGAAAAAAGTTCATCGACAGAGAGGCTTTTTTCAATATGAGTTATTCCGTTTTTTTGATGTTTCATGACATCAAACGTAAGCTGCATAAGCGCGATTTTGTCCGATATGGATAATTCGTTAAAGGTCATAGTGTCCCTCCTTGCGGGAAAAATGTTTTTTGCTGATTTCCATTATACCACGAGGAGAGGACTTTTAGTAATAGATTTTACCGGCGGAGCTTGTTTCTGCGGACTGCTGGTGATTTCTGGCGCGACTTGGTGTTGGTAAACAATATGCGTAAGTTTGCGAGAAGCATATGACCGGCTCTTGAGCAGGTTGTTTACTGAGAGTTTGACGGTTCGATTCCGTACCGCGCCCTTTCCGGACGGGTAGACCGGGAAGCTTCGCAGGGTAAAGCAGTGGAAGCTTACGTGGCTCATAACCATGATGTTGAAGGTTCGAATCCTTCCCCTGCAAGAAGGCCAAGGCCATTTTTTGAAGAATTGACAGTCCTAGGCTGTCTGACACCCCGGAAAGACGGGGAAACTTTTAAAAGAGGTGAAAAGATGAAGCGGTTTTTTAGAAAAATATTATCGGTTTTCGGTGTAGGTATTTGTGCTTATTGCGGAGAAATACATTTTCTGAAAAGCATGAAACGATGCACAAGGGATTTGCAAAATCGTTTTCTTGGTCAGATGCTTTGCGATGGATGTCATTATCATGTTGGTCTTCAAAATTCTTGTATGGACGGAACTTTTAAAAGGAAGCTTGAAGATGCTCTGGATAAGGTTTGTCCTGATAATGTACCTGTTCTGGAGGAAGCATGAAAAAAGAAAATCAGATTCCTGTCATTGCAGACCCCTTTGATCCTGATCGTCCGCTTACATCGGAAAAAGCGGCGGAATGGCTTGGTATTTCAATGCCGTCATTGTATCGGCTTACTTCGGAAAACAGAATACCGTTTTATAAACCACTTGGCGGAAAGTTTTTGATATTCCGCCGGAGCGATCTTATTGAGTTTGCGTATCGAAACCGTGTTTCCCCTGATGATGAATTACATCAAAAAGCGGAGAGGATTTTGAATACATGAGGAAGTTACTTCCGGTTGAAGCTTATCTGGTTGATTCACCTTTTTCCAGATACTGCTCCGGCCGGAAGTTTTTATTTTGGGAGGGGGATATGAATCATATCATCATAATCATTGGAATAATCGCGATTATTTCATTCTTTATTTTTCGTGAATGGTTTTTTGAAACGGATTCTGTTTCACATTCAAAAAAAGGATTCCCAATTACTCGTAAAAAGCAAAGACATCCTGGAGGTTTCTTTTGAGGCTCTATCTTTCCGGACAGGTTACCGGATGTAAAAATTACAAGGCTATTTTTCGGTTGCAAAAAGTAATTTGGAAAAAGCAGGATATGAAGTTGTGAGTCCTGCGCATCTTGGGATTCCTGATGATGCTACTTGGGAAGCCGCTATGAAAAAGTGTTTACAGGCGATGCTTATTTGTGATGGGGTTGCTTTACTTTTCAATTGGCACGAATCGCGCGGGGCGGTGATTGAAATGGAATTGGCACAGAATATTGGTATGCCGGTGAAGCTCGTTGAACGGTGGGTTGATGAACCAGTCAAAACGAAAAAGAAGGACATCAAGAAAGTTCTGCGGAAACGTTAATTCCGCGAGTACATGGAAACGGTTACAGGATGAAGCAAAGAAAAGAATCGAGAATGCTGATGTTGCTAAACCGGGACCATCACCAGATGTACTCAATCATTGGAAAGATATTGCAAATGGCATAGTTCCTTTTGGATTTACGGTATCTGATTAGATATTTTATTAGAACCTTTGGTCAAGGAGAGGCCGTGAAAGTTTTATACAGAAAATATGTAAAGGAGGTTACTGCATTGGATTGTGTGTATATCCGAATATGCGACAGCATCTATGGTACTGGTCCGCCGGAAGTAAAGTCCACGGTGGTTTTGATTGTGCCGATGCCGCATCATACTGGGTGATGTTGGGTAACGGGTGCTTTTTATATTCTTGTTCCGGTCTTGAAAATATGTTTTCATGGCCGGAAATAAAAAATGTTATAGGTGGTGTTATGAAAAAAATTGAGTTGGCGAAGTTCCAACACGGCGCGGTGAGTGAATTGTTCGATGAAGAATTTTCAAAAGTTCTGCAAAACATCGAAGATGAAAACACTATCGCAAATAAACCGCGGTCGATCACCATCAAGATGGAGATCAAGCCGGATAAGAAAAGGCGCACCGGTGAGGTGAAGGTATCTGTGTCTTCAACTCTGGCAAAGGTTAAGCCTGCGGAATCGTTCCTATTTTTTGATCGGGATGAGCGGGGAAAATTCTCTGCTTATGAAGACAATGATACGCCTACCCTTCCGGGGATATATGTTTTATCGTATGCATCACGGCTTGTCGGAGGAACTGCAATTGACGGCGATGACGATGGCATTACGCAAACCGTTTCTGTTAAACGGGGATTGTCCGGCGCGCTGAAAGATCAGGTTGCGTTAAAACCGATTGTAAAGCTCTCTCCGTATCGGACATTCCGCGAAGTGAAGCAGCCGGAAAGTGAATTTCTCCTGCGTGTAAGACTGGATCAGAATGATGTTCCGACGGTTGCGCTGTTTGAAGCGGACGGTGGAGCGTGGTCGAATACTGCCGCCGAAAATATCGTTGAGTACATTCAGTCGATTGTTACGACTATCCCGGTAATTGCGTGAAGTCTCTTATGCCGGAAATATGAAACGGTATTTTTTAGATTTGTTTTCCGGCATCGGGGGATTTGCTCTAGCCGCTTCTTGGGCAGGGCTTCGATTTGATGAGCATTATTTTTCAGAGATTGAAGCATACGCTAGAGAGGTTTATCAAAAAAGATTTCCTTCGGCAAAGGCATTAGGAGACATAAGGAGTGTACGTTATGAAAAATTGCCAAAAGGACAATGGATTGTTACAGGCGGCTTCCCCTGCCAGCCCCACAGTATCGCCGGAAAGAAAAAGGGAACCGAAGACAAGCGCGATTTATGGCCTGAATGTCGGCGAATGCTTAGGGAGTTACGACCCGAAATTGCACTTTTTGAAAACGTCCCAGGCCTCTTTGTTTCCAACGGAGGACGATTTTTCAACCGAGTTTTGTCGGACATTTCCGCAAGCGGGTATGCTTGTGAATGGCAAATTGTATCAGCTCAAGAAATCGGCGCGCTCCATGTTAGAAAACGTGTATGGATTGTTTGCTATCCCCCATAATCGGGGGTATTTTCGTACTCCTGACGCTAATATGGAACGTGGGAAGCGGAGCTATAATAATATGAAGATGCTGATCAAAGAAGGAAAGCCGCTAAACCTGAATGATCAGCTAAATGCTATAGAGAAAGGTCTATTATCACCTATGATTGGCACACCAACCGCAAGCATGAAAAAGAGAAGCAAAGATTTTATTTCTAAAACATTGAATCCAAATGAATATGTATCGTTATTTCCAACACCAACCGTGCAGGATTATAAACACAGAGGCCCAAATAGCAATCAGCAAGGATTGTCAGACATTGCGCGGTTATGGCCTACGCCACGAGCAAATGCCGGCACCGGTGCGTCTTTGCATGGGAAAGGTGGATTAGATGTACAAAGTGCAGTACAAGTATGGCCGACTCCAATGGCTACCGACGGAGAGAAAAACAGCCCGGCAACTAAACAGAGTTTAATCCATGCCATACTTTACGGAACCCCGACCGTCAATGACGCAAAAAATAGTCTTACCAAATCACAAAAAGGCAGAGGAACGTTAACCTCCGACTTAGTTGAAACTGGGGAAATTTCCGGCGGACAGCTTAATGCCGATTGGGTTGAGGCTTTGATGGGTTATCCGTTGTATTGGACAGATATGAAGAAAGATACGGTTAATGTTGATTATCCGGCGGCGTGGCTCGATGGAACATGGGAAAAGGATATTCCCCGTGTAGTTAATGGTCAGCAAAACAGAGTAAAACGCCTGAAATGCCTCGGTAATGCCATTGTCCCGCAAATTGCAGAGTTAATTTTTAGATTACCAGTGTTTGATGGATGGAGAAAAACAATATGAAAAAATCGATCGGCAATATGTACGAGTTTGTTACACACACATGGAATCCGATTTCTGGGAAATGTTCACATGATTGCAGTTATTGCTACATGAAGAAATGGGGAGAGCTTGCACCGATACACATTAACGAATCAGAGATGAAGGCAAATCTTGGTGAAGGCAACTTTATCTTTGTGTGTTCTGGGTGTGATTTATTTGCAAGAGATATTCCAGATAGGTACATAGAGCGTGTTGCGGACAGGGCAAAGATTTTTGATAACCGCTATTTATGGCATACAAAAAATCCGATGCGTTTTTTCGATTGGAAGGAATCTTTCCGTGAACGTGATGTGCTTTGTGTAACGATGGAAACAAATATTTATGATCGGCGTTATATGAATAATGCTCCTAGAATTATGGATAGGTTTTCTTATTTGTGTGAATATTCTGGGGAAAAGATGATAACAGTCGAGCCGATTATGGATTTCGACGTAAGAGATTTCGCTTCAATGATTATTGACGCCAGACCAATACAAGTAAATATCGGTGCTGATTCTGGAAAAAATAATCTGCCGGAACCATCAGCAGAAAAAATAGATATGCTTATAAAAACGATTGAACCCTATACAAGAATACATCTCAAAAAGAATCTTTGGAGGATTTATAAGAAATGAGATATTACTGTGAAAAATGTGAATGTGAAGTTCATTTGAGTGGCGGGAATAAAGAAACGTCATACCTTGGTCAACAATGTCCAAATTGTAGAACTTGTGATTCTGATTTGTACTATGCGATCTGGAGCCAGGAGAATGAAGGTATCTCATCCGTTGCTTAGATACCACGGCGCAAAGTGGCGGCTTGCTCCGTGGATCATAAGTTATTTTCCGAAGCATAGAATCTACATCGAACCGTTTGGTGGAAGCGGCGCTGTTTTACTGCGGAAAGAAAAGTCGGAAGTGGAAGTATACAACGATTTAGACGGTGAAATTGTAAATCTGTTTAAAGTATGCAGGGAGCGCGGAGAAGAACTTGCACGATTGGTTTACCTTACGCCGTATTCAAGGAGCGAGTTTGAAAAATCGTTTGAATTATCAGACGAACCGGTGGAGCAGGCCCGGCGTACCATTGTCCGATCTTTTCAGGGATTTGGGAGCGGATATGTTACGGCCGGGCCGGGAAGTAAATCTGTTAGTGATAATGGTTTCCGTATTGGTTGGCGAGTAAAAGGTAACAATCCGCATTCTCATTTCTGTAAACTCCCGGGTGTTATTATCGATGTTGTAAACCGGCTTCGTGGTGTCGTGATAGAAAACACATCTTATGAAAATGTTATCAAAAAGAACGATACAAAAGATACGCTTATTTATGCTGATCCTCCTTATGTATCAACAGAAAGAGACCGCGGCAACGATTACCGGTATGAGTTCAGTGAAGATGATCATATAAAGTTAGCAGAATTATTACATGAAACGGATGGTTCTGTTATTGTCTCCGGGTACCGGTCCGCACTTTACGATGAATTATACAAGGGATGGTTATCATTCGATTGCACATCTCAAACTGCTCTTAATACAAAGAGGATAGAGACTATTTGGATAAAAGGATTTACCCCAGGAGGATATTTATTTTGAAAGAGAAACCAATAATCTTTTCCACGCCGATGGTACAGGCGATTCTGGAAGGCAAAAAGACGATGACACGGCGGGTTATTAAGCCGCAACCAATCGCACAAATAGTTCCAGATGACAAGCCGAGAAAAGATGAACCAATGGCATTTTGGGTAGATAATAAGAACTGGAAAAAACCATATGTCGAAGCGGGTGATATTCTATGGGTTCGTGAAGCGTTCCGAGTTGGCGCATGGAGAAATAATGGGTTCCGATTAGCGTTTGATTATAAGGCTAGTCCAGAGATAAAAAAAACGCCATGGGTTTATTTTGCCGAGGAAACATATCAAAAATATGAAAGTGATATTTTTAAATATCTTTTAAATAATAATTTGCCTAATATATGGGCCCCTGGAGAATCTCCTTTACCGTGGCAACCATCAATCCACATGCCAAGAGAAGCGGCGAGGATTTTTCTAAAAGTAACCAATGTCAGAGTTGAGCAAGTGCAAGATATTACAGAGGAAGATGCTAAAGCCGAGGGTAGTTACTTAGACCGCTGTGAATGTTTGCCAAGAAAAAACGACAAAACACCGATAGAAAAATTATTCCGTCAAACATGGTGTCATATACACGGCGAAGAATTTAAGTATCTATGGGATTCTCTCAATGCAAAGCGCGGTTTCCCTTGGGAAGATAATCCTTGGGTATGGGCGATTGAGTTTAGGAGGATAAAGGAATGAAACATGAATTGAGCAAAGAAACTATTGCGTTTCAACTCGAGGTTGAAACGGATGAATGTTTAAAATGGCTTGTCAACAAGGATGAAAATATTTTAGGTGCTGCTCTTTATACAATAAAGAGTAAAGAAGGCGAAGAAGAAGGATTGTCTTTAACGATATTCATTGATAATGCAGCTACAGAAATATGTTTTACACTTTCTGATCTCAAAAAAATGATCAAGTGCGTCAAAAAAGGAGTGTAAATAATGAAAAGAGAAATCAATAAAGATTGGTACGGTTCTGTAGGAAGAATGGGAAGAAATGTACATGAATATTTTGTCGCGTAAAACGTGAATATTTTGTCAAGAAGATTAAAAATAAATGTGTGGAACATAATGAGGAGGGAATATGCCTAATACACTTGAGCCGAGAGTATCATATACTACGTTTTATCATTCGTGGCATGAGACGATTAAGAAACTTCCAAAAGATCAAGGGTATGATTTGGTTCTGGCAATAAATGAGTATTGCTTTTATGGGATAGAACCGGAACTGCAATTTCCGCTTGATGTAATATTTATGAGTATTAAACCTGCCATTGATTCGTCTGTTAATAAAAAAATCAATGGTAAAAAAGGAGGTGATCAAGGGGGAGGAGGCGCGCCGAATGGGAATAGTAATGCATCGGGAAAAATCGATAGTTCACCGAAGGTAGAGCCGAAGCAAGACAATAGCAAACCGGAGGAAAACAATAGCAACGAGGGAGCAAAGCCGAAGCAAAACAATAGCAAGCTGGATGAAAACAATAGCAAAACAATACCTATGAATATGAGTACGAATATGGATACGAGTATGAGTACGCATACGCATATGGGCGCGTGCGCGTGTGAAAAAAATTCTTCTGGACACACAGGGCAAGACCCGCCTATGCAAAAACATCGGTATCCGAAAATCGACTGGCAGATGTTGTACGAGGAAATTATCGCGGCGGGATTCCCTGACCCGGGAGGAGCGTTCCGGCTCAATGTGCGGGGGAAAGATTTGCTTGAAGCGGTGAACGGCTTAACGTTTGACGAGATTATCGCAGCTATTCGAAATTATGGCGAGATGAAAAAATTACCCGGCACATGGTGGAACACGAATCCTGATTTTGTCTCATGGGCTCGGAATAATATTACTCGTTTTCTTCCGCAGAACTTTAATCTTGCGGAATACTCCGGGGATACAGGCAAAGAAGAAGTGCAGGCACAGGAAGAACATCGCGAGATGATGCGTAAACGCTATCTTGAGGAGGGAACAGGATGAGCAGTAAAGCGGTTGATGATGCGTGTATTTTCGACATGATCGAATATTACAAAAACGCAAAAGGCGGTATCCCTCAAACAGTGCAAGATAAAGCGTATTCTGTCTTGATGAGTGTATCTCTCGATGTGAGGAAAAAAGCAATTGACTGGATGTATGAGCATTGCAAGCGTAACTTTGGTTTTGACATGTCTGATTTGTATCAAGCTGTCAACGAAGCGAAAGGTTATACAACGTCATATATTCCTGCAGAAGATTGGAAATGCGAAGCGTGCGGATTGGAGTTTAAATATGTTCAAGGCACTGATGAGGACGACATGATCGATAAAGGTTTGTTTGATCGCTGCCCGCGTTGTATGTTTGATGTGCAAATAACAAAGTCCGCCCAGCATTCTATCAATCAAACAGAATCGGCTAAAAAACGTTATCATGAATGTATCGTTGATCATTTGAAAAGATGGGAAACTCAACGGGATGGGAAATGGTGGTTTAATAAACAATCATGGATTGAACAGAGAGAGGCACTAAAAAAAAGAGAAACGGATAAGAAGGGTAAAGATTTAGTTCGCATATTAGATCAAAGCCAAGAGATTAAAGCGATTGTTGATCGTATTTTGAAAAAGAACTATGAGCGGAATCTTGTTCCGGAACAAAAGGCAAGCGGAGATTAAAAAATGAATAATGATATTGAACGCAACATAGCTGTCAGTATTATTAAAAATATTTTCGGTTTGTATAATTTATTTAATAATGACGCGGTGATTGATGATATTGTAAACATGTTAATTGAATATCGTGCCGTTGCCGCGGAAAGAAAAGCTCGTGAAAAAAATCCGATTGTTGACTATGATGCTTTGTATGCAATCTTGCAGAGGCAGCCAATTACTTATAATATTATAAAGGATATGACAGGGTTAAAAGCAAATGAGATTCAGCATGTAATTGATACACTGTCCTATCAATATCCTTTATATGATCCAGCGAGGGGAATATATGAATTGCTTAGAAAAAAGTGATTTAGATAATGGATTTGAACTTACGAGTTGGGATTCTGAATTGAAAGGCCGGCGCCGGCTTTTCGTTTTGTATTATTGTACTGATGAATACTGTTTTTTGAATGGCACTAGGGCTTACAAGAAAGCTTTTTCAAAAATGAAAGACGGTGAGTTGATTGAACCTTCTGATCTAAGCGCGGCACAGACTGCTTCGCGTCTTCTGCAGGACTCAATAGTCAGACGAGCTATTAACAAGCTCAATCGTAAGTCTCAAGATGATGATGACGAAGAATCCGCTCGGAGACTGCTTGACCAATATAAGACGATGGTATTTTTTGATATCTCAAAAATCATTGATGTTAATGGACGGCTAAAGGTTGATGATTTAGAAAAGCTTGGAAAATATTCAAACTGTGTTCAAGGAATAACTGTTACTCCAGGAAAGCATGGTAATAAGGTTGAAGTAAAACTCGTTGATCGGCAAAGAGCTATGGAAAGTTTCGCAAAGTATTTGAATCTTATTCGGCCCGAGAGTACGAATAATGTTACTATTCCGGTTGTCGTTTTACCAGGTAAGACACCGATTCAACAAGAAGAGGATTGCTTTAATTTCTCTTCTTGATCAATTCGCACAAAGAATAAAAATCGAAAATCAATCAACAAAAATCAAGGTTGATTATATAACATGACTCTTAGATGTATGACATAATAATGCGTATGGGTAGACGTGTTATTTGGGAGCCTCAGCCTAAGCAGGCGTTTGCGTTGAGTTGTGATGCTGATGAGATGCTTTACGGCGGAGCGGCAGGTGGTGGAAAAAGTGATTTTTTGCTCATGGATTTTTACGCCGGCGTAAATTTGTACCGCGAAAACTGGAAGGGAATTATTTTTCGGCAGAGCGTACCTCAGCTTGGCGAATTGATTATACGGGCAAAACAACTTTATCCGGCCCTTGGCGCGACGTGGATGAAAACCGAAAAGACATTTTATTTCCCCAACGGCGCAACTTTAAAGATGCGCTACCTTGAGAGTGATGATGATGTCGAGGAGTATCAAGGTCACCAATACACGTGGATAGGTTTTGATGAGTTAGGTAACTACCCTACCGATTATTGTTACACGTATATGTTCAGCCGTTTACGGTCTGCTGCCGGCGTAAAGTGTTATGTCCGTGCATCAGCAAATCCGGGCGGGAGCGGGCACAATTGGCTTAAGCGCAGATTCATTGATGGCTATTTGCCGGATAAAATTTACTGGCACAAAATTGAGGGAATGCAAAAACCTAAATCGCGGATATTTATACCGGCAAAATTGGAGGATAATCAGATACTTATGCAAAACGATCCGGGATATGAGGATAATATGGCGTATCTTCCGCCTCATCTTTTTAAGGCGCTGCGTCATGGCAGTTGGGATGTGATTGCCGGTCAGGTGTTTGATAAGTGGGATGCTAATGTGCATGTGATAAAACCGTGTCCGCTGCCTCCCGGGCAGTGGAAGAAATTCTATTCGTTCGACTGGGGTTATTCTCGTCCTTTTAGCTTAGGGAAATGGGCGGTGAATTCTTTCGGACGAATGATACGATACGGTGAATGGTATGGATGTCAGAAAGATAAAGACAATGCCGGTATCAAGATGGCGGCCTCTGATGTTGCCGCGAAAGCGTGGGAGATGGCACTTGCGGAAGGCGTTACAGAAATTGTTATTGATCCTGCGATGTGGGCGAAGAATAACGAAGGACCGTCAATTGCGGAAGAATTTGAGAAGGTTGGCTTTACGGTAATCAGTGCGAACAATGATCGTATCAATGGATTAGCGATGATGCATCAGCGGATGATAACCAAGGCCGAAGATGGGCAGCCGATGATTTTAATATTTGATATTTGCGTTGATTTTATCCGTACCGTACCGCTTCTTCTTCCTGATAAAAACAAACCAGAGGATGTTGATTCAAAGATGGAAGATCATATTTACGATGAGGCCCGATATGCAGTCATGAGTGATTTTGCGAAGAATCCGACAAACGCTCTCCGTAAGCAAAATGGCGATTGGTCTTTTAAAACAAAATCGGTCGGCGCTGGTTGGGATACTCTGGCGTAAAAATATTTAAAAAACTTTCACCAATTATATAACAAGATCGAATTCATCATGATACGATTTTTATCATGGCAGAAGAAAATGAACTCGTTGAGGATACTAGACAAACTCTTGAGTATCTCAAAACGGAACGACAGAAACATGAACCGCTTTGGGAGGAAGTGCAAAAGTTTGTATCTCCGTCTATGTTGAGCTTTGGGAATCTTACAGATAAAATCCCGCAGCTCACGAAGCGTTTCAGCGGTGACGCTACCGATTATCTCAAAACGATGGTATCCGGCATTGTTGGATATTCTGCCAGTCCTAATATTGTGTGGCTCAAGCTTTCTCTAGAGGATTCGTCTCAGCTTGATATTTACGGCGTTAAAGATTGGTTGGAAAAGTGCGAGAGGGTCTTATACACAGAGTTTGCGCGGTCAAATATCTATTCACAAATTCCCAAGCTGATTGAGTACGGCGGTTTGTACGGACATGGTGCTTTGCTTATTGATGAGGATTTACGGCAAGGCCGTATCCGGTTTATCACGCTGCCGGAACGGGAAATCTATTTGAACTTTAATGAGTATGATGAGATTGATGTTGTATACCGCGAATTCACGATGACCATTGCGAACGCGATAAAGTTTTTCGGTGAAGACAACATGGATGAACAAGTTATACTCGACTACAAGGATAAGAGCAAGCGTAATAACGAAATTACGATTATCCATGCTGTCTATCCACGGGAAGAATACGATGAGAATAGTCCGGGTGCGGCGAATATGCCCTTTGCGTCTGTGTATGTTGATCACACACACAAACATTTAATCAAGGAAAGCGGATACTGTGAATTTCCCTATGCGATAATCCATTGGGAAAAAATAGTCGGAACAGCTTACTCTGAATCGCCGTCATCTCATGCGCTTAATGATATACGTATGGGCGCGAAGATGGATGAAACACTTTTACAGGTTGCTCAGCTTTCGGCTCTGCCGCCGATGAATGTACATAACAGTATGCGGGGGTCGGAAAATGTTGTACCCAACGGATACAACTACTTTGATAAGCCGGAACAGATTATGCAGCCGATCAACACCGGATCAAATTATCCTATCACGATTGATATAACCAATAAACAAGAACAAAAAATAAAGCGGTGGTTCCACGTAGATTTTTTCCTCATGCTGCAAGCACAGGGAAATATCAAAGACATGACTGCAACTGCTGTTACCGCTTTGCAGGGAGAAAAGGCAGCGGTGTTATCAACGCTTATTACGAATCTTAACAACACGTTACAGCAAATAATACAGCGGAGTTTTGGACTGCTTTATCGGCAGGGCAAGATTCCGCAGCCGCCGGATGCGCTTATGGCAATGGGCGGAAATCTTAAAGTTGATTTTGTGGGTCCGCTTGCACAGGCGCAAAAGAAATATCTTGAGGCCGGCGGAATTATGCAAGGATTAAATCTTATATCTGGTCTTGCTCAACTTGCACCTCAAACGTTGGATGTTGTTGATTTTGATAAACTTGCGAAAATCGGGCTTGAAGGAACGGGAGTTCCGCAGTCGGTGATTCGCGAAGATGAGGATACGGCAAAGATCAGGCAGATGCGGGCAGAACAGCAGGCACAGGCACAACAGCAGGCGCTTGTGCTTGAACAACAGAAAAACTTGCTGGGAAATATGGACAAACTTAATCAAAAGGTTGAACAAGGTTCTCCGCTTGAAGGCCTTGGGCAAATGGCAGGAGGCGGGATGTGATGACGAGTAAATGTATTCTCCCGGGAGCTGAGACTTTACCGCCTCAAGAGCAGGCTAAGCGATTGCGTGAGATTTGCGTTGAGGTGTTCAGCTCTGATAAAGGCAAGATTGTGTTAAACATGCTGCTCACGGATTTACGGATGTTTGAAAAATGTGAAAATGATCGCGATTCCGCGTTGAGCGAATACGCGAAATATTTTATACGGGAACGGTTGGGAGTAGATCGGACAATCCCTCTTACGGATTCGATTATTGAAACCGCCGAAGCCTGTAATAGGAGTGCTGTATGAAAAAATCGGAAACCGGAATGGAAATGGATTTGCAATGGTTTGCAGACGAAGGTACGGGTACCGGTGCGGATGCTGCGGGAGGGGACCAGTCCTCCGGAACCGAAGACTCACTTGAAAATATTATGACTGGCGGTGATGACCACGGAAAAGAAGGCGCTAACGGTAAATCGGACACGCCTCCCTCTTCTGATGGAAAAACCGAAGAAATCAAATTGGCTCCTTGGGCGGAGCAGTTACCGAATGAGATAAAAGGGAATCCCGAACTTGCTAAGCGTTTGGCCGGGTTTAAGACAATCGGAGATTTGGCAAAATCTCATCTTGATCTTGATACACAGTTAAGCGCCGTGAAGAAAGGTATTCCCGAATCTGCTGACGGGTACGAAATCGCCAAGGACAAGGACGCTGCTGATTTTGTGAAACTTGCTCACTCGGTAAAGCTGAATAATGAGCAGGCAAGCACATTGTACAAGCAGCTTACATCGGCTGGGGAAAACATGATTAAGGCGGTGCGAGAAAAACAGCAGGAAAAACAGAGAACTGAACTGCTTGCAACGGAAACCGCGTTGAAAAAGGAATATGGGGCGAAGTACCCGGAAAAGATTGAACTTTTGAGGCGCGGTCTTGGTGTTGCGGGAAAAGAAGTTTCCGCTGTTTTACAAAGCGCCGGACTTTCCGGTAATCCTCATATTGTGAAAGCGTTTATTACGCTTGGAGAACTTACCGCTGAATCGGGCGGAGCCCGCGGAGGTGGAGCGCCTAAAAAACCTATATCGGTTTTGGAAGGCGGATCATTTGAATTTGAAGGAGTAAGCAATGGCGGTTAAAAATATAATCGATCAGATGACAGCGCTTGAAGCTGTCAACCGATCACAACAGCCGGATGCGTTCAGGATTATTGAATGTATGAGTCAAACAAACGAAATGCTGCTTGACATGCCTGCGATGGAAGCTAACGACGGAACCGTTCACGTGACTTTGCGAAGAACGAGTATTCCGGGAGGAATGCACCGGGTTTATAACCAAGGTGTTAAGACTGCCGCAAGTCAGACAAAAACTTTTAAAGACATCATAACGATGCTTGCAGCGTATTCTATCGTTGACAAAAAAATGGTTGATCAATCGGGTAATCCTCAACAGCTTCTGATGACTGAAGCAATCGCATTTCTTAACGGGATGGGTATTGATCAAGCCCGTGATCTTATCTATGGGGATTCGTCTAAAGAAGCCGCGGAGATTGACGGTCTTCACAAGCGGTATGTCAATATTGAAAAGGATTCTGTCGTATCTCTTGGCGGTACGGGCAGTGATCTTACCAGTGTTTTCTTGGTTGCTGTTGGTCCCAGTCTCTGTCATTTGATTTATCCGCGCGGATCAAAATCGGTGGGTGTTAATCGGCGGGACCTCGGCGAACAGACCAGACAAGACAAAAACGGCGGTGATTTCCAGGCGTATGTAAATCTCTTTGAAGCCGATTACGGTATTTCCGTTCGTGATCCGCGCGCGGTAAAGCGCATTTGCAATATCCCACCTGACGCTACCGGTGCGGACATTGTTGATAAGGTTCTCACGCTCAAACGGAAATTGCCCGCGGGATCTCAAAACATAATCCTTTACGCTAACGGCGATATTCTGGATAAAATCGACAAAGCTGTGATCCATAAGGAAAATGTTGCTCATACTGCTACCGATCCTTGGGGCCGTGAAATCACCATGATTCGGAACATCCGCTGCCGTCAGATGGATGTTATTCTCAACACGGAAAGTCAGTTGACTTAAAAAGGAGTGAAATAATGGGTAATTTTGCGCTTGATGCATTGCTTCATTTTGGAAGCATTCCCGTTACCGCCGGAGAAGCTGTACTTCCGAATGTGATTAACTTCGGAAAGTACGGTCCCATGGAAGGTAAACCGATTGGCATATATGCCGAAGAAGCGGTTACCGGAACGGTCACGGTAAAAATTTATTCCGGCAATACCGATGCCGCCGGGGATTTGGTTCAAACGTCCAGAGCGTTTTCCGCTGATGAAATTAACAGCGGCAAGATGAAAGTGTATGTTCCGGTACTTCCCGATGATGCGGAGTTTATCAAAGTGTCTGTAACCGGAAGCGCCGCGGGCGGTGAGATTGAATCTTACCTTGAATCTTACGCCGGTAAGTAAGGGGGGAGATTATGGGAAATAATAATCAATCCGAGGAAGCAAGAAAAGCGGAAGAAGCGGCGAAGACCGCTGAGGAAGCTACAAAGCTTGAAGAAGCCAGGAAGGCGGCAGAAGCTGAGGAAGCAAGAAAGGCGGAAGAGGCGGTGAAGGCCGCTGAGGAAGTTGCGAAGCAAGGCAATCTTTTTGACAAAAAAGAATTCGTCTACAGGTTCACGGAAGATTGTCTTTTCCGCGGTGTGTATCGGTACAAGGGGGATGAAGTGACGTTCCCCGCAGAAACGGAAGTTCCGCACGCTGAACGCGTGAAGTAATTTCTGGACCTGAAGGGTCCTATGGTGAGGTTAAATATGAATATGGACATACATCTTGTAAATAGGGCCCTTCTTAACATTGGTCAATATCCGCTTTCGGAAGCTGATAGGACGAATGAAAACACGACCTTTGTGTTGTGCAAGAACTTTTACATTGAAACATTCCTTGAGGCGCTTTCCGAGGTTGAATGGACCGGAGGAAGGAAGCGTGCAAGGCTTGTATTAACGGGAAGGCCGGTCATGAAGAATGACCGGTATCAATTTGCGTATGATATGCCGTTTGATTGTGCTAAGCCGATTGAATTACAGAATAATGAATACTTTCTGGTCGAGGACCGGATTATATATACCGATGTGAAAGACGCGGAATTGCTTTATGTGTCTAACGGAAAGGTTTTGAGGAAGCTGAAATCGATCAGCGCACCGCGTCCCGGGGAATTGCCGGATATGGAATATCTTACAGGAGGAAGGCCGGGTGATAATCCTGACGTAACGCTGCGAGCCGGGGGACCGCGTGATCTTCCGAAAGAAATACCGGAAGGCTATGACAAAGTTCCGCTTCCCGAAGAAGAGAACACCGATGATTTTCCTGATTACACGGCTTTGCAATACGAGCCTAAGTTTTATCAATATGTCGAGACAATGCTTTCGGCGAAGTTCTCGATGAAACTTTCCAATGATCCTGCTTTGAGTAATAACCTTTTACAAAAGGCAATGCTGATTAAAGATGAGGCATACAATACAAGTAAAAGCAGTAAGGCCGCTAAGGAAAACGGGCAGGCTTGGTGGGGTGATGAATTGGGAATTACCAGCGGAAGCCGCGAGCTTGATCATTTGGGAAATATGATGAGGAAGGATCGATGGTAATTACAAACTTTTCGTCAGGTGAATTGTCGGCCCGACTCTTTGGAAGAATTGATCTTGGTCAGTATTACCAAGGCGTGTCGAAGCTTGAGAATTTCAATGTGATTCCGACCGGGGGAATCAGCAAGCGGAACGGGACAAGAAGGCTTGCTGAGCTTCCGGCGAACGGCAGGCTGATTCCGTTTATTGTGGACCGGGATAATCCAGTGATTATCTATTTGTCAGTTAACAGAATATCCCTTTTATATCCGCAAGAAGATCATTCGGTTATCGAAAGAGTGTTGAGTATTACCAATTTTAACGGTTACAGAACTCTGGAAGAAATTGCGGAAGTGCAGCACGCGCAGAATTACAAGACGATGGTGTTTGCTCATAAAAAGTATCCGCCGATTGTGATTACGCTTGATGATAATCTTATGCCTTCAGGCAGAATTTTTGTGCCGAATGTTACTGCTGAAATTCAAACGGGTGATGATGTTACAGAGCGTGATCTTAACGAATTTCTGCATAAGGATGAAATCAATGAAGGCGATGATGCGGTTTACACGGAGAGCAGGTGGCTGACAAAAGAAGATCAGTACCCGGGATGCGTTTCTTTCTTTGCTGGCCGTTTGGTGTTTGCCGGCACGAAACAATCCCCTCAGCGAATTTTTGTAAGTAAGGTTATTACAAAGCCTGAAGATATTTATTCGTTTGCTACATTTCAATTTTTTTTAACGGCACAGCGGGATTATGTTGTCGTGAAGGGATCACTTAACTCAGATAATCTGCGTGAATTAAAATTTGATGATATAGAATATGGCCTTAGATTTTCTGCTTATCTTCCTGATTACATTATTGATTCAGATTTTTTCCCTCCAGACACACGAATAACGCAATTGCAAGGAAACATTTTAACGCTTAGTAAAGAAGCTACGATCACGGGTACTTGGTCTTCTATTGAGAAGGAAGTAACCGCACTTGAAAAAAAATTCAATAACTATAATAAAAACAAAAGTGATTTTGTTTCTGTTGGAGAGGGGAGCAGATATCAGGGAATGAGTTACTATTCATTATCGTATGGAGTATCCAACTTTATTATAAGACATAACTATTATCCTAATGACGGAGAACCAACAGTAGAATTTATCGATGAATATTTACCACGCGATATGGCACGTTCAAATAACCTTATAAATGATATAAAAGATGAAATTTCAAAACGAATACGGCTTGGTCTCGCACTTATGACTGAAAGCACTATTAATGAAGATACATTACTGAGCATTGCTTCTGAGATAGCTCCTAAAGTTTTAGAAACTATGCAATACGTACTCAAAGGACCAGAAGGCGTTGATGACATACACTATTACGATTATGGGAATGTAATTCGTGCGAATGTTGAACAGCGCACAAAAGAAATGACAAACGTCTATATCCCATTCTACACAAAGAAAATTATCAGTGATAAATATCCTATTGCATCCGACGGGTTTACTTTTGAAATAGCCTCCGATAAAAGTGATGCCATTCAATGGCTGGCGTTGAATAAAAGTCTTATCGTGGGAACGGAGATGTCCGAGTGGGTTATCCCTTCCGGTATTACGGCGCTTAATCTCCAAGCGATTCTTAACTCTCGATATGGCAGTGATCATATTCAGGGTACCGCTATTGGGGATGCGGTTTGTTTTTTTCAGTCAGGGAAAAAATCGCTGGTGGAGTATTATATTCCGCAGCAGGATACTAATTTCCGGGCAAACAATATGGTCATGATGAATGAGGAAATATTCCTTGACGCGGTGCCTGTTGAGTTTGATTTTATGTCTACGCCATTCACACGAATTCTTATCACCTTAACGGATGGGAGTCTTGCGGTTCTGCTTTACGAGCGAAGGACCGGTACTTTTGCCTGGGGGCATTTCCGTATGAAGCATGGGAAGATTCTTTCTGCCGCAACCTTTCCCGGACGAACTGATAATGATGAAGCGTATTTATTAGTTAAGCAGGGGATCAAATGTTATTTGGAATACTACCGGCAGAATGATCCGGTGTTTCTTGATAGTTACAGTCTGGAAAGCAAACCGATTGGGGAATATGTTGAAGGTGAGAAGCGAGGCGGATTTATCGGAGAACCAATCGAAGCGGTAGTGCGGTCAATGCCTATCCTTGGCAACGACAAAATGAAGCCCCAGAATATTAAATCTCTGCAAGTTCGTTTTCATGACAGTTATCTTCCTAAAGTAAAATCTTCTTACGGAGATACGGAAAACGCCGGTAAAACAAAAGAAGTAAAAACAGACACTATTCCGAATAAAGAACCATATACCGGAATTATTAAAGTTCCGTTCCCCGGTGTTTATGAGCACGATGTTTTTATTGAGTTTGTCCATGACAAACCTACACGATGCCAGATATTGGCGGTGAATGCGGAGGCAAACTGATGGACCCTATTTTACCTTGGATTTTGGGAGGCCTTACTCTTTTAGGCGGAATCTTTGGTGGTATTTCTACATCGCAACAAGCGGATAGAGAAAGAGAACGTATTGAACATGAGAAAGAGATGGCTCGGAGACAATACGAACTTGGAAAGGCTTTTTCTGATGAACAGTATGATCTGCAAAAGAATAAAGCCTTTAGCGATCTTACTCGCGCGGAGAATCTGCTTGATCAGAATGTTGATCTACAGATGGATGCTTTTAACAACAGCCTTTTGGCTCAGGCGTATCAGGTGCAGGACGCGCAAATTGGAACGGAATCACAGATTGGACAAATGGAAGCCGCCGCCGGTTACAGTGGGGTTAAGGGTAATGAAACGAATAGCCTCCTTGCGGCCTATGCGGAAACGAATCTTGATCGAAGCATAGAAGCACAGAATCGAAATAATGATTCGTATCTTACGAATATGCTCGGTCAGGCCAATAATGCCTTGGATGAGATGGGCCTTGAAAGAGATTCATGGAATCCCGGAGGATACCGCTATGAGTCGAAAGAGGCGCAGGATAACTACAACAAAAAACTGGCTGATCTTGGTCAGGATAATTTTGATTGGTATATTGCACAAGCACAGCCAGATTTTCTTGACCTTGACCTTGACTATGTAACCGGTATCTTTGGCGGTGCTTCGGCCGGGCTGACTTTTGGGGCGAATATGTATAATTTCGGCAGTAATTTTTTAGGGGGAGGAGGTTCTTCTCCTGCTGATTATATGAAGGGTTACCGCTTTGCGCCGGGGGCTAGATAATGGCTAGAGCTACTTTGATGGATGCCTTTAATGCGGCAGCCGGGTTCGGAAATCAGGCACTGGGAATTGCGGGGCAATTACAAAAGGATGCTGCTGACGCCGAACAGGAACGCATTTTCTATGACTTCAGCCTCAAGGCAAATCAATTGATGGACCAGCTCCGCCGGTCTCCTTCTGCTTCCTATGCAACTATTCCTGAACAGTATAAAAAATTTCAGGATACTTTTTTTAATGATGCAAAAAAACAGGTAAAGAATGCCTATTCTATTCAGGCTCTTGATCGCATGTACCGGAATAGCGATATGCAAATGCAGCCGCAGATTCAAGACCTTATGTTCAGGAAAGAGGTTGATTATTCTGTCAGTGAAAAAATGAAGAGTATTCAAAATGTCAATGAAAATCCGGGATTGTCCGCCCAGCAAAAAATTTCGGATATATCAAATATTCTGATCGATGGTCATAACCGCGGGTATTATTCTTACGAATACATGAATACAGCCATTTCAAAATATACCGCTGAGGCGGTTTTTAACCATGGTATATCTACGGTAGATCGAAAATATGAAGAGGCGATGACTTATTTTAGTGATCCGCTGCGGGACCAATCAAAAGATTCAGAATATTTACAAAATCTATCAAATCAATTAACGGAAGAATTACATGCACTATCGATGAACGATCCTCTGAATCCTGATTCTCTTATGATTTCTGTTCCGGGAATGAACGGCGGTTCGCTTCCGCTCAATATGGATATGACAGAAATAAAAAAGAATTTGGTTGAATATAACCAGGCAAGAAACACTGCGATTAAAGAAGGCTGGCAGAGAGCAAACGGAGAAATTGCGTCTGATATTTGGAATAAAATGAATGGTCTTGATCCTAATGATCCTGGTTATATTCGTCAATATAATGCATATGCCAGAGAAGGGAACTTGTTGCTTGAAAGATGGGACAGTGATCATTTTACGGAAGATCAGCAGAATGCGTATACGACACGTTTCAGATTAAAGGAAGATTCCAGTTCGTCATCGAGGTCTGGCGGTTCCAATGGAAGTATCAAGGGAATTTTTGATAGCTTGGTTCGGAGAAGATCAACAACTTTTGCGGATTATCATGCAGGTGTTGCCGATGCTAATGTATTAAAAGCTCGGTTTATATCAGATATTCAAATAATTACAGACAAATTGGTAGACGGAGGCTATGAAGCATTCATGGCTGAATACGGAGCGGAGATGGGGTTAGACACCTTTATTCCAGATGCTGTAAATGCGTTCTTTGAACAAAACAAAGACCTTCCTTCTGACATTTTAACTCCACTACAGACACATTTTAAATATCTTATTGCTCAAGCAAAAGATGACCCGGAAATGGTAGCAGAGCTCAATCGGGAACTGAATCATCTTATAGGTTATATGATTGATGCACTGGGAGATAGAGGTGTTAAATCAGTCGAATCAGTTCGTAAAGAAGTCAACGATCTTGCCGTAAAACTGGTATCTGATAGTATTAGCTATGCAAAATATACGCAAGACGGTGTGTCGTTATTCCAAAATAACGATAAAGGAAAAGCCGATTACCTGCGGGCAATGGCAGAAAATCCCGGAATGGTTTATCAAGATCACCTAGGAAATATCATTTATGCAGGGAACGATGCAACGCATACGGAAGCTCAGAAAGCATTGAGAGATGATCTTGCAACTATATTAGGCATAGAAGATAAATCAATTATTACACCATTTCTGGAATCGGAAGGTGCGGGAGATGTTAGCGGTAGTCTCAAGTTTAAGATAACAGAAGGGAAAGGATTGCAAAACGGAACCTATCGCTTTGTGCCTAACGGAAATTCGATAAGTCTTGAATACCTTAGTGTTACCGGCGAGTGGCTACCGCAAATAAATACCGAAGGAGTTGCAAGACGAAATTCTTTTGGCGAAATGGTACAACCAAACTCTACTACTGCAAATGAAGTTATTCGAGAAAGAGAACGTTTGGAACAAAAACAGACACACGACGAAGAAACAGCATATTACAACAGCAGATCTGAAAATCTCGTTGAAGAACAACAATCCGTGCAGCAAATTATAGGTCTATCGTATAATAATCCTCCCCCTCTTGGATATAGCAGGAACGATTGGATTTCTTTAGACCCTGCAATAAAAGAAAGCATTATCAACAACTTTAAAAAGAACAGTCCTGAAGTATATCAAAGATGGATAGATTCATTGAGGTAATACATGAGTGATATTTTTCAACAAGCAAATGAGAGGGAAGCACAGAGACAAGCAAACATTCGGACGCAGGCCGCACAAATCGCACAACAGCAGGATTTCAACCAACAGCTTGCGCAGGAATTCGGCGTTAATCTGGATATTGATACTATGGCGGGAATATCCTCCCGGCTATCCGCAGGGATTATAGATAAATCCGGCGCTGAGAAAATAGCCGCAAGTTATTATATTCAAGATCAGTTCAAAAAGCACGGTGTCTTTCTGGATCAGTCTGCTATTTTAGGTAACATCGACACGTACAAATCTCTCATTCTTGGCCGCGATTATGAACTGAGGCCGGACAAGAGTTTTCTCCAGGCATTGGGCGGTAAATTTGCGATCAGTTGGAATAGTATTAAATCTGGATTACTTGGCAATGAATTGGCAATGGCCGAATCGATGGGTGACGAGAGACGAGCAAATCTTACACGGAGACAGCTTGATTTAATCAATCGGCAGAATGAGCGGTACAACGATTATCAAGATCGGCCGTGGTGGCAGGACGCGCTTCTTGGGACCGCAGAATCATCGGCATATATGGCTTTTATCGTTGCGGGGGGATTCCTGGGCGGTGTTGCTGGTCTGGGTAGTTTAGGGGCGTTTGCCGCAGGAGCTACAGTCGCAAGAGGTCAGGCATATAATGGACTGCGCGCCGCCGGAGTTGAAGCTCCTTTAGCAAATACTTTATCTATGAGCGCCGGGGCAATAAACGGCGCTATTGAAATGGTCCTCGGAAATACTTTATCCGCATTGGGAACCTTTGGAAAATCGATGATACCTAATGCCGCCAAAAATCTGACACAGAAAATTGCCGGTATGGTTTCTACAAAAATAGGCATAGCCGGTACTTTGTTGAAATTCGCTGTACGAAGCGGACTTGAAGCAACGAGTGAAGCGATTGAAGAAGGAGCGCAGGAAATTGTCGATATTGCAACAGTCGAAATCGCAAAACAATTACAGGAAGAAGGCATTGTTATCGAAGACAGGGATTATCTCAAACGTATCGGAGAAGCGGTACGGATGGGGTTCTTGTCTTCTCTCGTTTTTGGCGTTGGTGATTTTGCTTTGAACTCTGCATCCACGGCTTCTGATATGCAGCAGGTCAGGCTTGCTGCGGAAATAACTGACAGCAAAGAAGAATTTATCAAGAAGACCGCCGAATCGGGTATTTTCCAGGGGTTATCTGATGAAGGCCGTAAAGCGGCACAGGAAAGAATTTATAGTTCCGCTGAAAAGAAAAGAACTGCTCTGCAAGAAGCGCGGATTCAAGATATTATTGAAACCGTTGATATTGATACCGGCGCGGAAGATGAAAAGAGTAACTCCTACATAGTGGAAGAAACTGATCCAGAAACAGGAGAAAGTATCGGCTATTTTAAATCGGCTTACCGAACACCGGAAGGAAAACTCTATACAGAGTTTGGTAATGAACAGGAAAAAGACGGCGTTACTACCGGAATATTTAAATTTGGAGATGCTTCTCAAGAAACAAGACGTAACCGGTATGGGTATATTCGTTATTTCGATGACGGAAGTACGGTAACGATTGATCGGTTTCCGGTTCGTGTAGAGCGTGAAAGCCTCCGCAGCGATTTCTTTACGGATTTTGCGGAACAGTTTGCTGGAAGAACTATTGAATGGAATCCAAAAGGGGAACGCGGATTACGGCTGAAAGAACAGCTTATCGCGAACAATCCGAACGGACCGGCGCAAGGATTAAATTATTACACGCCTGATACTATCGCCGATACGAGAACACGGCAAAATGTCTCCGCAAAAATCGCAGAGTATATGCCGCGGTTAAGTACTGATGAGCGGGCTACGGCGGTTGAGCTTTTGGATATTCGGGCTTCCGCGCTTGATATGTCTTTGTTTGATTATGTTGATACCTATTTTACTGATGAGATGTTTACACAGGAAAATGCTCAGGCTGCCGCGGCACAAACCGCCGGACAGAAGATTAAGGGGGCTGTCTCTTTTGAACAATTGGCGGCAGATACGCGCGCTTTAATTTATGTGACTGAAAACTCTGATTTTTCTACGTGGGTACACGAGAACGCGCATATATTCCGCCGGCAAATGTCAGGGAATCTGCTTGCGGAAGCGGAAAAGGCTTTCGGCGTAAAGAATGGTAAATGGACAAGAAAACAAGAAGAAGCGTTTGCACAAGGGTTTGAAGATTATCTGCGGGAAGGACGAGCGCCGTCAGAAGGACTGCGTAATATCTTCCAGAAGATGGCTGATTTTCTTCAAAAGATTTATGGGATGTTGAAAAATCGAATAACTATATCGCCGGAAATTCGGGAAGTGTACGATCAGATTCTTGGCGTTACCGATTCCTCGAATGGAACTATTTCTAAAACGGAAACAGTTCAGAATAAAGAATCCCCGCGCGATATTACCCGGAGGGAAGAACGGGAAAGAGCGACTGTTGAACAGCCTCATGCCAAAACGCAGGCTATTATCAATGATCCTGATTCTACTTTGCGGGAAAAAACACATGCGGCTTTTAATGAGGCTGGTGAAGAGTGGCTTTATCAAACGGAAGATGTATCTTCGCCGGAAGCGGAATATGATGAAGTTGTAAAGAATTACAAGGGTACTGATCAATGGATGAAGGCCCCGAATGGTGAACCTACCAATCTTTCTGAAAGACAGTGGGTACAGGTAAGAACGCCGGCATTTAAAAACTGGTTTGGCGACTGGGAGAAGGCGGCGCGGATAGAGGCGATAGAAGGCATTGAGGCAAAGAGCTACACGCCGCAAACCGTTACCAAGCGGGAAGCAAAAACGATATTCCAGCAATTTGAACCGGTCAAGAAATCCTTTACAACTGATTTTTTTGAATCGCAGGATGTAAATAAACAGCCCAGAAACGTGAGCAAAGAGGCGAATAGTGTAAGAAATGCGGTCTTAAATGTTAGTTTTCCGGGGAAAATTGTTGGAAAATTGAGGGGATTTTTCAACACAAAAGAGCAAAGTATTATTTCTGATATAAGGGAACTCTTTGATACTTCGATATACGCATACAGCAGTAATTATGTGGCAAGCAAGCCACGGCCTGACGGTTCAACGCACAAAGAACATTCCAACATTGAAGCGTATCATCATTTTGTGAATAAGGCGGACGTAAATGGGACGCCGTATTATATCCGTTTTTCTGTACAAGAATTAAAAAGTTCGGGACAATTACACGCGGCACATATCAGTAATGTAGAAATTAAAAAAAGCCGGGAAGACAGCCGCTCACTTCTCGGCAAACACCAAGGTGGCACGGCGCTACCGGCTTATGATTATAATTTAGCTGAGTTTTTCGATTCTGTCAAGGAAAATGTTTCAAAAGTTGTAGACGAAAACGGGGAACCGCTTGTTGTGTATCATGGGACGAATGATAAATTTGATGTGTTTAACAGCAGTAAAAGTGTGGGCAGTCACGGAGAAGATGATCAGTTAGAGGGAATTTATTTTTCTGATTCACAAGAAGCGGCAGAATGGTACTCTCATTTTTCAACGCCAGAATATGTGAAACCAGTATTTTTGAACGCAAAAAATCCATACATGTCAAAAAGTATTAAAGACTTAAAAGAAGAATTTCAGTCAAATGTGCAAAAAGGATTATCTGAAAAAATAGCAGAAAATGGTTATGATGGAATATTGCTTGATGTAGGGTTTTACACCCTTGGCGCTCGAAAATTATATCTAGTATTTAATCCCAATCAAATAAAATCCGCAACCGATAACAGCGGAGCTTTTAATCCTGACGATAATTCAATCCTTTTCCAGACCGAAGAAGAACTTATCAAAGACGCAACATCCTTTGATTCCTGGCAATCTTTCATGGAGTTTTACGAGACAGAATGGACCCGTCCAAAAGATGCCGCTATACCGGAAAATGCTGATGCCGCTTGGTATGAATCTTTTTGGAATAATGCGAATAACATATCTTCTGAAGAATCCATAGCGCAGGAACAGATTGATGAAGATCGTAGAATATCAGACGGCGCTGATCCGTCCGCCCCGGTTGCTCTTGATGCGCTTTGGATTAGCAGAATGAGATCGGAACCGGAACGCCTTGACGCCTTTTTGAAAAAGATAGCCGAAATTATGGCAACGAAAGAATGGCAGCCGTCTAACGAAGCGGAACAGGCTGATGTTGAAAATCTGCTGTATCTGAAAAATCGTATCAATCGTGAACTGCGTCATGGAAGCTGGCTGAGTAATGCGGCGCGGGTTATGCAGGGGAAGCCTATTACAAAACGTCAGAGGGAAACGCTTGTAACGCTGATGAGCCGGGCTTCACGTGATTACCGCGCTTTGTATGCTGAAATTATGAATGATAGCGAATGGGCGGTGAACCTTGCTGATACGACATCGGAACAATTAAAAACAAGAATAGCTTCGCCTGAGTTTAGAGATATAGAACTTCTGTCTCCTGAACAGCGGAGGCGTATAGCCGCCGATTTAGACGCGCGTGATATTGCCGCTTTGGTTAAGGACGGTTCTTTGAAAATGGATGATCCGCGGCTTGAAAACTATATTAAGAAATTACAGGATGACCGCAGAGAAAGTGACAGAAAACTCAAGGAACTGGAAGCAGATATAGAATCCGACAACCGCCATCTTTCCGATTATCAAGTACGGGAATTATTACGGCTCTTTGATGAAATGCAGATTGCCAGAGCCAAGTACGAAAATCACAGCGACAAGGTTTCCCGCATGATAGAGCGCGGTTTGGCGATTACTTCAAAATATCAAACTGAGCGGAATCAATTAAAAGCAAACTATGACACTATTTTCAAGCAATACTCTGATCTTGCAAAGGTTATGGAAATATCGGGTTTTGTAAAACAGGCGATTGCGAAAAGAGAAATCCGGTATGAAGAACGTTCTAAAAATGAACGGATGAAGGCCGAAGCCCGAAGAATTAACGAGATAAAAAAGATCAGAACACAGCTTGTGAAGCGTACTATGCGGAGAGTGAACTTTAAAAATATCGATTATGATAATGCCCGAAAAATTATCATTATTCAGCGGATGTTTGAACCTTCGCTTTTAAAAGGCGTGAACAAGTGGATTGGTACGGAAGGTCCATATTTACGTACCGTGTATTCTCAATGGAAAACAGATAATGAATTTAGAAAAAAAATTGCTTCGCAGGTGAGTAAAAGACGGTATCAGACTCTTGGAAAGATTTTTGAAAAGAGCTTTGATTCCTTGAGTAAAAAAGACAGAGAAACACTGTATAAGATTCTGCCTGCTGAAAATTGGGTAAATGAATTGAATCTTGAAGAACTTGCGGAAGATAGAGCGGAATCAATTCAGCTTGATATTAAGGAGAATCTGAATAGTGCCGGTGAGGTAGTTTCTGTTACGCTGAGCGAAGAACTTGAAAAACTCATGGAAGAAACGCTTCCCTATGATGTGCTTGCGCGGATTCGGAACCGTCCGTTTGCCGAATGGACTATTGAGGAAATGGAACAGCTTGGCGGTATTGTTGACAGGTTATACACCGATGGAAGGAAAACGCTCCGGGCAAAGCAGGAAGACAAAAAGATTGAAAACGCGGATTACCGGAATCAAATTGTCCAGGCGATACAGCATACCGGAATTGAAATCAACGATGATGACAGCGAAGAAGTCCGGCAGGAAAAAATGAAAAAGATTCAGCGGATTCTTGGAAAGTTTGATTATGGTTCCAAGGGTACGTTAAACGCCAAAGCTAAACGCTTTTCATTCTTGAACCGTATCTTACACGGATACGGTGATGCGAATGTCCGGCGTGTTGCCCGTATTCTTGATAACGGAAAAGACGGCATAAATACTTCGCTTCTCTATTGGGCTGAAAATGATGCGTTCAATAAAAAAACGAGAAGTATTCAATCAAGAACGAGTGCAATTGAACGGATTATGAAAGAACATAATATTACTGTTGATGAGCTGTATCAAAAGATTAAGATTGATCATTTCTGGTCCGGTCCTGAACAAGATAGTATTCTGGATACTTCACAGGAATTTTCTTTTGATGAACTTCTTTTTGTTTTTCTTTCAAATAGAGATGAGAACTCAAAAAAAGCTGTCGCGTATGGTAATTTTACACGGGAAACAGAGCGGGAAAGTGTCAGAAATGTTACCGATGAAATGCTGCTTTCAAACTTTTCTGATCTTGGTTTGACTCGTTATAACAAGGTCTTGGGCGAAGCAAATCGAATTTTTACCGGAGAGAATGCAAAGTTCCTCAGTCTTGCGGAAGCAATTGCCCGTGATTATGACGCGCAGTATGAGCGGATGAATGAAGCCTCTATCGATGAGTTTAATCAGCCGGTATGGCGGGTGCAGCACTATATTCCGCTTGTGCGTCTGGATTCATCCGGTGAAACAAATATGAACCGTGTCCGTGAAGATCTTCTGGGTACTGCCGGAGGGCAGAATCAGACATGGGTCAATAAGGGAATGACACAAAAGAGAATTACAATTTCTCCGCAGAATCAGAAGCCGGTTGAGCTAGGATTGTTTTCTACATGGGCGGACAGCGTAGAGCGGACTGAACATTTTATCGCATATGCTCCGCTGGTTCGGACGCTTAACGCAACATATAAATCACGCGATGCCGGAGGAGCGAGACAGCGGATTCAAAATCGATATTCCGAGTACATGGTGAAATATATTGATGATTATATCAATGAACTTGCAAATCCGAATCCTAATGGACAAAAGTCTGATTTAGACGTTATTGCCCGGTCTCTTCGTGGGAAGACGGCTTCCGCTTATCTTGCCTGGCGGGCATCGAATGTGATGAAACAGCTTGTTACTTCTCCGGCTCCGTTCTTTCAATATATCAATCCCGCTGAATACGCGAAAGCTTCTTTTGATATGATGCGGGATTTTAAGGGATTGAGCGATTTGATTAAGTTAAAGTCAGCGTTTATGGCTTCACGGGTGTTTGATCCTATGGTTGATGTCATTAAAGAACAGCAGGATAAGGCAACAAATAAAGCGGGATACGCAATCAGCAAGTTCAATAATATTGGGCTTAAAGGGCTGGAAATGGTTGACTGGGCTTGTGTCGCTCCCGGATGGCTTACGGTATATCGACGGGAACTGAACAGGATTGACCAGGAACAAGAACGGCTGTACCAAGAAAAAATGACGGAATATCAGAAACCGGAATATACAGACGTTCTGCCTACGGATGAAGCAAAAGCCGCAAAAGCAGAAAGCGAGATTATGGGAAAAGATGAGATTGAAGCAGAGGCGGTGCGCATTGCTGACGATATTGTGCGATTAACTCAACCTTCCGGCCGGAGAGTTGACCTTGCTCCATTATTTAAGGCGAACGGACCGAACAGCGAAATTGGTAAAATATTCCTCCAGTTCCAGACTTCCTTGAATGTTATTTGGCAGAATATCCGCTATGACGTTCCGTGGGCGATAAAAAATCAGCAATATCAACAGGTTTGCGGAGCGGTGTTCGGTTATATGGTTGCCGGTATTGCGCTTGGCATGATGACTGAATGGTTTGATGATGACGATGAAGAAAAAGATAAAGCGAAAAAAGCTTTGTACTGGTCCTTAACGCAGTTCACCGACAGTGTTCCGATCATTGGCAGCCAAGTTTCCGGCCTTGCGGAAAAAATGATTACAGGGAAAGGTACGTTCTTTAACAGCAATCTCTTCCCTGTTCTTAGTGAA
The DNA here is from genome assembly GCA_002293455.1 of Treponema sp. UBA937. GTDB lineage: Bacteria > Spirochaetota > Spirochaetia > Treponematales > Breznakiellaceae > UBA937. The sequence continues at coordinate 29,849 of DBDH01000115.1, forward strand.
TTTACATACGGCATACAACAGGCAACAACCGCCGCGCAAAAGGCGGGTGAAGGAAATGATGAAGCGGCTAAAAAAGCATGGGCAAAGGCGGTCGTAAACATTAGTGAAGGTCTGGGTATGACTTTTGGATTGCCGGTTTCCGGCGCGAAAGAACTAGGCCGTGCTGCCGGCATTGGAGATGGTGACAGCAAACTTAGTTTTAACCCCGGTGTATTTTTCGGAAGAAAATAAAAAAACTTTTCGCAATTATATAACGTGCAGAAGGAACTCGTGATAGCATTTACCTGAAACAGGAGGAGAATCATGAAGGCTGTTGTCCAGATGCGCGTAGGAACCACAGATGAATGGAAAGATGAAAATCCAATACTCTATGAAGCTGAAATTGCAATAGAAGTTACTGCAAAGAAAAATGATAAGGGAATCCCGATACGCCTTTTAAAGATAGGAGACGGCGTACATCCGTGGAATCTGCTTGAATATGTTACCAAAGACAATATTAAGGACCTTCCTGAATATATGGAGAATTCCCTTGGACAGCTTTCTTCTTTGCTTCAACAAGAATCAGAAAGAGCAATTAGGGCTGAAAATATGCTTGATTCTGCTGTTAAAAAAGAAACTCAAAGGGCTTTGAGTGCTGAGGAAATTCTGAACAAATCGATACAGGATGAAAGTGGCAGAGCAAAAGAAAGCGAGACTTCGCTCAATACCGCTATTCAGGCAGAAAAAAAGAGAGCGGCGGAAGCGGAGATTAATTTATCGGAGTCCATTCAGGAAGAAACGAACCGGGCGACTAAGCAAGAAAATGTTATACTGGAAGGCATTAAATCAGAAGAAGCAAGAGCAAAGGCGGTTGAACATACGCTTGATGGCAGAGTAACCAGTGTTCAGACCGAGGCG
>DBDH01000004.1 GCA_002293455.1 Treponema sp. UBA937
TCAGACAGTCTCAGCGCTTCTTCTCTGAATTCCTTCGTATACCTTTTCATTCCCGCTCCTTCTTTATTTTCGGGTGTTTCAGTACTCTTCTTTTATTGTATCTCTCCATAATGACGGTTAAAGTCTTTTGTCGATCGGAAAGAGATAGAGTGAAGGAAAGGATTATACAATGGAAATTGCGAAATTTGTACTGACAGCTCTTGGAACATTTTTAACCGTGTTGAGTCTTTCCTTTGCTGTTTTTCAGTATTGGAAAAAGAAGCAGGATGAAAAGTTTGAAACGCTTAAAGCATCAATCAAGAATGAGGTTCGGCAGGAACGGGATGACCGGAAGGATGCGCAGGAACGCCTTGAGAAAAGGGTTCATCGCTTGGAAGAGAATGTGATGCAGGAAATTCAACGGCGGATGAGTTCACTTGAAGGTGAATTTAAGGGGGTGCAAAATGTTCTGAAAAGCATCCATGAGTGGTTTATCAACAATACACCGACCGGAGGCAGTAACCGTGGATAATATCTTTGTGCCGAATCAGCGGATTGTTATTCTCCAGGGATTGGAAAAGGACCCCGGTCGCAGTCTTTCCAACGAAATGCTGCAACGTCTTTTGAGAACCTACGGACACAATATCTCGGTGTCGGAAGTCAATACTCAAATTAACTGGCTTGAACAGCGGGGATATGTACATGCTGACAGACTTTCCGAATATGGACTTGTCATCGTTAAGATTTTACGGCCCGGAATCGATGTCGCATTAGGACAGACAAGAGCGGAGGGAATTGACCCGCCTCTGGAGGATTAAGAGGTGGGCCAGAAATCCGCGGTTGACAGACTTCCTGAACACCTCCGTGTAAAACTCATCGAGATGCTTCACAATCCAGCCGTTACCCAAGCGGAAATTGTGGACGCGATCAATGCCGAAGCCGGTGAGCCGCTCTTGTCTAAAAGTTCGATCAATCGCTATGCGCAGAAAATGAAACGCTTTGCGGAAAAGAACCGTCAGGCGAAAGAAGTTGCGGACGCGTATCTTGATAAGTTTGGAACCGATAACCGCATTAAACTCGGCAAAGTGGTGAATGAACAAATCCGCCTTGCGGTGTTTGATTTAATGAGCGAAATAGACGAAATCCGTGAAGACGGCAAAACGAAAACAACAGAAATTGCGGATATGCTTTACCGGCTTTCACGCGGTTTAAAAGAACTGGAACAGGCTGAAAAACTGAACGCGGAACGCACCGAAGAAGTACGAAAAGCAGCGCTTCTGGAAGCCGCCTCGGTAGTGGAACAAAACGCAAAGTCTAGCGGATTAAGCGCAGAAACGGTCACGATCATCAAAAAACAAATCTTGGGACTCTAATCATGAAGGGGACAAATGACCATAAAATAATTCTTGATCTATGTGGTGGAACCGGCGCCTGGTCAAGACCATATAAAGAGGCTGGTTATGATGTGCGACTGATAACATTACCAGAATATGATGTACGAAATTATGAACCGCCAAAAGCCGTATATGGAATTTTGGCTGCACCTCCATGTACCGAGTTTTCATTAGCGAAAAATGGGAGCCGCCGAAAACGTAATTTCGCGGAAGGATTGGAAATTGTTAATGCGTGTTTGGAAATTATCTGGAAAATCCGATTACAATGTAATCTCCATTTTTGGGCATTGGAAAATCCACGCGGTTATTTGCGGCAATTTTTTGGGAAAGCGCCGTTTTGTTTTGAACAGTGGCAATTCGGTGATATAGGAATCAAACCAACAGAAATATGGGGGGGTTTTTAATTTTCCAAAAATAGAACAAACAGAAAGACCAACACATCCTGCGATGACAAAGCGTTATGCATCTGGGAAATCAAATTCTTTCGCATGGTCAACATGTCCAGAATCGGGAAAAGAATATGCCGGCAAAGGTTATAGCCGTGCCGAATTACGAGCAATTACACCTCCGGGATTTGCCCGTGCTTTTTTTAAGGCAAACCCATGAGAGAAGAGGATGTCCTTTTACCCTATCAGAAAAAATGGATTCAAGACACATCTACGGTAAAAGTGTGGGAGAAGTCCCGGCGGATTGGGGCATCTTACGTTGAGGCTTTGGCTTCGGTTATGGAAGCCGCCAAGAGCAAAGAAGCGGGCGGGCAATCAACCTATTATCTTTCTTACAGTAAAGAGATGACCCAACAGTTTGCGCGGGACTGCGCGTTCTGGGCAAAGCATATCAACGCCGCGGCTTCGGAGGTTGAGGAAGTCGCCGTCAAAGATGAGGATAAAGACATCACCGTGTACCGTATCCGCTTCGCGTCCGGTTTTGAAATCTGGTGTCTGCCGTCTGTTGCCCGATCACTCCGGTCGAAACAAGGGCGGGTTATTATCGATGAAGCGGCATTTGTTGAGGATCTTGGTGAACTCTTAAAAGCGGCTATGGCTTTGCTCATGTGGGGCGGTCAAGTTGTTATTCTGTCTACGCACAACGGCGATGATAATCCCTTCAATGAATTGATTAAGGAAATCAAGGAAGGCAAGAAAAAGTATTCACTGCATACAACCACGATTGATGATGCATTGAACGAAGGTTTGTACAAACGGATATGCCAGGTTAAGAAACAGCAATGGACACCGGAACTTGAAGCGGAATGGAAAAGTACTTTATTAGCAGATTACGGCGATGCCGCCGATGAAGAATTGTTTTGTATTCCGGTCCGGGCGGGAACCCGGTATTTCCCATCTGTTCTACTGGAAGCTGTTTCTGATCCGCATGTGAAGGTTCTTCGGAAATCTTGTGATGATTCCTTTGTCTTTGAGAAGAAGGAAAAACGAAGGAAGGAATTTGACAGGTGGCTTAAAGGAGAAGTCCGGGACATCCTTAAAAGCAAAACGAATCCGGTTTTTATGGGAGAAGACTTTGCCCGTAACGGTGACCTGACAGTCTTATTTTTTGACGAACTGCTTCCTTCCGGAGAACAGCTTACGTTCCTTGTAATTGAATTACGCAACGTTCCTTTTGATCAGCAATGGCAGGCCGTTTATTTTGTGATGGAACAAATCCCAAACTTTGGCGGCGGTGCTTTTGATTCCCGCGGCAACGGGCAGATGATAGCGGAACTCGCGGCACAGGAATGGCCGGGATACATCCACCAGGTGATGATCAGTACCGCCTGGTATGCGGAAAACTTTCCAAAGCTCAAAGAACACATGGAAGACGGTACAACCAATATTCCTGACGACATATTTATCCGGGAAGATTTTCGGGTCGTGGGCTTAAAGGCCGGAATTCCCCGCGTACTGGAGCGAAGCGGAGGACCGAGAGAACGGCGTCACGGAGACGGGGCGATTGCGAAGCTCATGGTTACGTATGCCATTCTTGAAGATGAGGATGCGGGGTATCACAAGTTTGCCTTTGAATCAGTAACGACAGAGAACCGCTTTCGGGATAAGGAGGAGGATATATGGGCTTTATAGATTTTCTGAATCGCTTTCAAAAACCGGAAACAATAGACCCCGCGAAGATGCCGGATAAAGAAAGCGCATCTACAGAACAGGCGTATTCTGTTCCCAATTCAAACCGTTCCCTTTGGGGAGGCGGTCTTGTCCGGGGATTGAGTCCCGCAAAACTGGCGTCCATTCTTGACGCGGTAAGGAACGGAGACGATCCATCGGAATATCTGGAAATCGCCCAGGAACTGGAACAGCGTGATGCTCATTACCGTTCGGTGTTGTCTACACGGAAGCATACGGTAGAAGCCTTGGAACAGATTGTCATTCCCGCAAGTGATTCTCCGGAAGACAAGAAAATCGCCGAGGCGGTTCAGATGGACATCCTCGAACACCCTGACATTATGGACCTGAACAAGAATACGCTTGATGCTCTGGGGAAAGGTTTTTCGGTGAATGAACCGATTTGGGATACTTCCGGGAAACGATGGAAATATAAGACATTCAAGTTTCGTGATCCCCGGTGGTTTGCGTATGACAAATATACCGGAGTACTTTGTCTGCGGGACATTCACGGCGCGGGGCTTACGCCGCTCGAACCGAACCGCTACATCATCCATGAACCGAATCTGTTATCGGGAATGCAGATTACAAGCGGACTTTCCTTTACCGCCCTGTTTTACTGGCTTATCAAGAACTATGACGTTACAAGCTGGGCAGCCTTCGCCGACCGCTTTGGGTATCCTGTCCGTTTGGGGAAATACGGAAAGAAAGCAACGAAAGAAGACATCAATACCTTGAAGCGGGCGGTCGCCGCCATCGGGACGGATGTGGGCGCGGTAATTCCCGATTCCATGATTATTGATGTGATCGAATCAAAAACGACCGGGACCAATTCGTCTGTGTACAAAGATATGGCCGAATGGGTTGATAAGCAGCTTTCAAAGCTCGTTCTGGGACAGACGGCGAGCGCGGAAGGTACGCCGGGAAGACTGGGCGACAGCAATGAACAGGCGGAAGTCCGGCAGGATATTAAAAAGGCTGATGCCGCACAAAGAGACCAGACCTATAACCGCGACCTTGTGATTCCCTACGTGAATTATAATTTTGGGCCGCGTGATGCATACCCGAAAATCAAGACGATAGTCCCCGAAACAAAAGATGCTGCTTTCATTGTGGACGCGGTACAGAAACTCGCGCCCCTTGGCCTCAAGGTAAAAGCCAGCGAAATGCTGGAACTGCTTACCCTCACGGCGCCCGGGGAAAAAGATGAAATACTCGAACAACCGGCCGTGCCCCTCGGTATGGCCGAATTAAATCATGCCCGGTACATTGCTTTGAATGCCGCTGAAAGTTCTTCAACAGAAAATCAGTACAAGAATGATTTTGAAGCAAAAGAAACTTTTGCAGAAATAACCGAAGAAATGTATGCGGTATTGGAAGAAGCTGCCGACAAGACAGACAATTATGAAGACTTTCTTGCAGAGCTCACACGGCTTGCGTCAAGCTGGCCGCCGGATCAGATCGCGCGGCTCCTTGCTTCCGCCACCTTTAAAAGCCGGGTAGACGGCGAAGACGGGTTTTCAGAATGACAGAGAACGATGCTTTAGAATACATCAAGAACAAAAAACTGCGGCCGGCTTTCTCGTGGTGTGATGTGTGGAACGAAGAACATGCTTCAAACTTCACGGTTGCGAAAGCCATGCAGGTCGATGTACTTTCCGATATTAAAAAAGCCGTGGAACAGGCAATTGAAAACGGCGAGAGTTTTGAAACCTTCAAAAAGAACCTTGCGCCTGCCTTGCAGGAAAAAGGCTGGTGGGGAAAGAAGACAATGATTGACCCGGTTACCGGAGAAACAGTGAACGCACAACTCGGAAGTGACCGGCGGCTCAAAACGATTTACGATATGAATACCGGTCAGGCCTATAATCAAGGACGATGGCAGCGGACGATGGATTCACCCTTGCATCCCTATCTTATGTACCGGATTGGGCCGTCAAAAAATCACCGGCCGGATCATCAGAGTTGGGAAGGCTTGATATTGCCGAAAGATGATCCCTGGTGGGATACCCATTATCCGAAAAATGATTGGGGCTGTAAGTGCTGGACGCAGGCGGTCAGCGAAGCGAGAAAGAAACAACTGGAAGAAAGCGGCATCAAGGTTCCGCCTGCTGTGAGCGGAAATCCTGGATACACTGCTAGAGTAAAGGACCAAGCTCCGCCAACCAAGTACAAGATATGGGTCGATGAACGGACGGGCAGGATTGAAAAAATCCCGGAAGGGGTCAGTCCAGGCTTTGCCTGGAATGTCGGCAGAACCGGCAGGCGCGTTCCCAATATGGACATGGTTATTCGGAAAACCCAGGACAAAGTTCCGGAACAGTATGATGCGGTGATGCAATCCTTGATGAACAATTCCATCATGAAAAAGGAACACTATTCTTTTGTGGAGACAGCGCTCAAGCGGGGAGAAGATTTTATTTCCGATGACCGGAACACAACGCCTGTCGGATTCCTTGACCGGAAGATTCTTGACGCTGTCAAAGCCAATGGGAAGAACCTTGACTATAACAGCCTAATCACCTTGAATGAAGGCTTGGTGAATTCACGGAAATTTGCCGGACGGCACACAAGCCAGGACAACGCCCCCGATAAAGAAGACTGGTACAAGCTCATCGATTACCTCTTGGACGGGGATGTGTACCTTGATAACAATGACCTTATCTATCTGGTGAAAAAATCGGAAAGTGTTTTTCTCAAAATCGTGGTGAATACGGATTTGACCGGAAAAGCTCACAAGGGTGTGATGCTCATGCTTCCAAAAATTTCGACAATGTACAAGCTCGATATAGGTTCTGATCTTGATCGAGGGATGACCGAATACAACCGAATATCCAGGCTGAAAAAAATCAGGTAGGACTGCCTTGAGCACCAACGTACCGGCGTTACCGCCCGTATGGTTTTACAGCCGAAATCCGAAGCTACCAGCTGAACCCTCTCAAAGTATCCTACCGCATTTTAATCATAAAACCTTCCGCGCAAGCTGTCAATTATTCAATAATCCCGATTAGAGTATTTCTCAATCTCTTGCCTGATAGACTTTCACTGTTCATGTTCCTCCTTTTGGGATGTCCCGCGGATGGACGCACGTTCCGCATCATGGGGGCTTTGCAATCTCGCCCCCATGTTTTTTTGTTTTGAGGCATTACATGAAACTATACCTTTCTGGAAAAATCGCCGGAGACACAAACTATAAAGAAAAGTTCCGTTCTGCTGGATTCTCACATAAAGCTGCTAGGTGTAAGATGAAAGTAATATCTATATAGGAATGAATAGGGGAAAGGAGGATTACTTTTTCAACAAATCCTAGAAGGTGAAAGAAATTGATGGTAATCTTCCGATAAAATATATAGACTATAAGTTATAAAAGGAGCATATAGTATGGTTGATTTTCAAAAACTCGATAAGAAAACTGTCGATATTAATTTTCAAGAACTGGATTGGAAAACTGTCGATAAAGAAAAGATGGAATACTTCTATAATGAAGCGCAGGAATATAATGACAAACTGATTGATGACCTCAATAGCCTAAACAACAAGGCTTTTTCTCTGCTTAATTTTGCTTTACCTGTTTTTACCGCAGTGTGCGGCTTGCTTGTCGCAATGTGGGAAAATCAAAAGTATTTGGAGTTCAAACCTGTTTTGATAATGTCTTGCATTGGATTTGTCATTACAGTAGTTCTTCTAACTTTGGCCGTTTTTCCTAAGAAAATTTTTAGGACAAATGGAACTCCTTCACAATTTTTTTCAGGTAAACTGTATAAGGCAAAATTGGAAATAATCCTTAGCGGAGGGATTGCATCTTTTTACCAGTATATAAAACACAATCGGAAAATAATGAGATACCGAGCAAATCTGCTTACAGCAGGTACGATAGCCTTTATCAGCGTTCCCCTGTTAAGTATTATCGTTTTTCTTTTGTCGCGTCGTTCATAATGTCGCCATCATCTTGCCATTCTTCTCCATAGCTGTATTCTTCATTCGTAATAAGATTATCTGTTGGAAGTTCTTTTCCCCATTCTTCCCCAAGGGAAGCTGATTCTTCATTCGTCTTTTCCTCTGGTTTTTGTTCGTTGGATGTTTTGCTTTTGTTACTCATAACTTTTTCTCCTTATTTATAATAAAATTTCCTCTACTCCCCAATCAAATCTATCCCCGCCATTTCCGGCATACTCAAAAAGGTATCTGTTCCTTCATCAATAGGCATATCGGCAAAATATTGGGATTGAATTTTCTGTGCATAAACGCCGGGATTTGTTCCGCCGCCAAGATAATAATGAAGAACATTTCTTTCAGCCATCCATTCAGGAGGAAGATTTGTCCCCTCGTCTTTTATTTTGATTTGGAGATATATCTGCTTAATCCATCCATATTCTTCGGCAGGATAATTATAGAATTCGTTGTAAAGGATTGCTTCTGACCATTCAATAGCATCAAAATATTTTTGAATGGAAGGTCGAGAAGCAACAAAAAGATTAACATATTGCAGCACTTCATCTTTATGTTCGAGCGTATAATTATCTGAATAGGCAAGTCCTGCTTTTTGTTGTTGAGAGGCTGCTTGTTGTTGTGGTCTTTCGGGGAAAAAAGGAGAATAGTCAAAAAATATGCCAAAATATATTCCTAATCCAAACAATGCTAATACGGTGTATATATATCTGTATTTAACAACAGTCTTTTTTTCTTCAGGTATTTCTTTTCCAAAAACATACTTCCCTTGTGAAAACCGCATATACATGATTACACCAGAGATTATTGCTACTAGAAAAAATAAGAAAATCGCAGCAAATGATAATAAAAATTTCATCTTTCTCCCCCCTCTCAATATTTATCAATACGGATGTCCGTGTATCCATCCTAATACTTTGCCGTGGATTTGAAGCATTTCTTCTGCCTGTTCATAACTGATGATTTCCGGATCGGGATAACGTTTTGCGTTCTCACTTTTGATGATGATTTTTTTGTCAAAGATTTTGTACTCAAGCCGTTTGATACGGACTTCCGATGCGACGCTTATGACATATATTCCATCGCCTTCAATTCGGGATTTATCAAAGATTGCAATGTCGTCATCAAAAAGTCCGATATCCGTCATGGAATCGCCTCGAACGGTTATGAGTCCGCAGTCTTTGGGCTGGGCTCCTCTTAGCAGCCGGAGAAGTACCGGCATGTACTTGCTTTCTTCAAGCTGGGTAAGTTCCTGTCCCGGTCCGGCTGATGCTTTTTGAGAATAAAGAGGGAGCAAAACCATTGCGTGATAATCATCTTCATTTGAGGGAATCGCAAGCGGTTTGTTATCAGAAAACTTGAAGAAATCAAATTTTGAAACATACTCCACGTATTGCCTAATTGATTCAAGCAACATGTCTTCGGGGAAAGCAGCCCTAATAATTTGTGTCTTTTCTTCAATTTCTTTTCTTGCTTCTACTGGCATATCGTCTATAAAGTTTGAAGTCAGACCCTCAATAACATAGCCTTTTGCCGCAAGCGCCCATAAAACCCCCATCTTAGGAGTAGTCTGTCCTCTTTCATACCCTGACCAAGTAGTTTGGGGGATTCCTACCTCTCCAGCAAAATCAGCTTGACTCTTGCCTGTTTTTAAACGTATTTCGCTCAATTTTTTTGCTATATCGATATTTTCTCTCAAAGATAACCTCTTTTAACATATTTCGCTTGACATTTAAACTAAATCCGCTGATAATAATATCAAAGTTAGTAATAAAAAATACTAACTAAAGAAAAAATTGAAGGGGTCATGACAACCAATCAGAACCCCCTTCAATCACTATCAACTCCCCGCCAAGAGCGGGAAAGGAGCCGCATTATGGAACACAAAGTGCCATACAAAAAAAGCCGAGCAACAGGAAGACCGGTTACGCCCGCGGAAGGTGCCTGGCTAAGGTGTCAGCTTATTCTTCGGAATCTTACCTACAAACCAATCATCATCAAGTCAGGCTGTTCCCAACCAATGATAACACACTTTTTGAAGGGGCGCAAGAATTCGGATAAGGTAAAAAACGCCTTAGCTGATGTTTTGGGTTACGAATCGTTTGACGCATTGCTTGCCGCATCGCGCGAGAAGGGGGCGGTATGAGTGTTCGTAAACTGCGCTTTCAATTGTCACGTGTAATTACTGTTGATGGGAAAGAAATTGAAACCAGAGTTGTTTATGGTGATTTCCCTTTTGGATATGGAAAAGCTTATCTCTGTGTACCCGAAATTGTTGTTGATAAATCTGGAGAAGCGTATCGACCATGTACCGTTTGTTCAGATGGTCCGTGGACAAGTGTGAATAACGGCTATCTTAAAAGTCGCGGTTTAACCAGAAAGCAGCTCTCTTTTCAATGGAAGGAGGCCGTATGAGTATGCCGGAACATCCTCTTTTTACAGGAAAATATCTCACTAACAGGCTAATCAGATTTTGCCGCCACGAACGAATAAGAATATACAGAAAGAAATGGCAGTTGCGGAAGGAATTAGACATTTTTAATAGGAGAAAAAACCATGAGTAAACAAGAATACATGACTGACAGTCAGGGACGGAAGGTTCCGGTAGACCTTGTCAGCGACATTGACAAACTGCGCGATCTGAAATAGTCAATAACCGAGC
>DBDH01000092.1 GCA_002293455.1 Treponema sp. UBA937
CCCGATGATGTGTTCGCTTTTGTTAAAGGCTTTGATCTCTGGAATAAACTGTATCAAAAACTCAAGCGGATTTATTCCGGTCTTGATTATGGGTTTTCCGTTTCAGAGCTTCTCTGGCGTTTTGAAGACGGGCTATATGTTCCCGATAACATTATCACCCGAAAGCCGGAACGGTTTGTATTCGGCCGTGACTGGAAATTATATCTCAACGAATACGGAGAGCGGAAGCCGCTTGATCATCCTTATAAGTGGCTTGAGTATCATCACGACACCGATGATGAAAATCCCTATGGAACAAGCGTTCTCCGTTGTGTATATTGGGCGTGGATGTTTAAGCGTGCGGGCTATGAGTTCTGGCTCCAGGCGACTGAAAAGTTTTCGGTGAAATCTATTTTAGCCTTGTTCAAAGCTGAGGGGGATGATGAGACTATCCGTAAAAGAGCGGTCGGTATTGCAGAACAGCTTCTCGGTCTTGTATCCGGTTCGGCTTCGGCTGTTGGTAATGTTGAGTCAATTCATGAAGTCGGTATGTCCGGTGATCTTATCGGTTTCTCTGCACTTGTTGATGCCTGTGATATACAGATAAGTTATGGTCTCACCGGGCAGTCTATCGCCACAAGTAAAACCGATGGAGGGAGTCTCGCTCTCGGTGAAGTGCAAGCTGATCTTTTTTATGAAGACGCGAAAGGCATCGCACTTGAAGGTCAGGCTCTCATTCAGAAGATTATCAATTGGGTGGTTGAGCTGAACGGTTTTACTCATGCCGTTCCGCCTCTCGCTGAAATTGATACCGAACGGAAGGCGAGTTTTGCCGAGGTGATGAGCGCAGTTGATCACGGCGTTCCGGTTTCCCGTGCCGCGCTGTATGACCGTTACGGACTGCCGAAACCAAGAGACGATGAGGATGCTTTCAAAAAAGAAACTTCATCCGGGTTTGCTCTGTCTGATTCCGGTAAAAAAAAAGTGCAAAAACCAAAACCGCTGATACGGATTATGTAGCACTGGAAAAAGCACATATTACTGAACTTGACAGCCTCGACAGCGCCGCCCAAAAGCGAATCCGCGAGAGTGTAAAAAAGACACTTTCTTTCTATATAGAAAGCCTTTCAAAGACCGATAAGCCGCCTTCAAAAGAAGCATTAGAAAAGCCTTACCACCCTGAAATCGATTCTTCCTTTATAAAAGAAACCGAAACACTTATCGCCGCGGCGCTCCTCATGGGAATGGATCACGCTTCCCGAAAGATAGACGCAGCGGATACAGAAATCCCCCCGCTCCCTTTTGAGGAAGCCGTTTCTTTTATGAAAAACCGTATTCCCATAACAAAGGCAGAATGGAATACCCTTGAGCCGAAACTGCGTTTTCGCGCCTTCACCGTTGCCCGTCTCGCCCAGTGTGATTACATCGACACTGCCCGGCAGGTTTTATTCAAGGCGATGGAAAGCGGGAAAGGTGTTGCCGAAACGCACAAGCAATGGCAGACATTGCAAACGCTCATCCAAGATGACGCGATGAAACTCAAGCCCGGTTATTGGGAGAATGTATTTCGTACCAATACCCAGACCGCGTATACTGCCGGGAAGCTCATGCGGTTTCAGAACAACCCGCCTCCTGCCTGGCGCCTTCTCGTTGTGGAAGACAGTCGTACTTCGGACATTTGCCGGGGACTTATCCGCGATGGGAAGCAAGATGTTGCAATGACAGCCGATCATCCGTTCTGGAAAACCTTCGGTTTCCCGCCGTATCATTATCAGTGCCGGACAGGATTACAGGCGGTGTATCAAAGCGAAATTGAAGACGGAACGATTGTAGAGAACCCGGCGATGGAGGAACTCAGAGAACGGTTCAAGCCAATGGATGGGTTTGGAGGGAATCCAGTTGATAAAGAAAGCTGGTGGAAACTCACTGACCGCATGATTGAGAGAGCTTCTCAATATGGAATCGATGGTGACATTGTTGTTCTTGCTCATCAACTGGGTATGAAAAATTATGCGCTTGATTTAGTCCAAGGTTATGAAACGCTGTTTACTTCTTCATCCGGAGGTTATGTAAAAAAAGCAAAACTCGCTAATCCCGGAAAAGAGAATCGTCAAGAGAAAGGCCATTGGGTTGAAACTGATGAATTTGGCGCCGCTCAAAAAGCGGCTAATGCAGGACATCAGGTTTTCTTCTTGCCAAGAACTACAGTCCAAGGCGTTAATAACTTAGATGTAATTATTGATAACGAACTTGGTGATATAAAGCATATTTTTACACCTACACTAAACGCTATAGTATATGCAATCAGAGGGGCGAGAAGACAAGGAGCTTCGACCGTTCTTGTTGATATTGTAACTCAAGCACTAGATTGGGAAACAATTGAGCAAGCTGTAAAGAGTCAGGTGCGAAACCATATCAAGAAAGCATTGGTTATTTGGAAAGGCAAATTATATGAAATTACAAAATAAAAAACCTGCCAAGATCCGTTCCCCAAAGGGGCCCAGACTCCGCAGGTTTTACTCGTTTGGAAACCAGCACGACCCAAAAGGACCGATCAGTTCACAAACCTTCTATAAATAATATCGCTCACTCTATGTGAAAAGTCAAGCAATTTTGTAAAACACCGGCGTTGCCGGATAAGCGGTATTAAGCCGCAAATATAACAGGCAGAGCCCGGCAGAATCCACCTGCCGGACAGGCGCGCAAACGCCTCCAGGTTTCCCTGATTCCACCCAACCTAGCACTAGGTGTTTTCAGTATGATAACCTTTTTGTCTTTTGGTAAAGCCTAAACAAGTGTAGAGGGTTTCTATGAAAACACCACTATCGTATTACGGAGGAAAGCAGCAGCTCGCTTCCAAGATTCTTTCTCTCATTCCGGAACATAGGATTTATTGCGAACCTTTCCTCGGCGGCGCCGCGGTATTTTTCGCGAAGGAGCCGTCGCCGGTTGAAGTGATTAACGATTCAAACGGAGAGCTCATCAATTTCTACGAGGTTCTCAAGCGTGATTATTCAGTCCTGGAAAGGGAAATCGCTATAAGTCTTCATAGCCGGAAACAACACCGACATGCCGAAGTAATTTACGAAAACCCAGAGATGTTTGATCGGGTAAAACGCGCTTGGGCCGTGTGGATGCTCGCTAATACTTCTTATGGTTGTAAACTGAATGGATGCTTCGGCTTTGATCGGGTGGGAACTTCAAGCAAGAAATTGAAAAACAAACGGACACAGTTTTCAATCGATTATGCCGCAAGGCTCCAAGAGGTTCAGATTGAATGTTGTGATGCCCTGCGGATTATCAAAAGCAGAGACACTACAGAAACGTTCTTCTATCTTGATCCGCCGTATGTCGGTACCGACCAAGGGCATTATGATGGATATTCTCAAGAGGATTTTGACGTTTTGTTACAGCTTTTAGAGAATATACAGGGGAAGTTTTTGTTGAGTTCTTTTCGGAATAAATCGCTCGTAGAATATACCTGCCAAAATAAGTGGGAAACGCTCGAAATGAAGATGACGTGTTCTATGACTAACCGTTCTCAAAATCCGAGGGGAAAGGTGGAAGTATTGACCGCGAACTATCCTATTTCTGTGGGGTAACGGTTTAGGTAACAGAACAGGCATAAAACAGCCGTTTTTATGGAGTTTTATGCCTGTTTTACTGGTTTTTGATTATCATGGGAATGATCGGGGGCGGTGGGTGTATTTCTTTGTGGAATATGGAGTTAGAGAGCTTCCGGGGCTTGACTGGGATTTGCCATTCTCTATGATTATTTACATTTGCGGTTCCTTGACAAATATCTTACGTAGAGTGTTATAATGTAGTTACCGCTTCTTTGTTTTTCTTTCTGTGCAAAAAATTGCTACAGAGGTTTTTATGAAAAACGTCAAAAAATCCGCTTTTTTTGTCTTTACAGTTTTCACTTTAATTACCGTTGCAACTATTGTTATAACAACATGCAAAGCACCTGTTGGCTCAAATATCGATAAAGACAATATTGGTAATTCGTTGCCGGATACAAACAGCGGTGAAACCCGCCTTGTTGTCGGGATGTACGATGCTTCGCCGCAAGCTTCCGCAAGAAGCGTGGAAATCCCAAACAACGGAAAAGGTATTCAAGGAATTGAATCACTTATTCTTACTGTGCGCGAAATGGTTGTTATAGACTCAAACGACAATCATATCACCATTCTTGATGAAGAGCGTACAATTGACATACTTGGAGTTTCAAGAAGTGAGCCTGTAATTTTATCCGATGTTTCTATAGAACCGGGTGTTTACAAAGAACTGCGTCTTGTACTTAATGATGAAAACACAATTACGATAAACGGCGAAACATACCCAATACGGATACCAAGCGGAGAACAATCGGGACTAAAACTGAAAGGTCCCTTTGAAATATTTAATGGTAAATTGTTTACGTTGATGATAGAACTGAACACCGACCGTTCTGTCCATTGGAATCAAGGTCAGGGATATTCGCTGCGTCCGGTGCTGAACATCGAAACCGGTGCGAATGTTCTTGGTATATTCAGAGGAAATATGACCGTTTCCGGCAACATTGGAGCCGGCGAAACGCTGGTTCAGCTTAACGACGACGGCACTGCGCGGATGCAAGTTGCCAGTTATCCGCGCTATACTGTGCGGGGACAGTATTATTACAATTCGGTGACAAAAATACTTACATTGAACGACTTTGATTTAAGCGGACCCAAGATGAGCGGATTGCGGAAAAGGAAGATCATGAATGAATTTCCAAATGAAGTAAATCTTCCTGTAAAACAATGGTCACCGAATGATATTATCGCCATCGATACTTCGGGGGTGGCAGTAAATCTGCAAAGGGTTGATGAGTTTAATTTCAACGCAACTTTCACGGAATTTACGCTCAATGTTGATTACCCTGATTCTTCCGCGAACGGCAAGGAAGTTGCCGCTGTCATTGAGTTTATCGATACCGGAATGACCACTCAAACTATTACCGGAACTATCGAAGGCTCGCGCTTTACCGAAAATGTGCTGATTCCGAATAATTATCTTCTTGAAAGCAGTACCCGCCTGCGGATAAGAGCGTATCTCTTTGACGATCCAGAGGATTTGAATACCGAAGTTGGAGTATACGCAAGTAATCTGACAGAAATAATGAGCGGTTCAAGGTTTTCTGCAAGTACAGTAAATCCTTGGCAGGAAGAGCAAATCTACACCTTGCAGCGTAATGGAAGCGGGCAGGAATTTACCGTGGAGTTTCCGCGAAGATTGAATATCAGGATGGAGCATGAGAATTTTACCAATAACAATCCGGTAGTAAGCTGGGATGCTTATCCAGGAGCAAACGGATATTTTGTTTTGGTAACGATGTCGAACAAGGATTTTGATAAAACTCTTGGAAATACCGGCGGCAACAGACCTTATAAACCGCTGTTTTATCAGCATACATATAACACGGATATAACAATTGATTCCGAACTTATTCGATTTATCGAGGAAGATGATAATCCTCCCACAATTGATGTTGGAGATAAAATCGTTATTGAAGTGTATGCTCTGGACAATTCAGGCATACTGGATTCTGCAAACAAGAAAGGTGCTTTTTTGATGAATTCTTTAAGAGTTACAAGAAGATAGGGAGAAATTTTATGAATAATTTTCAGAAATCTATATTTGTTGGTATATGTATTGTTGTTTCTTTGTTTTTTACTGGATGTGGGGGAGGCGGAGAACCTATGACTTTTGAACCGCTTGATCCTGATGAAATAGGATTTTATATCGGCGGTCCTTCAAATGGTCCTATAAACTTCTATGGTACCGTTTTTGAAGAGAATAAAATTGTTGACGCAGATTTACGGATGTCAATGTATAACGAGAATTTCGATTCTGCTTTTGATCATCTTTGGGGTTATGTTGATGGTGATTTTTATTTCTATTTTGAAAATGAAATGTATAATGAGTATGTAGGGAATATTGTATTTCCAGAAAAGAAGATAAAAAGAAACGTAAATCCTGACACGCAGTACTATTTGGGAACAACAGAGATAACGACTGATAGATGGTATGATAATTTATACAATCATAGTTATGAACCGCTAACAATATACCGTCTTGAGGATACTAATCCTATTTTCTCACCCGGAAAATGGTATAAAGTTGTTTTGACAGTTAACGCCGAGGATCCGTTTACGATACCACCTACAATGAATTTTTATTGGAGCTCTGGAGAGCTTAACCCCGATTTCGAATACTAATACTCATATAGGAGCCGCAATGACATCATTACGTTTTTTATGTTGTATCCGAACAATACTGTTCCTGCTGGGTATTGCTTCTCTTATAAATTGCTCTCAAGAAGGCATTGTAATAAAGGATGGATATATAGGCGAATACAATGGATTCCAATATGAATACTATGGGGTGGGAATGCGAATTAATGGCTACACGGGAAGTAGCACGACCCTTTCTATTCCCTCGTATATAAAAACTATGGGAGTTCTTTTTATCCGCGGCAGGGAGCGTATACCTGAGACTTTTCCTGCCGAATATACAGAAGGCGCGTTGGAAAATAAAAATCTTACAAAAGTGCTACTTCCGAGCAATCTTTATCAAATTAGCTCTGGCGCCTTTGCAAATAATGAACTTTCGGAGATACAATTTCCCAATACTCTTGAATGGATTTATGATTCCGCTTTTATAAGTAATCAGCTTACTTCTGTAGTTTTGCCGGATAGTCTAGATGACGGTGGTCTTGGAATGCAGGCTTTTGCGAATAACCAAATAAGCAATGTGACTTTCGGCAGCGGAATTACCAATGTTGGGTATGAATCATTTAGAAATAATAAGATAAGCAGCCTTATTATTCCGCCCAATATTACCCGTATTTTTATGCGGGCATTTGCGGATAATGAAATCGCGGAATTGCATCTTCCTGAAAATATTGATATATATGATTCCGTATTTGAGAACAATAAACTTACCAGTCTAATAATTCCTAAAGGAATCAGAATTTCCCGGGGCACGTTTATCGGCAATAATATTACCCACATAGATGTAGGTGAAAATGTACAGTTACATCCATCTGCTGCGGTATTTGAATTAG
Organism: Treponema sp. UBA937; assembly: GCA_002293455.1. GTDB lineage: Bacteria > Spirochaetota > Spirochaetia > Treponematales > Breznakiellaceae > UBA937. The sequence continues at coordinate 7,073 of DBDH01000092.1, forward strand.
GCTTTGATGAGTTCTACCGAAATAATGGTGAGCAAAGCGGGACTTATGTGTATGAGAATGGCGGGTGGACATTTTCTCCTGCTCAAATTATTACCGAATGAGGAAAGGAAGTTTTATATTTTGTATCCGAACAATGCTATTGCTGTTGGGTACTGCTTCCTTTATCAATTGCTCTCAAGAAAGATGAGGTGATGAACTATGAAATATCAAAGAATATTTTGTTTACTAGCTTGTTTTTTAATCTTGTTGAGTTGGAGCTGTAAACCTGAAATTGACCTTTTAGAAAGGCCCCTGTTATTTCCACAACAAAACTTGAATATCCAGATGGATACACAAAATTTTACCACCAACAGTCCGGTGATAACTTGGAATTCTTACCCAGGTGCAAACGGGTATTTTATTTTGGTGCTGCTGGAAAATAAGTATCATGACAGTGATGGTGATGAGTTAGCAGGTATCCCTAAAAAAATAGGGAATGGCGAAGACTACTTAACCATAGATTTAGGCAATTTAGACTTTTATGTATGGAACATTACCTGGTACGAGTATGCAAAAAATACGGGTATTCAATTTTTCATACAGTTTACTGAAAGCTATGTAAATTACTCTGGTCTAGATACCATTGTTCTGGAATCAGATATTGTACCGGGGGATATAATTAGGATTGAGGTATATGCGTTGGATGGTTCTGGAACGTTGGATTTGGAAAATCGAACGGGAGCTTTATGTATGGATTCCCTGAACGTAGTGAGATAAGAAGGATAAAATAATGAAAAACGCAAAGAAATATAGGTATGTCAAAACAGGAGACTTGGCAGAACAATTAGAGTGGTGGGAATCCAAAGTTGCTGAATATGAAAGATGGAGAGACTAAGAATGATACATAAAAAAGAAAAATTTTGTATCTCATGCTTAATCATCATCTCCCTTTTTGTCATTTCTTGTGTGTTCTACACTGAAAGCAAAGAATCTGATCGAGGGTTTACCATCATCGGTATACCGGAGCAATATAACGGAAAATTTATTTCTTCTTTTTTTGCGTTATCAATGTCTGATGGGTATAAAAAGGATTTATTTTATAAGGATGAGCCAATTGAAATAAAAAACGGTTCTGCCTTTATAGGACTCTATAGTGATAGTACCTACAAAGATTCCTTTACCGGTTATGGAATCTACGCTGTTGTTTTATATATTGATCTTGATACGCCAGGAAGCAAACAATGGAGTCTTGTGTCAATTGTTGAAGGAAACGCAGTAATGCACTGGGAGGACGGATACGGAACTTATTTACCAGATCAGATTAGCTATGATCCAGAAAAGGCGGGGGCAGAAATAATAGCTTCTTATGACATTTCTGATTTTGTTCCTGTTCTTCCTTGGAGGGAGCAACTAGATGTTGATATATCTGCTACGAGTGATTCATTTTATTTCCAGTATGGGAACGTTATTCATATTGTTGATCGAGAAAGTATGAAAAAAACAGGAGAGATACCAATCACTATTCCAACTAACGCTCCTTTCAACGTATGGCATTTTACTACCTTTGCTGACAAATGTATGTTTGGTACATATTCCCTATATAATGAAGCTACAAATTCTTTAACTTATCCGCTTTTTTTAATGGATATGGATGGGCAAAATCAAAGGGAAATTGATGTTGCACAGGAACTCGGTATTCCTTGGATAGAAGGTTTGGGATACGATAAAGCTACTGAAACAATCTGGGCAGTAAGCAGTGATCGTAAAAAAATAATACATTATTCCTATGATGGAAACTCTGATATCTTTACAAAGTCTTTTGAGCGTGATTCCTATAATTTAGGAGCATCCTATCATATTGTAAACCACGATACCATACCTTTTTTCCTCTCAATGTATGGAAGTGAGAGCTGGAATATGTATAACAATCTTGCCCTTAATAAATCAGGAATGATTATTGATAAACGAAATATGGATAATTCCGAAGAATCACTTGGTGAAATATGGGTGCGCTATCTTGGTGTTGCGGATAAACCGATTGGATATCCTCTGGGGATGTTGTACGAACCTCCTTATCTCTGGATCGTTATCCAGAAAGACGAAAAAATCCAGCTGCTCAAATTGTTACCCAATGAGTAAAGGAAGCTTTATATTTAGTATCCGAATAACTCTGTTGCTGTTGGGTGTTTTTTCCTTTATAAATTGCTCTCAAGAAGGCATTGTAATAAAGGATGGATATATAGGCGAATACAATGGATTCCAATATGAATACTATGCTTGGGGGATGCGAATTAATGGTTACACAGGAAGCAATACCGACTTGAGCGGTTCTTTGTAGAGAGTGAATGGTCGGTGCATCATCAACCTCTATTTCCGACCAATGCAAAGCTAAAAAAAGTATCAGTTTTGTATCAGTCAGTAGAAATTAATAAGAAACATCCCCCGTTTTCGGGAAAGACATTTGTTTGCTAAATCCTTATAACATAAGGATTTAGCAATTTGCCCGGAGGGAGACTTGAACTCCCATACCACTGAAGGCACTAGTACCTGAAACTAGCGTGTCTACCAATTCCACCATCCGGGCGATACATTTAACTTTATCCAACATATCAAAAAAACAGTTATTTTACAAGCTCTTTTTTGAAAAACGTATTAGTTTTTCAAATGATTCTGAAACGGAGCCGTATTATTCACCTTTGATATACATCAATGAAGAAACGATGCTCGTTACTGTAATCAATATGAGAAAAATGAGCGGGGTTCCAGGATTTAAGATGATGAAGTTATACGCTGTGTGAATGAATATTGCGAGTAACGCATTCCATATTCCGGAAGCCGTATGATGATTCCGAAATGAAACCGCACTCATGCCTATTCTGATGCCACATGCGGCATGTAAGGGAGATGTAGTTACAGCTCTAAGAAATGTTATCTGGATGTTTGACATTGCATATCCGGCTGTTTCAAACAAGGCAAATCCCAAGGCAATGACGAGTCCCGCTGCGGCTCCATCGGATTTTGTTTCTATGGGATTCAGACGCTTCCATCTTTTTGCTAAGGCGATTAAAAAAAATGCTGCCAAAAGACGGCTCAATTCTTCCGGGACCGCGGTTCGTATAATAATGTTGAGGAATAATTCCGCGGTAGTTTCAACGGCGAAAACAGGAATGATCATTTGAATGCAGAAGACAATCAATACTGAAATGATTCCGGCAAGAAGTGCGCAAAGAAACCAGATTATGTTAAATCGGTATTTTCTCATGATGAGCCAGAGGTACGCAAGAACTATCGGCAATGCGGCTAATAATATGAGTGCAAAAAGTGACATAATTCCGTTCATTGTATAGCCTAATTGTACATGTTAGAGTAGGATTTGACTAGGATGAATATGAATAATGTTTGCAAAATTATTTCCCTTGTGGGTCCCAAGCATTCAGGGAAAAGCAGCGTCGGAAAAGAACTTGCCCGTCTGCTCGGTGCCGATTTGCTCGATTTAGATTCTTGTATTGAAGAACAGTCCGGAAAAAGCCCAAGGGTTCTATACAAGGAAGGGGCAGAAATATTCCGTAAAGCTGAACTGGAGTCATTACAGACAATACTTGAAAAATCCGGCGGAAACGCATCGCTTATTGTTTTAGCTGCAGGCGGCGGAATTATCGACAATCCAAAAGCTGCCGCGCTGCTAAGAGAAAAAACACTTACGGTGTATCTTGAGGTGAGTTCCGAAACAGCATGGAACCGGGTTGCCGAAAGCAGCCGTATGTCCGGTGAACTGCCGCCCTTCCTGCAGACCGATAATCCTAAGAAAACTCACCGGGAACTGCATGAAAGAAGAAGCCACGCTTACAAGGAGTTTTCTGCGTACACTATAAATGCAGAAAATGCAGATATTGAAACGATCAGCCGGGAAATAAAAAAACATCTGGATATTGTTCTTGTTACCCCCTATTAATTCAATTGTACGTTCTGTAATTTAAATATTTCTTCGATCAGTTCGTCTAAATTTGTGTAGGGGTTATACTCGTAAATGGGAGTTGACTCTGGATTTACTTTCTTTTGATGTACTTTAATCCTTCTTGCATGTGTTATTGCTGTTGAAAGTTTATCTTTTGTAAAATCAAAAATTTCTAACGAAGATTTTGAATAGTCAATATATTTCTTCTTTTTCATATAACTAATGACTTCGTTACATTTTGTAAACGAATATGTTGTATATTCGTAATGTAATAATATCCAATACTCAAAAGAGATTGATGAAAATCCAATGTTTATATTATTATCTCTCGCTGTAATAAACGTTTCTGCATGGAGAGTATATCCATCTTTGTCATATACTACCCAAAGGCTATCCTCTGGGAATTCCTTGTGTTTCTTTGCTTCTTTAACTAATTCCCTTCCTGTATTTTTCTTTGAATCAATTACCGCAACCTCCACTTTTTTCCCTTTAAAATTACAACTGTTTATTAATGATTCAAAATATGCATATTCAGATTTACCTTTCTTGCCTTCACAAAGAATAAAAAGCCGTTTTTCAATTGAACGTGATCCGCTTCTTTTTCTAGGTCTAGGCATCGAAAATCTCCACAATTTTATTTAAATCTGTTGCCGGAACAGCGCCAAAACGTCCGTCAAGATAGAATTTACCGTATTTATCATTGTTACGTATAAGATTTTTATCGAATTCGTCCAAAGAGTATAATTCTGTACTTCCATCATGGGTTCTATCAGAAAACCAAATCTGTTCCCTTCTTAACTTATTTGTATCAAGAATACAAGTATCGTGAGTTGAAATTAATAATTGCGCATTTTGTTTATTAATTTTAGGATTTATAAACAATTCAATAATAAACTGACTCAGCAGAGGATGTAAGCCGCTGTTAAATTCATCAATTATTAATACAGTCCCATTTTTTAAACTATTTACAACTTCTCCAGCAAGATCATACATCTTTATAGTACCAGTGGACTCCTCTTCTTGTAAATTAAAATATTCAATTTTGTCAGTTTTCTCTCCATCCTTATAAACATTGTGACCAATATACGGCTTGTTTTGAAAATCTTCAATAATTCTTTTTTTTATTTCATCCGGCATAGTTTTAGGCAAAAACAATTGGTTTTCAATATCTTTTTCTTCAATCAATTTAATATCGTTTACACTTAAATCCGCTGCTTTTAGAATTTTGATTAATATCGACTTATAATCATCTTCATTTTTTTTCAATTCGCGTGTTGTAGAATGATAGGGAATAGTTGACGAATCCATTCTTACGTGCATATTTATATTTTTCTTAAAAAAAAGGAAAACTTTCTGTAAAGAAGTATTATTTGAATTCGCGGCGATAGATAAAAACAACTTATTTGGCAATAAAAGAGTCTCCAATATCTTTTTTTCACCAGTAAAATGACTTCCGTACTTTATAGGGTTATTTTCTTCCCTTATAAACAGATTAGCTTTTCTCCCATTTGGATAAAAGGATAATTCCTCAAATGATATACTTGTATCGTCAAAAACAAAACTATAATTATAACGAATATTTTCTATGCAAAATTCAATTTGAAATTGAGAAGATTTCGATTTATAAGCTTCATCTAAACGAAAGGGCTTATAGAGAGGTATTTTTTGATCTAAATCTAGTCTGTGAGAAAATAAAATAAATTGAATAGCGGATGAAAGAGCTTTTATAATATTGGTTTTTCCAGACGCATTTGGTCCGTAAATGGCAGAAAAGGAATGTAGATTATATGCCCCATTCTCAATGGAGATATATTTGAGGTTATCATCTAATGTCTTTTTATTGGACAAAAAACTAAATGTAATTTCATCCTTGATAGAATACATATTACTTAAAGTAAAATCAATAATCATTTTGTCTCCAACAAAACATCAAAATATGTGTAAAAACACACAAAATACACACTTTAATCTATCGTATTTTTGATAATCTGTCAAATATTTTTGTCAATAATAATAAAGGTTTTAACCTTCAAATACTCCCTCCGCGTTAAAACCTCCTTCCTCATTTCTTCTTTTCAAGTTTATTTTGAACAGGTATCATCTGCAATGCCCAGTCGTTGATAATTTTTTTCAAACCGAGGTCCGTCAGTTTCAGATTTTTTCCGCAGTCTTTACAAATGAATCTTCCGTCTTCATCGATAGAATCTTTGGCGCACCCGATGCAGTATGTTTTTTTGCATTCGGGGCAGGTTCCCGCGGGAAGATCATCGGGTGGTTCAGAAAAAATCCTGATTGGCGGTACGTTGATTTCGGCCTTGCGGACTTTCCAGTTTCTTTCGCAGCCGGAACATGAAATGGTTTTAAAAGCGGCTTCTTCAAACCGTTCTTTTAATTCCCGATAACGTTCACGGAAGACATCATCAACATGTATGTTTTCCAATTTATGTACTATTTCTTCTGTTTCTTTCCATCGGAAAGTGTTTGCGTAAATCCATCCCAGTGAAATCATCACCGATATATTTTTTGGTTCCAGTTCCAGGGCTGAATAAAGGGCGGCTTCGGCTTGCTGATATTCGGCTTTTTGTGCCGCGATAAAAGCCTTCATTTCCAAAGCGTCGGCGGAAGGAGAAACGGTTTGGATTGTATCGAGCAGAGTTTCAGCTTCGCGGTAAAGCCCTAATTGCATCAGACATGATGCATGATTCATCATATATTCCCGATTATCCTGATCTATCGAAAGAGCTTTGCGGTAATAGGTATCCGCTTCTTCATGCCGATTAAGTTTTGTAAGAAGATTCCCGGCGCAGTTTGCCATGATTCCGTCAACATCTTCATTTTGGCCGGCTTCAAGCATTTCCAATGCCTTATCGGGAAAATTTTTTTTGAATAACAGAAGCGCTCTGCTCATCCGGACAGCGGGAATTTCGCCCAGGCTTTCGGCCGCTTTGGATAGATGCAATTCCGCCGTTTTCAAATCTTCCGCGGCCAGCGCAATCCGGGCTGCCATATTTGCAATCCATCCGTCATGAGGCGCCTGTTCCAAAGCGATAGCGATATGCTTTTTCATTTCATCATCATGAGGATTGTTGTAGAGCAAAAAACGTGTTTCCGCCAGTTTAAAATGAAACACGCTATGTTCATCATCCAATGCCAACGCTTTTTCCAAAAAGACAAGAGCTTCCTGTCTCTTGCCTTTTTGAACCAAAAGGAGTCCTTGCAAAAAAACCATTGCCGGATCTTCCGCCATAATTGTATCATACGACAAGCGTAGTTTTTCCGCTTCGTTGAATTCATATTCGGCCTTCTGCCAGTCCCCAAGGCCGAACGCCAGTTTCCCGGCGAGCGCGTGAACTTCCCAGTTTTTTGAATCAAGAAAAAGCAGGCGCGGAATTATTGATGAAAGATCATCATAATTATCATTTTTTAAAAAAGAGCGGCCGGCCTTTAGATAATATTCCACAGCTTTTTTTTCTTCGCCTAATATGTCGTAGCTGTTCGCGGCGTTTTTTGCGGGAATGCCATTTCCGCTGTCAAGCATTGCGGCTTGCGCATAAGCCGCCGCCGCCGCCGGAAAGTCTTTCAAGCTCCAGTGAGCATGTCCCTGGAGTGTCCGGAGCGTTATATCATCAGGATGGATTTTCAAAAGTTCATCGGTATATGTTTTGAGATCTTCGTATCTTTCCGACAGATACAGGAAACGCGCCTTTTCAAGGCCGGATGCCCGGTACATCTCCGTTTCTGGTGATGCCGAAACAGCGTTCAAATATTTTTCCGCGTCATCAAGATGTAAAAGCATGAGCGAAGCCTTGGCCGCCAGCAGCAATTCTTCATTGCTTTGCGTGTGATTTTTTGTGTCCCAAATATTTGTAAGCTGTGACAGAGCCTCTTCCGCACGGCCCATCGCAAAATATGTTTCTGCCAAACGGAGGCGGCTTTGCGGACTCTTTGTTTCATCGTTCCATCGGTTGTAAGCTGCTTCAACTTCCGCCTCCCTGGATTCAATGCTGAAAGATTCCAAGAATGCCTTAGACACTTGAGGATGTGCCTTATCAATATGTTCCGCGGACGAATAAGAAGCGGAAGCAAAACCTACCTGTCCTTCGGAAAGAGTATCATCATGTATTTCCGCGGCCCATTCGTTATTCAGTATAAAAATAAGATGGGTTCCGAACGCGATAATTTCAACGTGAACGGTTTCTTTATCGGAATAGCCGCCGGGGATTTCTGTCCAACCCAATAAAGCAAGCGGATTTCGATTGCGGATAACATCAATGCGGAAATATCCTTTTGATGAAACGAGCAATGTGTAGTTTGTGACATCGTCAACCATGCGGAAGCTGATTCCCGCCGCGGCGTAACCGCCCAAAGCATCAATTCTAAGACCGGCACGGATAACGAGATTGCTGTAACGGTACAAAGGATTCTCGATCCATGCAAGGCAATTTCGGCGTTTAAGCGCCAGTATAAGATTCTTGTTTTCAATGAAACCCGTGTGGCTGGCCGTATCTGTCAATGCAAAACGGATATGTTCCGGATCGGAAAAATCCGCTTCCCATTTTTCCGCAATAATGCCTTCAGGATCAAAAGGTTCTTCCCGCGGTTTTTTCGCGGAAAAAAGTTTTTTAAGAATCTTCAACATACATCTACTATGTACTAAAACTCTTTTAAAAGTCGATAGGCAAAAGCGATCCTTATGGTATTCTCGCTTTTGAAAGCGCGTCATTCACGGCGGCGATGAATCCTTCGCTTGATCCCGTTGCGCCGGTAATCACATCGGCATCGGCGGAATTGGTATACATAATTGTTTGGGTCAATTCTTCAAAAGCGGCCGTCCCAATGCCTTCAGTATCTGCATGAGAGATAACTTCCACATCCGTAAGCGCGTTCTCCGTGACGGTTACCGCAACGGTAACAAGGCCGAAATATCCGCCGCCGCTTCCTTCATAGGTTCCCGCTCGATACAGATCCCCGCCTGCGCGGCTGCTTTCTGTCATAGTACCGCAGGCTGAAAATACGATAATCGATAAAAATAACATTGCCATAATAAGATATATTTGTTTCATAATTCCTCCGTCCAAGTGTATGGCATTGCTATGGTTTTTGCTTTGGTTTTGTCTGCGATTTTTCATTCGCCGCGGGTATAATTCTCATAAATGTTTACCAAGGAAATCGGCTCAAGGAGAAGGTACTTTCAATTAAAAAAGGCCGCCCCGGAGGACAGCCTTGAAAAAATCTGTGAGTTTACATTGATGCGGTTTTGTAAGATAAAATTGTAAAGCAGTTTTATCAGTAATCCATTCCCATGCCGCCCATTCCGCCGCCGGGCATTGCGGGAGCTTCTTTCTTTTCGGGAATGTCGGTGATGGCGCATTCTGTGGTCAGAAGCAGGCTCGCGATGGAAGCCGCGTGCTGCAGAGCGGAACGGGTAACTTTCGCGGGATCGATGATACCGGCTTTTACCATATCAACCCATTCCATCTTGGCAGCGTCAAAGCCGATGCCTTTTTTCTCACTTTTGGCACGGTCGGCAACAACGGCGCCGTCAAGGCCCGCGTTCTCGGCAATCTGCCGGATGGGTTCTTCCAAAGCGCGTTTTACAATCTTGAAGCCGACTTTTTCATCATCGGTAAGAGCCGCAGTGTCAGCTTTTTCGAGGGCAATCGCGGCCTGAATAAGCGCGATTTCGCCGCCGGGAACGATTCCTTCTTCGATAGCAGCCCTCGTAGCGGAAAGAGCGTCTTCCACCCGGTGCTTTTTCTCTTTCAGTTCCACTTCGGTGGCGGCACCAACATTGATCACCGCAACGCCGCCGGCGAGTTTCGCCAAACGTTCCTGAAGTTTTTCCCGGTCATAGTCAGAGGAAGTATCTTCAATCTGGGCTTTGATCTGGGCAATCCGGTCCTGAATGTCTTTGTTCTTTCCGGCGCCGTTAATAATAGTAGTATTATCTTTATCAACTTTGATGGTCTTTGCCTTACCAAGCTGAGAAATATCGGTATTTTCAAGTTTCAAGCCGAGCTCATCGGAAATAACCTCACCGCCTGTAAGAACGGCAATGTCTTCCAGCATGGCCTTGCGGCGGTCGCCGAAACCGGGAGCCTTAACGGCACAGGTCCGGAGGGTTCCCCTGAGGCTGTTTACTACCAGGGTGGAAAGGGCTTCGCCGTCCACATCTTCGGCAATAATCAAAAGGGGCTTGCCGCTCTGGGCGATTTTTTCAAGCAGGGGAAGCATATCCTTCATCGAAGAAATTTTCTTGTCATGAATGAGGATGTAGGCATCTTCGTAAACGCTGGTCATGGTATCGCGGTCGGTCACAAAGTAAGCGGAAATATAACCGCGGTCAAACTGCATACCTTCCACAAATTCGATGGTTGTATCCATCGTTTTGGATTCTTCCACGGTGATAACGCCGTCTTTTCCAACTTTTTCCATGGCATCGGCAATGGTTTTTCCGATTTCAGGATCGTTGTTGGCGGAAACCGACGCAACGTGGGAAATCTCTTCTTTATCTTTGATTTCCTTGGAATTTTTCTTGATTTCTTCAACGGAAATCTCGACAGCCTTATCAATACCGCGTTTCAGTTCGATAGGGGTCATTCCGGCCGCAACAGCTTTCAATCCTTCTTTTACTAAAGAATACGCCAAAACTGTAGCGGTGGTGGTTCCGTCGCCAGCCACATCGTTGGTTTTGGTAGCTACTTCTTTCAAAAGCTGAGCGCCCATGTTTTCATAGGGATCGGCAAGTTCAACTTCTTTAGCTACGGATACGCCGTCTTTGGTAACGGTAGGAGCGCCGAATTTCTTGTCCAATAGAACATTCCGTCCCTTGGGCCCAAGGGTAACCTTCACAGCCTTGGAAATTTGCTCAACGCCCGAAAGCAGTTTGCGGCGGGCTTCTTCGTTGAACATCAATTGTTTTGCCATAATTTTATCTCCTCAATTATTTCCCGATTCGCAAATACATAGTGATCGTGCGAATACGGTTTCATTCAAAATGTATGATTAACCCATCGTATTCACTGAATACAAAAATGAGTATACATATAAAATACTAAATAGACCTTAATACGGCAATAGGGTAGCGCGAGAAATTGAAAGTTCTCTTTTTGAGTAATTTTACGGCAATGTAACGTTTAAGATGCAATTGTATCGAAAAATATCCGCGGTTAAGGATTTCTCTGCCGCTGATAGTGCAGCGAGCTTAATATTGATGAATAAGTTTTTGCTGATATACTCCTTTAATGTAAGTTTCGGAAATAGTCAAATAGTTTTGGTTTGTTTGACTATATGTGACTGAATGTGCCGACAAAACAATAATATCATGATATACTTTTCCATAACAAAAGGATTTTCGGTGAATAATGAAAAAATGGTTTGATATAATTTTTCCGCTGCGGGAAAAAATACAATCTTTGTTTTCAAATAAAAAAATCCTGATCTTGATTGGCGGATGCACTGCGGGATTTTTGCTTTTAGCGGCGCTTCTTGTTATATCCATAGAGATGAGTCATAATCAAGATGAAATGCGGGAGGCTTCCGAGGAAATACAGCAATTTTTTTCCCCGCAGGCCATAACATCGGAGGATATTTTTCTTCCCGATGAACCTGATTTTATTCCGGAAGTGATGTTAGACCGTGAACCCAAGTCCTCATGGACCGATGAGGATGCCGAGCCTTTTTGGAATGATGCTCTGGAAGAAAATGCTGATGCCTGGCGAGCGCGGATTATCAGAGCTGTAGATGATATATTGGAGACCGTTCCGTGAAAAAAATATTCTTCATTTTGGGAATGATGGTTTTAACGCTGTCTTTTTCCTGCAAGAGCGCCCCCGAAACAGTTCCCGAAGAAATCCCGCGTGAAGACACTATTCCCCTGACCGAACCTTCACCGGAAGAAGATCCGGTTCCGCCGGCCGAAACCGCTTCGGTCATTGTACCGGAGGCGGAACCCGAAAACGATACGGCTCAAAATGATCTGCTTGAACCGAACGAACCAGAAACAGCATCCATGCCGGAATATATCGATGAGTTTGCGGAAATAACCGATTTTCCGGCCGAACCGCCGATGGAATACCCTGAGATCATTGTACAAGAGCCCATGCCGATTCTTGCGAAACCGGAGGAGGACCCGTTGGCGGAACCCTCGGCGGAATTTCCGGCAATATCTCAACATGATATAAGTCCCGCCCCCGAACCTGTAACGGAAACACAAGTCCCTGCGGAGCAAAAGCCGAAACAAGAACCGCCTGCTTTTTTACGTCCCGCTGAGCCCATAGAAGATTCCACAATCGTGAGAGAATCACTCCCCGTACCGGTCAATCCCATTCCGGAACTTCCGGCGCGGCCGGTTCCGTCTCTTGAAAAAAATGACGATATCGTGTTTTCCCGAACCGTTTACGCATCCGTTGGTCAGCTCATAGAGATTCCGTTTAGAGGAACCGGCTGGGTCTTTTTGGGAGAACAGGGTTCCCGCCGGGGAGTTTCTTATAATTCCCGCCGCATGGATACGGAAGGACAAAGTTTTATTTTTCTAGCCGAACAAGCCGGAACGTATATCCTTAAGTTTTACAAGGAAGATTATATTCGGGATTATATATTGAATGATCATGTTCAGGTGATTGTTGAAGAAGCTCCTGAATCATCGGGGACCGGCTGGTTTAATCCTCCTTCCGATAGGAGCCGGGTGATAGCCGAACCCCGCTGGCCCCTTGAACCGGGAAGTGCTAATGCCGCACAAAATGTTCCTTCTCAACCGGCTCCGCCGCGGACTGCCCCGGAGCCCATTACACCCGCGGCTGTTCCACCGCCTGATGAAACCGGATCATCAATTCAGGATGAAGGAATTGTTCCTGTTAGTCCGCCGCTTCCATCCGGTCCGCCGGCCGAAAATATTCCTGGAACATCGAATGACGCATCCGCGGTAACAATGCCTGAAAATGCCGCTCCTGAAGAATACATAAAAAAAGCCCAGGAAGAATTTAACGCGGGACAGATTGTTCAAGCCATATCGATTTTGGAACAATTTAAAGAGCGCTACCCATCGGGGAGCGATGAAGCTTTTTGGCTTCTGGGACAGTTTTATGAAGCGAATAGTCCCAGCCGAGATATTCGTACCGCTTTGAGTTATTATTATCGGCTCACTAACGAGTATCCGCAGAGTAAACGCTTCAACAACGCGAAAGCGAGAATCGCGTATCTTGAACGGTATTTTCTTAATATAAGATAAGCGCGAAATTGTGTACGAGGAATGAAAATGAAAAAGTTTGTTGTTATAATGATTTGTTTGATTGCGGTAATTTTTATTTCCGCCGGAATACGTGATGTTCCCGAAGTTGACGCAGGCGCCGTAACTGTCCGCGTGTCGGCATTAAAAGGGCCTACCGCGATGGGCATGGTTAAATTGATGAAGGATGCCGATGAAGGCAAAACGCGGAATGATTATTCGTTTTCGTTAACTTCCATCGATGAAATTATTCCGCGCATTTCCAGAGGCGATGTTGATATCGCGGCGGTTCCCGCAAACATGGCGGCAGTGTTTTACAATAACACCGGAAAGTATCAGGTTCTGGCGATTAACACTTTGGGCGTCTTATATATAGTAGAAAAAGGAAATACGATTCAGAGTGTTGAAGATTTGCGCGGCAAAACGATTTATGTTGCCGGAAACGGCGCGGTTCCGGTATATTCCTTAAACTACATTTTGACTCACAATGGGCTTATTCCGGGTGAAGATGTTTTTCTCGAATTTAAATCGGAACCGGCGGAGATCATCCCTTTTCTTTTGAGGGATAATAACGGCATTGCGATGCTGCCTCAGCCCTTTGCGGCTACGGCTCAATTGAGAATCGAAGGCTTGCGCATCGCTCTGGATTTAACAAAAGAGTGGGACGCGGTTGCGGAAGACGGAAGTTCCTTTGTAACGAGCGTCGTGATTGTTCGGAAGGAGTTTGCCGATCAGCATCCTGAAATGGTAAAGACCTTTGCCGAAGAATATCAAACTTCTACGATGTGGGTAAACGCTCATATTCCCGAAGCGGCGGTTCTTGTCGGAGAAACCGGAATTGCCGATTCCCAAATCGCTGAGCAGGCATTGCCGTATTGCAGTATCATTTATATTGATGGTCTTCCAATGAAGGAACAACTCGGCGGATATTTAAAAACGATTTACGATCAGAATCCAAAATCTGTAGGAGAGAAAATGCCTGATGAAGCTTTTTACTATAACATCAAATAGAAAAATACAAACGCTGATTGCCATATTGATATGGATTGCTATTTGGCAGATTGGAAGCATTCGGATTGGGGAAGAGATGCTGCTCGCGTCTCCCGCGGCGGTATTGAAAACGCTTTGGTCATTAATCTTTACGTTAGATTTTTGGAAGAGCATCGGATTTTCTCTTTCACGAATTGTCATTGGCTTTGCCGCCGCGTTTGTCATGAGCCTTCCCTTGGCGGCACTGGCGTATCGTTTTAAGTTTGTCGAGATTTTTTTGAACCCTTTGATGGCGGCCGCGAAAGCCGCTCCTGTAGCATCGTATATCATTTTGTTTCTGCTGTTTTTTTCTTCGGGAATATTGTCGCTCATTACCGCTTTGGTTATGGCGGTTCCGATTTTATATGCCAATATTTTACAAGGCCTTTCTAGCACCGATAAAAAACTGTTGGAAATGGCGGAAGTGTTTCGCATATCGACATGGAAAAAAATCATCTATGTGTATGTTTCCGAACTGATGCCTTTTCTCATTTCCGCCAGCAGCATCGCGATAGGGTATTCATGGAAAGCCGCCATCGCCGCCGAAGTGATCGCGCTTCCGCTTGGGTCAATCGGTGAACAGATTTATCAGGCAAAAATTTTTCTTGATACCAAAACGCTTTTAGCTTGGACGCTTGTTCTCGTCTGCATCAGTTTTGCTTTAGAAAAATTGATGCTGCTTTTTTTGAAATCGCTCACATCAAATATTGAAAGGTCATAGCATGGCAATTGTGTTAAAAGATATTTGCAAACAGTACGGCGGTCAAACTGTTCTGGATCATTTTTCTTTTGAGTTTCAGGAACATAAAAGTTACTGCATTATGGCGCCGTCCGGTCAGGGGAAAACAACACTGCTTCACATTCTGATGGGGATTGTAAACGCGGACAGCGGAACAATTTTCGGGATTGATCAATATAGAATTGCTCCGGTTTTTCAGGAGAATCGGCTTTGCGAAAACTTGAGTGTTGCGGCAAATATCAAAATGGTCAGCAGCGAAAAATTGCCTTCGCAAAAATTGAGTGTTTTGCTCGATCAATTTTTGCTCCCTGGTTCTATGAAAAAACCGGTTCGTACTTTAAGCGGCGGAATGAAACGGCGCGTTGCCCTTATACGCGCTCTTTGCAGCGAGGGGAATTTATTTCTTTTCGACGAACCGTTTAAGGGCCTCGATCTTTCCACAAAAGAAACCGTGATGCACATAGTGAAACAAGCCATTGAAGGGAAAACAGCAATCTGGGTTTCCCATGACCCTAGCGAAGCGGAATTTATGGGAAGCGAGATTGTGAAGATAGATTAAATTAATCTTCCAACATATTTCATTCCGGCGCCAACAAGTTCACCATAAGGGCGGCATTTAAAGCCGAACTTTTCGTAAAAACCTTCCTTGCCTTTCACCGATCCAAGGTTAAGATGGGGATGATCGGGCAGCGCATCAAACCAATCTAAAATCGTGTTCATGATAATCGAACCAATCCCTTTACCTTGATAATCATTTAAAACAGTTACATCATAAATGGTATAATGCAGTCCATCGCCGGCAGCTCTGCCCATGCCGATTATTTTCTTACCATCATAAACCGAGACTGCAAACGATGAGATATATCGTATTCTTGCATAAATCCGAAAACGTATTTTTCCCCAACCGCTTTGTTCATACAGAAAGTTAAAATCTCTCATGTTTGGAATTCTTTTTTTGATACAGATTTTCATGAAATGATTGTATCTCATATCGAGATGATTATATAATGTACTTGATAAAGAACTTGTCTTGACTCCCGTATGAGGAAGCATCAGCCATACATAAGGAGCTTACACAATGCAGCAAGATAATCTTACCGAAATAAATATTGCAGACGCAAAAAATATGTCGTCCATCATTATTATAAAGGAGTACCCGCGATATAGGATTCATAAAGATATTGAGGATTCTCAAAATACATGCTGGAATTATAATCATCTATTTTATCGCTGATCCATGAATTGTAAACTGTCATCAATATATCTGCATAAAGTTTTTGTTGTGTTTTAGAAATATCCGCAATGAGACGTTTGTAAACTTTTGCTATATCAAAATACGTTGGAATGCTGAATTTGCATAAGGCGGCATTATCAAAATTTCCTTCTGTGATGTTGTATTGTAAAATAAGATTGTTTGCTGTTTTTTCAAGCGGTTCACTGTGTAGAACATCAGCAAGACTGAGAAGGCGTGCAATTTCCGCAGAACCAAGTTTTTGAACAACGGCTTTGCGTTTGTTTTTGGTTTTTCTCCCGATGTATTCAACAACAGAACAGACAAAAAACAAATCGTTTTCTTTTTTTTCTTCTCTGCCATTCATAATGTAACCTTGTAACTTTCAATAAAATGCAGACAGTTGACAGCTCTTGAACTGCAGAACGCAATTTGATGAGTAGGATGTTTGAATTTTGCCAATACCCAAAACTGTTCCCGTGTCAAAATCCCGGATATAAAATCTGCGACATAATTCCAAACCTGATCATTTGCCATCGCTCCAATAACAATGTCCTGTGAATGCGGTTTACCGCTTCGGCAATCAGCAATAAAGTCGAGCCACGCGTCGGTCATTTCATCAAAAGTCAAAACATCAAGCCCGCTTTGCGCCGCATATTCAAACACACTGACAACCGGCGTCTGAAACCGAAGCGACCATCTTTCTGCCTGCGTTTTCAATTCGGTACAGTAAAATCCTTGTCCAAAGTCTTTATTATTTGCCGAAACCTTAATTTCCGGCTTTGTGATAATACTATAACCGCCATGATAGACTTTCATATTAAATATTGTAACAGAGAGGACATTGATTCACAAGTGAAAAAGATTTAGACTGGGGTTAATGAAGGAGAACTTAATAAAGAAGGAATGTTGAAAATCATGAATAGAATTATTCTTATCGGCAACGGTTTTGATTTGGCTCATGGATTAGAAACCAGTTATAAAGATTTTATCGATGATTTTTGGTTATGGTGATGAAATGGATGAAAAAAGCAAGCTGATTGAAGGTAAAAACGAGGACGAATATCTTAAAAATAACAAGTCAATACGATACCTGAAAACAAGAAATTATCAAGAAATGCTTGCGTTTATCGAAGCTGATGATAACGAGATTTTTGTTATGGGACATTCCTGCGGAATATCAGATAGAACGCTATTGAATACATTGTTTGAACATGAATATTGCAAAAAGATAAAACCGTTTTATTACGAATGGAAAAGCAAAGAAGACAACAAGAAAGTGGAAGATGATTATGATGATATAGTCATGAATATCCACAGAAATTTTAAAGATAAAAAATTGTGCAGAGCAAGAGTTGAACCTAAATCAAATTGTGAACGACTACCGCAGTTGGAAAAAAATCTGTTTAGCTGAGGAGCCTATATGACAGAACAAGACAATCTCTCAGGAATGAGTATCGCAGACGCCAAAGAATACATCGTTCATCATCTGATTACGTTTAAACAAAACGGGAAAAGGATTGATGAACTTCAAGCAGAAATTGAAAAATGGACAGCGCGTGTTGCATTGGCAAAGTCAAAAGGCGCTGATGATTTGGCAAACGAAGCTGAACGTAAAGCTGATCAGTTTCGCACGGAATGCGAAACGCTAAAAATCGAAAACGATGATCTGAAAAATGTAATTGATAATATGCGCCGCCAGCTTCCCGTTCTTGCATCCCGTGAACGCAGCATTGACGCTGATCTCTTAGAACAGGAACTGCTTATCACAGCCGGATACAATCCTGGTGATGAAGAAAAAATTGGATTGAACCGGAAGTTTGCCGATCTTGAAAAGGACGCGTCCGCTGATGTGGCTTTAGAAGCGCTCAAGAAAAAAATGCAAAATGAAAATGGAGAAATAGCATGAAACGAATACCAGTGCTGCCTGATCGTCCCCGCCCTCTCGTTTTTGCACATCGGGGTTGTTCTTCTGTTGCGCCGGAAAACACCCTTGCCTCTTTCCAAACAGCAAAACAGTTCGGTATTCCGGGCATCGAACTTGACATTCACCTCTGTGCATCCGGCGAACTTGTCGTAGCTCATGATGATACCTTTCAACGTACCGCTGGTGATCCACGGAACATCGAAAACTTAACGTTTGAAGAAATCCGGTCCATCGATGTGGGTTCTTTTTTTGATTCCAAGTTTAAAAATGAACGGGTTATGCGTCTTGAAGAAGTTTTGGAAGAATTCTGTCCCGGTATGTATATTGACATCGAACTTAAAACGAGAAAAGCATCTCATGATGATCTGCCGGAAGCGGCGGCAAAAGTATTAAAGGCTTTTGGAGCGCGCATCATTGAAGCCGTAACTATTTCATCGTTTAACCCTTTTGCTTTGCGGACTTTTAAAAGATGCGCGCCGGAAATTCCAACGGCTCTTGTCTGGAGCCGCAACCCGGAAGTTCCGCGGATGTTACGGCGCGGACATGGCCGGCTGATCGCCGGATGCGATTATCTTAAACCGGAATATGCGCAAGTAAAACCGAATGCAGGTTTTATGAAACGGGCACCCGTTATCCCCTGGACAATTGATGACGCGGAGTTGGCAAAGAAGATGATCGGTTTTGGTGTTGAGGGGATTATCTCCAATAAGCCGCAGGAAATAATGCAGGGAATAAGGAATAAGGCATAAACAAAATATATAATATGTTACACAATTATCTTTTGACAAGACATTCAAAAAATAAAAAAACGTTCAATACTCTCATCCTCATATCTCAAATCCTCCCTGCAAGATAAAGTTCCGAAGTAATTCGTCTAGTTTCATATTTACGTCCTTCATGGGAATATCTGCGTTTTCCTTTTTGTCAAAATAGGCCTTTGATTTTGCTTTGTCTCTGGTGTTCATGAGAGCGGTGAAGCGGTTGAACTCATCAATATTGTGTTCGGTTATTTGGAGTTTCATCATGCTGCGGAGTTTTGTTTCATCAAGACCGAAGGTTGTTGCCATTATCTGAATCTGATCGTCTTTAGCGGCAGTTTTGTATTGGGTGATATAATCACGGAAGGTTTTGCCTTTTTCTACGGTTACTTTACCGCTTTGGATTTCGCGGAGAAATATGTTTGCGTATTTCTGGTCTTCGGCGGAAAGCATTGCGAATGTTGTGTGTAAGTCTTTGAGAGCTTTCTCTTTTTCCTTGTCTGTTTTTTCAGGGTTGTTTATGATGTTCATATATATCTCAAAATGCGAATTCATATAATCTATGTCTATTTTCCCAGTGTCGATTTCGGTGAGGTAGCCAGCTATATCATAAGGCGGAGTTGTCATTTCAGGGTCTGTTATTGGCGGGTCCCCGGAGTCTGGTTTGAATAGTTCTTTATAGCGTTGAGCCAGAACTAAATAAGTATTTTCATCGAAGACGATTTTTTCTTTGTGATCAGGGTTTTCCCACTGAAAGCCCTGGATTTTTGCGGCTTGTAAATAATCTGATAATTCTTTGAATTGTGTTGAGAACTTTTTGCGGTCGGCAACTTCTTTTGGGAGCTTGGTAAAATCAGGGACATCAGCGGCGGCAAATAGATTTTTTATTTCATCTTTTAGTCGTCCTGTATTATTTTCTTCTTTCCATTATAGCATAATTTTTGTTAGGGGTAAGCAAGAAAGATTAGAATGTTGATGTTTTTCATAACATAGACCGCGATGAATATGAGATAAAGGGAGCCCCTCACAAAACGTAATTGTCATTTTGCAAGAAGCTCTGGCGCGTTATTGTCTGCAACTATTTTTTAACAACAGGAAGCCAAACCTCGTATTGCATATCTGCCGGGTTGTCGTCAAGATACACTTCAATGTCCGGGGCGTTGGCCCATTCATAACCCGACGCCGGAAGCCATTCGGCGTAGATGCGTTTCTGCAAATCCTGAATCGATGACGGTAATCCGGAACCGGAAAAAACTGCCCACGTACCGGCGGGAATAATGCATTCATACATTCCGTCCGGGACAGGCTTGTCGGTGGCGGCCGCGATGTAATAAAAATTTGATGCGGCATTATCGGAACAATCTGAAACGCCGAGTAGTCCTAAAGGCTCATTATCGATCATGCCGCAGATCTGCGCGATTTTCCCGTTTTGCGCCGATTCCTGCCAAAACATGGGAACGCGTTTGAAACTTTCCGCAACATCATTTGGATCAAAATCTTTTCCGATATCAGATTTTTCCGGAAGCGGTGCTACCAAAAGCGGTTCCCGTACTCCCACTACACGAAACGATTCCTTCTTTACAATTCGATACTCCATTCCAACTTCTCCTTTGATTGAAAATTGGAAGCCGATGCGCGGGAATGCCTTTAACACAGTATTCTCTTTTTGGGCCGCTGACGGCGTAACTCCGTGAACCGATTGGAACGCGCGGTTAAATGCTGTCGGCGATTCATAGCCGTAACACAGAGCAATATCCAGAACTTTGCCGCCTTGCTGTAAATCAACAGCAGCTTTTGTCATTCGTCTGCGCCGCAAATACTCTGACAAAGGTATGCCTGATATATATGAGAACATCCGCTGAAAATGATACACAGAGGAGCCGGCAAGCCGCGCTGCTTTTTCGTAGGATATTTCCCCTTCAAGATTGTCCTCCATGTATGTCAGGGCTTCGTTTAATCTATCAAGCCATTCCATTCGCATTGCCTCCTTGCTGCAAATATACTGGAAGTTGTTTTCGTTTATCCTCTCATTTTCTGCACAAATTTGCGAGTATGCATCATCGGCAATTTTTTCTTCATGACGGTTTCTCTTTTATATATTCCAAATGGATATGGCGTTTGTTGTCGGTGATAATCTGTAAATCCGCAATTGAATTGCGGATTTACAGATTTGTATGATATGTGCAACAAAAACATCTTTAGAAGAACATACTTCTCTCTCTCAATCTTCAAAAATTTTCCTTGACAAATCACTTTTTTATGCAAAACTAAAATCATACTTTAGATTTGCATAAATTATTATATAAGGAAATAAGCGTATATTACGAGCGCACAATTAAGAAAGAATTACAGTATATCAGCGAAACGTTTCCCGTGCTGTTACTCACAGGTCCCTGTCAAACAGGAAAAACCACTATTCAACAAAAATTTCTTCTTTAAAATCTTCCTTTTCTTTTCAAAAGATATATAATCTAAATTAGATAAAGAGATTCAAAAATTGATTAAAAAATAACTTATTGAGGCCGTTGAAAAACTCCGGTTTTTTGCGGCAAGCTCTATTATCATTTCAATAACCTGAATCTCTCTCAACGTTCGGGAGAAGCAAACTGATGATCAAAAAACTGCTATCATGTCTTGGGCAATACAAAAAGTATGCCGTTTTAGGACCGATCATGGCTGCCGGGGAAGTTGTATTGGAAGTTCTTGTTCCGTATACTATGGCGCGGATTGTGGATGTTGGAATAGCTAATAGAGATATTTCCTACATTGTGAAAATGGGCTTAATCATGGTTGCTATGGCGGCAGGGTCCCTTGCTTTTGGAGGCCTTTCCGCTTGGTGTTCGGCGGCCGCCAGTACGGGACTTGCGAAGGGTGTAAGGAAGCGGCTTTTTGATACCATCCAGAATTTTTCATTTTCCAACATTGATAAATTCAGCACGCCGTCCCTTATTACGAGGCTTACTACAGATGTAACAAATATTCAAAATGCCTTTATGATGTGCATCAGGATGCTGATCCGGTCGCCGGTTATGTTTTTCTGCGCGGTGTTTTTTGCGGTGTTGATCAATCGTCATCTGGCATTGATATTTCTGGTAGCGATACCGGTTTTGGGCATAGCGCTCTTTGTTATCGCGACAAAGACCTATCCCCGGTTCAGAACGATGCTGAAGAAGTACGACCATCTTAATTCGGTAATCCAGGAAAATCTTATAGGGATTCGGGTAGTAAAGGCCTTTGTCCGGGAGGAGCATGAAACCGAAAAGTTTCAGGACATTGCCGATCAGGTTCGGCAGGCTCAGTACAAAGCGGAAAAGATTTTACAGATTAACATGCCGATCATGCAGTTTGTCATGTATGCCTGTATTCTTTCGGTATCATGGTTCGGCGGTAATATGATCATTGTCGGCGGAATGCAGACCGGCGAGTTCATGAGCTTTATCAGTTACATCAGCCAGATACTTATGGCTTTGATGATGATGTCCATGATTTTCATCAACCTTGTTCTTTCCAGTGCGTCCCTTAGGCGGATTATTGAAGTTATGGATGAAGATATAAGTATCAAGGAACAGATAGGGGCCGCAACAGTTATCCCCGACGGGTCAATCAGATTCGATCATGTCAGTTTTGATTATCATGGGAAAACAGATAATCCTGTGTTACATGATATATCGGTTTCCATTGCTCCGGGTGAAACTATCGGCATTATCGGGGGAACCGGTTCCGCGAAATCAACACTGGTACAGCTTATCCCCAGGCTTTATGAAGCGCTTGACGGAAGCGTCATGGTGGGCGGCCGTGATGTTCGGGATTACAATCTTGAATCCCTCCGGAACAGCGTCGCGATGGTTCTTCAAAAAAATGTTCTTTTTTCCGGAACCATCCGGGAAAATCTTCAATGGGGTAATCCCGGCGCGGATGACGAAACGATCATCCGGGCATGTAAGGCGGCGGCGGCCCACGATTTTATCCTCGCGTTTCCGAAGGGTTACGATACGGAACTTGGTCAGGGAGGCGTCAATCTTTCGGGAGGACAGAAGCAGCGGCTTTGTATTGCCCGCGCTTTGCTCAAGAACCCAAAGATCATTATTCTTGATGACAGTACCAGCGCGGTCGATACCGCTACTGACAGCAGGATTCGCAATGCTTTAAGGGAAGGACTTTCCGGAACCACAACTATTATTATTTCGCAGAGGATTATCTCCATACAAGACGCGGACCGGATTATCGTAATGGATGATGGAAGGATAAACGGATTGGGTACGCACGAAGAACTTCTGGCGAATAATCTTATTTATAAAGAAGTGTACGATTCACAACAAGGAAAGAACGATTATGCCGGGACCTAACAGCCGCAGACAAAAAATGGAAAAGCCTAAAGACGCGGTTAAAACCATTAAGAAAATTTTCAGCTATTTGGCGGAATCTAAATGGCTTCTTTTTCTGGTTGTTTTTTTCGTTATTATCAGCGCGTCCGCTCAAGTTGCGGGAACCTATTTTTTAAAACCATTGATCAATGATTACATCATCCCTTTAATAGGCAAGAACAATCCCGACCTCTCCGGGTTTATCCGGCTCTTGGTTCTTATGGGACTTGTGTATGTTTTTGGCGCGGTCTCCACATTTCTTTACAACCGCCTGATGCTGCGTGTTTCTACAAAAACGCTTTTTAAAATTCGGATGGATCTTTTTTCACATCTTCAAAAACTGCCTATCCGGTATTTTGACACACATGCCCACGGCGATTTGATGAGTCTGTTTACCAACGACACCGATACCATCCGGGATATGTTCAGCCAAAGTTTTGTCCAGATTGTTTCTTCTTTCATAACCGTTACCGGGGTTTTCTTTGTGATGCTTTTTCTCAGCCCCTTATTAACGATGGTGGTAGTCGTCATGGTTGTCGTGATGGTTTTTGTGACGAAAGCTCTCGGCAAACGAAGCGGAAACTTCTTCATCAAACAGCAGCGTTCTGTGGGAACATTGAACGGGTACATCGAAGAAATGATTGAAGGCCAGAAGGTGGTAAAAGTTTTCTGCCATGAAGATAAAGCCAAAGAGGAGTTCGGCGTTTTAAATAAAGATTTGTTCCATGATGCCAGAGGCGCGAATACCTTCGCCGGTATGCTCATGCCGCTTATGAACAATCTTTCATATTTGAATTACGCGGCCACCGCGATGGTCGGCGGCGTATTCGCGGTGTTCTACGGTTTGGATATCGGAACCTTGGCGTCCTTCCTGCAGTATACCCGGTCCTTTAGTCAGCCTATCACCCAAATATCCAACCAGTTCAATTCGATTGTTCTTGCTCTCGCCGGAGCTGAACGGATTTTTGCGGTGATGGAAGAAAGCCCCGAATCGGATGAAGGGTATGTAACCTTGGTTAATGTAAAAGATGACGCGTCCGGAAACATTGTAGAATGCGGCGGCCATTCAGGAATGTGGGCGTGGAAACATCCTCATCATGATCATTCGCTTACCTATACACGGCTTACGGGCGCGGTGGAATTTGCCGACGTTACGTTTGGGTATAACCCAGACAAAACGGTTTTGTATGACATCGATCTTTTTGCAAAGCCTGGACAAAAAATCGCCCTCGTAGGTTCCACTGGAGCCGGAAAAACCACGATCACTAATTTGCTCAATCGTTTTTATGATGTGCCCGACGGAAAAATCCGTTATGACGGAATCAATATTAACAAAATAAAAAAATCCGCGCTCCGTCATTCACTTTCGATGGTACTGCAGGATACGCATCTTTTTACCGGAACTATAGCGGACAATATTCGTTACGGAAGACTTAACGCTTCTGACGAAGAAGTCATCGCCGCCGCGAAACTCGCCAACGCGGATACCTTTATCAGTCATCTTCCCAAAGGCTATGACACGATGCTCGTTTCCGACGGAAGCAACTTGAGTCAGGGACAGAGGCAGCTTCTCGCAATCGCGCGCGCGGCGGTTGCGAATCCTCCGGTCCTCGTCCTTGACGAAGCCACAAGTTCCATCGACACGAGAACTGAAGCGTTAATCGAAAAAGGCATGAACAGCCTGATGCAGGGAAGAACGGTCTTCGTCATAGCTCACCGGCTTTCCACCGTCCGCAACTCCGACAGCATTGTCGTCCTTGAACAAGGCCGGATTATCGAACAAGGCAGCCACGACGAACTCATGAAACTGAAAGGTCATTATTTTGAATTATATACCGGAATGTTCGAGTTGACGTAGAGGAAAAAATTTGAAATATGCGTCTTCATGCCGCCGTGTAAATAGTAAATCTATGCACATTTTGGCAATAGTGTGCTATAATGAATATTGATGAATGATATAGATTCAATCCGTTCCGAACTGGACATTCTCACAAAAATCATTGTTGATACCGTTCCTGTGGAAGAAATTTACCTTTTTGGTTCTTATGCTTATGGGACTCCTCACAAAGATTCTGATCTTGATCTATATGTCGTATTAAAAAATGAAGCTCCTATGCGCGAGTTGGAAGCCTACGATATAATCCGCCTTGCCGCTTACACAAAGCAAACAATGCCGATGGATCTCATGGTTCATAAAAAAGATAC
Organism: Treponema sp. UBA937; assembly: GCA_002293455.1. Taxonomy (GTDB): domain Bacteria; phylum Spirochaetota; class Spirochaetia; order Treponematales; family Breznakiellaceae; genus UBA937. The sequence goes on from DBDH01000092.1 coordinate 32,486, forward strand.
CTTTCTTGATCGTTCGACAGGTATTGCCACTATTGAAAAAGTAATCGCGAGTCAGGGGGTAAAGCTCTATGGATAAACAGGAAGAGATTCGCCAATGGTTTAAAATCGCCGATGACAATCTTGACTCGGCCGAATTTCTCTTTGTAAACCGCCGTCCCTCCCCGAATGAAATTGTTTGTAACCTTAGTCAGCAAGCCGCCGAGAAATACTTAAAAGGTTTTCTGATAACTCACGACATTACACCGCCAAAAACCCATGATCTTCTCCCCTTAATGACTCAGTGCGGAGAAATAAAATCCGGTTTCAATACTCTTGCGGTAAAATGTACTGTCCTAAGCCGTTATGGAGTAATTCCCCGTTATCCCAACGAATTACAAATCACCGCTGAAGATGCAAAGACTGCCATCCAGTACGCAAAAGACATACGAGATTATGTGAACAAGGCAGCCACGACGAACTCATGAAACTGAAAGGTCATTACTTTGAATTATATACCGGAATGTTCGAGTTGACGTAGAGGGAAAGAGAATAGCTATCATAAAATACGGCTGAAACTACAAATTCTAAATTACGTATTTATTCAATCTGTGTTACCACTCCGCATTCATTTCTCAATTCCCGGTATTGTTCATAGAAAGGTCCGTTGTAATCGAATGTAAATTTGTCGGCATTATTGTATGCGACTAGCCCATCGCAGATTATTTTATCTTTGAATGGTATTAGCACAGTTTTGAACATAACAGGCTCATCAGGCAGAATATAAGAAATGGGATCAGAAATGCCGACAACGCCGTAAATAATTTCTTTTTTAGGATCCAAAACTACGCTGTATTCTTGCAAATCCTCCATGATAACAAATGTACTCTTAACGCATTTTTTCCATGATCTTACCAAGTGTTTATCTTCTTCATTTAAATCAGCCTTTTTTAGATATTTATCAATGAGGAAAATATTGTTCCATAATTTGTTTCGTACTTTGATAGTATCTTTTATGTCCATACGATGAAAATCATTATAACTGAAAACATCGTCATATATATGATATTTTTCATTTACAAAAAATAGCAGCTTAAACCAATTCGTAAAAAAACACTTTTTCTCTTCAGGTGTTAACACCATATAATCCCCTCCTACGTAAAAATAATTTTCCATGAACGAAGCTCATCCAATTATTACTCCCTTCATTCAGGCAACAATTTTCGCAATATACAGCGATATGTACAGCGTAAGATTTTCTCCTTCAAACTGATGCAGGGCCGGAGTATCGGCGATAATATTTTTTGTCATGCGGGCAATGGTTTCATCGGTTAACACAGCGTTCTGCTGAATCCTCAGTATTTTGCGAACCCTGTCGCGGATAAGCGCGTTCACATCTTCTATAAGGTTCTTTCGCGCCTGCTCATCAAGAAGACGGTTCCATTTTTTCTCAAGCTCAAGAAGAAACGAATCAAGATTTTTGTCATCGGGAAGATGAATCATGATAAAATCTTCCGCCGATTGTTTTAACCTGTTTTTTTGTGCATCTTTTTTAGCGGAAATATCTTCTGAAATATCATTCGCCGGATATTTTTCTTGATGTTCTTTTTTCTGCCGTTTTTTCTTTTTCCCCGCGTTTTTAAAGAACGAAATAATTTTTATAATTATGGGAATAGAATGCCAGAAAGGAAGCAGAATTTTGGTATCGGTTAAAAGAGCTTTTCGTTGAAGCAGAAGCAATTCGCTTAACGGAATAAGCATTCTGTTTCTAAAAATTTGCTGAGCAGCCGGAACGTCCTCCGTTTCCACATACGTAAGATACAACTTATTATCTTCAAGGAGAGCCGCCAGAATGGGCGTAAGATGGGTTAACTGCCGGGAAAGCAGTTTTTCAAATTCTCCATCGCTTTTCATCGCCGGTTCAGTGCGGTATTCTTTCATCAGTTTCAACCAACGCGCGGAAATCGATTTCCGTATGATGACACGAGCTTCACCAAGAAGTTTCATGCAAAAAGGAATCATCGACTTTTTTTTGATAAAGCATTGTTCTTCCCGCGGACCACGAAGAATTAACAATTCCGGCAATCGATCCGGATTTGTTGATGTTGTTTTTGTTTTTATATAATCTTCCAGGGCTTCCTGGCTGTATTGCCCAAGAAGGGGAACGCCTTTACTGTCGCGCAATTTGATAATATCGTCCATAGTAAAGAGGTATGGCGTTTTCTCCAATTGTAAATCGAGATTTTTCAATGCCAGTTCTGTTTCTTTTTTTCTGGTTGTAACTTTCTTAAAGTACCCGTTAAAGACTTCCATTACATAGACAGATTGCAGCGCCGCTATGTCTTCCGAAAGCAGTTCATTTTTTTGTTTAATATCTTTTTTGATAAGATTGCAAAAGAAAGACCAAAACAGAAAAATAAAATCTCCGCCTGTTTCCATATTTTGGATAGATTCAAAAGGTTTTACCAAAATATTATTTATTGTTTCCCGAAGTTGAGATTCTTTCCCCTGAAAAGACGGAGCAAGTTTGTGCATGATAAACTCTTTATTGTTGCGAAGCCTGAGATAATGGCGAATCTTTAAAAGACACGCTTCCGGCAGTCTTTCCGGAATTAAATCGACCAGAATAAAAGTATTTCCCAAGTCTTCCGGAAAAATAAGTTTGAGTACAGGAAGCATCGTTTTCTGCGGATTATCCAAATATACCGGAAGATCAAATTCAACATTAATCGGTTTTATCTGGCTGTAGGGCAAGTCAAACTGAAAAGATTGTTCATCAGGGAAAGGCCGGTCCGCGCTTTCATCCATATTTTGATACACATCTTTAATAATATCGACATAGTAATTCGGCATGAAAATTCTAAGACCGGACGGTTCGTTAAGAATTTTACATTTTTCTTCTTTTTCCAAAGCCGGTAATTCTGCCCAGATTTTTCGGCCCACATCACCATGCCATTTGCCCCATTCCGGCCGTTCTTCAGAATAACGTTTTGCGTGTTTTTCCACTGATGCAATGAACGGTTCCATTTCGACATACGGAGAACCTGTGTTCTTTGCAAAAGATTTTAACAATTGATAAAGATCGGTTTTTTGAGCCATACGCCCATTCTACATATAAAAAAGAGAAACGACAATATAAATTTGAGTAATTTTCTCAGATATGAAAGAATCATCATACCCCCAATAGACTTACTTTACACATCATATATATAATCGCATGTATTAATGTTACATAAGTAAGATAATGAAAGGGAACATCATGAAAAAGATACAAACAAATGCCGCGCCGGCCGCAATTGGTCCTTATTCCCAGGGAATGATTTTGGGAAATCTTGTGTATTCTTCCGGGCAAATACCCTTATCTCCTGAAACCGGAGATGTCGTTGGGAATGATATTGCCGCCCAGACAGAACAAGTTATTTCCAATTTGAAAGCAGTGCTTGAAGCCGGCGGAGCGAGTTTAACTACGGTAATAAAAACGACTTGCTTTATCACAGACATGGCGCATTTCGCGGATTTTAACGCGGTATATGCAAAATATTTCACCGAAAATCCTGCCCGTTCCTGCGTCGCGGTAAAACAGCTTCCTAAAAATGTGCTGGTTGAGATTGAGGCTGTTGCGGAAATCAATTAATCCATGCCATTAAAAAGTAACGCGGAGCAGCTCCGGCAAAGAGGGTTTGCGTCGGACAACGATGTACTCGAATATGCGGATTCCGGGGAACAAAAGATAATGGAATTATTGTCCAGCCGGGAAGCGTATAAAAGAACTATCGGAATAAAACTGCTGTCAAAACAGAAAAACGAAAAACATCTTCCGCTGCTGTGTGAAACGCTTAAAACCGAAAAAAAGCTTTACACGAAAATCGCCCTTTGTGAATGTTTGGAATCATTCGGAGAATCCGCGATTCCGTATTTACTGCCTTTGCTGGGAACGATTGGCAATAATCAGCATAAAGAAATAAGCATTGTCGATTTAGATAAAAAATCATTTCCTCTGCCAAGAGATATTTCCGCCAGAATACTCATCCGGATTGGTCCAGGCGTTTTTTCCGAATTGAAAAAGCTGTTGCAAGAAAATAAAAACCGGAAACAAATTACCGAAGCTGTCGATGTGATTGGTCATGTTGCGTGGAATTTTCATGATTTCAGCATGGAAGATACGCTGCTGGATTTTTTTCATAAAAATACTCAAGACGATTTTACTATATGGAAACTGATCCGCTCATTCCAATCATTTCCGTCCGCAAAGGTGATAACTATTCTGGAAGATGTTATTGCGAATCATCATCATGAAGTAATTGTAAAAGAAGCGGAAAGAAGTCTTGACAGGATAAAGCGGCGGTCAATATGAGACGAATCCTGATCGCACTCTCTGATCGCACTCTATTGAAACAATTTCTCATATATGTAACACTTTTCTTTGTTTTTCATCGTATTTCCTATGAGTTGAAGGGGCTGTATGGTAACTGAATTGATGGCGGAATTGGTTCTCCAAATAGGGATAATTCTCTTTGCGGTCCGGGCCGTCGGGGCTCTTGTAAAGAAATTCGGCATTCCTTCGGTATTAGGCGAACTTTTGGCAGGTGTAATTATCGGACCGTACGCTTTGGGCAGTATCGCGTTTCCCGGTTTTCCGCACGGATTATTTCCTCTGGGAACCGGAACTATGGCGGTAAGCACCGAACTGTATGCTTTTGCCACCGTTGCTTCTATCATCCTGCTTTTTGCGTCAGGCCTGGAAACCGATCTGGGGCTTTTTCTGAAATATTCCGTAGCCGGCGGCCTTGTAGGAATCGGCGGCGTCCTTTTTTCATTCACCTTCGGCGATCTCGTCGGCGTTATGCTCCTCGGTACTCATTTTATGGATCCCCGCTGCTTGTTTTTGGGGATTCTCTCCACGGCGACATCGGTCGGTATTACTGCCCGGATTCTGTCCGATCAAAAAAAGATGGATTCTCCCGAAGGCGTAACGATTCTTGCCGCCGCGGTATTCGATGATGTTCTCGGCATTATTATGCTCGCGATAGTTTTGGGAATTGTGACCGTGCTCACCGGCGGAGAAGGCCGTCTCGAAACATCTGTTATTTTGGGCATTGCCGCGAAAGCTTTTGGCATCTGGCTTGGATTTACCGCACTCGGCCTCATTTTTTCAAAAAAGATTGCCCGTTTCCTGAAAATGTTCAATCACTCCTACGATTTTTCCGTGTTGGCTCTGGGAATCGCGCTTCTTTTGGCGGGCATTTTTGAAAAACAAGGTCTCGCGATGATTATCGGCGCCTATGTGACCGGTCTTTCTCTATCAAAAACCGATATTGCCGCAGTAATCCAGGAACGGCTCCGCGGTTTGTACGAATTTTTTGTTCCTGTTTTTTTCGCTGTTATGGGAATGATGGTTAATGTAAAAGAAATTATTTCTCCTTCTGTGTTGATTTTCGGGGCTGTGTATACCGTTGTTGCCGTTATATCAAAAATTGCGGGATGCGGACTTCCCGCGCTGCTCATGGGATTCAATGGGAAAGGGGCCCTCCGCGTCGGTGTTGGCATGGTTCCCCGCGGCGAAGTCGCGCTCATCATTGCCGGAATCGGGCTTACCGCCGGTGTTTTGGACAATCAGATTTTTGGCGTGGTTATCCTTATGACGCTGATTACAACCCTTGTCGCGCCGCCGCTGCTCAGCCTTAGTCTTAAAATTCCGGGGCAAGGAACCCGCAAATTAGTCAAAAATGATGATATTGCCGCGATGAACTGGGATTTTCATTCCGATGAAATTGCCGATCTTGTGGTTGATACTCTGCTCAAAAACCTCAAAGCCGAAGGTTTCTATGTACAAATGATGAATATCGATGACGGTCTGTCCCAGGCCCGAAAGGATGATATTTCCTTGTCGATAACCGAAGAAGAAAACAAGGTAACGATAGAAACCGCCAAGGCCGATATGCCTTTTGTGAAAACCGCGGTTTACGAAGTTCTTTTGGGCTTGAGTAAGTCTATTGAAGATCTAAAAGCATCCTCCGATCCCGCGGCGATGCGCCGGGAAATTTCCGATCTTGACGGCCGCCAGGACCGCGGTTTGCTTCCGCTCATACAACCTTCATGTATTTCCGTTAATCTAAAAGGTAATACAAAAGATGAAATTATCACCGAGCTGGTGGATATTCTCGACAAAAACGGAAAACTCCTAAACCGCGATGAAGTCCTCAACGACGTTTTTCAACGTGAAAAAACCATGAGTACCGGGATGCAGCACGGCATCGCGCTTCCTCACGGTAAAAGCGACGGCGTAAAAGATATCTGTGTTGCTCTCGGTCTTAAAAAAGCAGGCATCGATTTTGATTCTATCGATCAGGAAGCCTCAAAACTTTTTATCATGATAGTATCTCCTAAGAAAACCAGCGGGCCGCATATTCAATTCCTGGCTTCGATCAGCGCGATCTTACAGGATGAAGAACGGCGGAATCAGATTATGAACGCCCAATCCGCTGAGGAGATTGTCGCGTTCATTAACAAAGTGTAGGTTTTTCTATTTTCGAGGAAATTGCAAAACCATACCTTCGTCCGCAACAGGCTCTGTTGTATAATATTATTGCATAAAATATTTATTATGATGATAATGCATTATGATTTCTACTTTACTTATTTCGTTAAGTTTGTCTCTTGATGCTTTTGCCGTTTCGGTCGGTTCCGGAATTTGTTCAAACAATCTCCGGCGTTTTCACATTTTCCGGGCAGCGTTTGCCTTCGGATTGTTCCAGTTTCTTATGCCGGTTATCGGCTGGTACTTGGGAAACAGTTTCCGTTCTTACATCGAAAAATTTGATCATTGGATAGCGTTCGGGCTTTTGGCAATTGTCGGTGTCAAAATGATTATTGAAAGCCGGGGAGAACAAGCAGAACCTTGTCCCGCCTCTGAAAATACCGCGGCAGCAGCCGGAAATAAATCCTCTGACAAATTCGATGTAAAAAATATCGGTCCTTTGTTTGCCTTGGCTGTCGCAACCAGCATCGATGCTTTGGCGGTTGGATTATCTTACAGCTTAATCGATCAAGCTATCTGGGTTCCCGCGCTTACTATCGGAGGAATAACGTTTGCGGTCAGCCTTTTTGGCTTCGAGTTCGGAAAACGCATCGGCATGGTTTTTGAAAAATGGGCCCAAATTATCGGCGGAATCGTCCTCATCCTCATCGGAACGAAAATCCTTCTGGAACATATTTTCTTTTCGTAGCCTGAAAGATTTCATAAGACAAAAAATGCAACCATTTCTCCCGAATCGTGTCTAAAAAAGTATCCTTGGATACTAATGGACGACATAGTTAATAATAGGATACACTAATGATGTCGTCCTTACTGTTTTAAGAGAGGTTTTGATGTATGAATCAGACATCATTGGCTGCTGCCCAGGTAATCGTATCCATTATCCCCATCGTTGGTATCGTGATGGGAGCTGTGGTAGTGTTTTTTTATCTGCTTTGGAGTTATAAAAGAACTTCCCTGTTGATAAAAGCCGGGCTGTATCAAAAGGGTGATTTTGATCTTCTGTCTTTCAGTCTTTTGGCCGGTATTTTACTCTTTTGTGTCGGGTTAACTCTTACAGTATTTCTTGCAATATTTCACGGATATGGTTTTGGATTGATGGGCGGGCTTATTCCGCTGTCAATCGGCATTGGGCTGTTGATTTATTACAGGATTAGGCACGGCAGTAGGGCCTCGTGATTCTGGGAGCTGATCTTGATGATCAGCTGGTCGTTGAACAAATTCTGGGCGGTCAAAAAGAATTATTCCGGCTGTTGGTACGGCGGCATCAAAAATCGGTATTCAGTATGGGGATGGGCTTTTTCCGCAATCAAGAAGACGCGGCGGATTTTGTTCAGGAAGTATTTTTAAAAGCCTTTCAGAATCTTTCCCATTTTGAAAGAAAGGCGCGTTTTTCTACTTGGTTGTATCGGATTGCCTATAATACCGCGTTAAACGGGGTTAAACGGAACAAGGAGTATTTGAGTCTGGCGGAAAATGCCGAGCTTCCCGATTTTGATACTCCGGAAAAAAATGTACTGAAAATCGTCACTCAGGAAGCAATCAGAGAAGTGATCGGGGAGCTTCCGGAACGGTTTCGGGTATGTGTGGATTTGTATTTCTTTTATGACCGTTCCTACCAGGAAATTGAAGTCATAACGGGATATAGTATAAATACGGTGAAATCCCATGTGTTTCGGGCAAAAAAAGTCTTGCGCGAAAAATTGGAAAGCCGGGGATTTTCTGAGGGTTGAAGTAAGAAAAGGTAATAGTATGAAATGTGATGAAAAATTGGACAAAATATTCTGTGCCGATGAAGATGCGCCTCTGTCTCTCATATCAAGAACACAGTTTTTGTTCCATACCTTTTTTTGCGATCATTGCCGTACCGTTATGGAACAGTATGAAGATTCCAGGGAACTCATGAAAACAGAATTCTTCTATGATGTTCCCGATATGAGTGATACCATTATGAATCAGGTGTTCATGGAAGAAACAATTCCGGAAGATGTGGAAATTTATGAGTGGATTTCGTTCAAAAAATGGATAATTGCCGGTTGTATTATCGTTGTTTCGCTCGCGTCTGCGTTTTTTGGCATTAATTTTAACGCTGTTGCCGTGTCCAGGGATTCGTCTTACATGCTTTCCATCGGATTAGTGATAGGCTTGATCGTTTCAATTTATGGATTGCTGTTTATCGGAACACAAATGAAACAACTTCGGCATTTTTTCGATCATCGGGATTAATGAAAGTTCTTCAGAAATATAAATTTCCGAAGAACTCTAATATTTTTTCAAATCTTTCTTTGTGTATAGGTAAAAAAGCTAATTGTTTGACATTTTTTTCGTAAAAGCCTAAGATTTAAATATGAACATATCTACATATACTGTAAAACCGAAGCTTCCTGCGTCATTAAGACCCCTTCAAGAGATGGCCCAGAATCTTTGGTTGTCCTGGAATTTTGATGCGGTCCAGTTGTTTATCCTTTTGGATTATGAAGCATGGCAGCGGTCCCAACAGAGTCCCGTCCGGACTTTGGGGATGGTAAGTCAGGAACGGCTCGAAAAAGCGGCCAAGGATGATTCCTATTTGGCGGCTCTTCATGAAGTGTATAAACGTTTCCAGCGATACAAAAAGGGTGATACCTGGTATCGCGGCTCCAAGAAGGATGTGGTGGCGTATTTTTCCATGGAATATGGAATGGACGTATCCCTTCCCATTTATTCCGGCGGCTTGGGAATTCTTTCCGGCGACCACATGAAGACGTCTTCGGACATGGGGCTTCCTTTGGTGGGAATTGGGCTTCTGTATCGGCAAGGATATTTCCAGCAATACCTGAATGCCGATGGATACCAGCAGGAAAGCTACCCGGAAAACGACTGGTATAACATGCCTGTTGAACGGAAAAATGATAAAAACGGGAATGCCGTTAAAATATCAGTGGATTTGGCCGGAAGGATTTTAACCGCTCAAATCTGGGAAGTAAAAGTCGGCCGCAGTTCTCTGTATCTGCTTGATACGAATATCGAGGAAAATGCTCCCGATTTACGGAATGTTACCGCTACGCTGTATGGCGGCGATAAAGAAACACGGATTCAGCAGGAAATTCTCCTTGGCATCGGCGGGATAAGAGCTTTGCGGGCTCTTGGCATTAATCCTGCGGCAACTCACATGAACGAAGGTCATTCGGCTTTCCTTGGATTGGAAAGAATCCGCGAAATTATGACAGAAAAAGGATTTAGTTTTGCGGAAGCGAAAGAAGTTCTTTGGGCTACTAATATTTTCACAACGCATACTCCGGTTCCGGCGGGAAACGAACGCTTTGACATCGGATTGATGTCGAAGTATTTCAATTCATGGACACAAATCCTGGGGATTTCCTGGAAAGAATTCCTTAGTCTTGGCCGGGAAAAAATTGATAATGATCAAGAAACATTCTGCATGACGGTCCTGGCGCTTAAATTAGCGGCGTATTCCAACGGCGTTTCCCGTCTTCACGGCAGGGTTTCCAGGGAAATGTGGAAAGGATTGTGGCCAGGTCTTCCGCTTGATGAAATTCCCATCGGGCATGTTACTAACGGGGTTCACGCGAAGACATGGCTCGCGAGCAGTATGAGTGATCTTTTGGATCGATACTTTGGTCCTCAGTTTGAGAGTAACCCCACCGATCTCGCGATTTGGAACCGGATGGACCGCATTTCCGATGAAGAATTGTGGCGGACTCATGAACGCCGCCGGGAACGGCTCGTAGCTTTTGCCAGAGACCGAATCCGTCAATATATGAAACGGACGGGAGCCGTAGAACGCAGGATTCAGCAAGCGGAAGACGCGCTTTCGCCTTATGCGTTGACGATCGCTTTTGCCCGCCGTTTTGCCACATATAAGCGGGGAAATCTGCTCCTACGCGACCCTGAACGGCTTTTGCGCTTGGTAAAACATAGTGAAATGCCTATTCAGCTTATCTTTGCCGGAAAGGCTCATCCCATGGACGTACCCGGAAAAGAACTCATTCGGGAACTTATTCATTTTGCGGAAAAATACGACGTTGCGAATCGTATCATCTTTCTTGAAAATTACGATATGACGGTTGCGCGCTATTTAACAAGCGGCGCGGACCTTTGGCTTAATACCCCTAGGCGGCCGCTGGAAGCATCCGGAACAAGCGGGATGAAAGCCGCTATGAACGGCGTTCTTAACTGTTCAGTCCTGGACGGATGGTGGGACGAAGCCTACAATCCTGAAATAGGCTGGGCTATCGGCGCCGGCGAAGAATATGAAGATACGAACTTGCAGGATGATATTGAAAGCAAGGCGCTTTACGACTTGCTTGAGCGGGAAATTATCCCCATGTTCTATCAGCGCGGCAGGGACGGACTTCCCAGGGAATGGATTCATTACATGAAAGATTGCATGAGGAACATCGGTCAGTCCATGTCCAGTCACCGAATGTTGATGGATTATTCCAATCAGTTCTATTTTCCTGCCTTAAAAAATTACCGCCGTTTGGTAAAGGACGATTTTACCGAATCCAAAGCGCTGGCCGCGTACATGAACCGGCTGCAAAGCATGTGGAACAACATCAAAATTGTCAAAGTTGATTCAAATGCCAAGCGCGTTATGAACCGCGGCGATTCCCTTACCGTTAACAGCTTGATAGATTTAGGCGGACTTCACCCCGACGAACTACGGGTTGAGTTGTACTACGGCGCGGTATCCAACCAGGAAACAGCTATAGCAAAAGCTCAAAAAGCGGAAATGAAGTCCATGGGACAGGAAGGAAACGTTCATCGCTATCAGGTGAGAATTGAATGTACCGCCACAGGAATGCAGGGACACACCGTCCGGGTGCTGCCCAAGCATGACGCGTTGGTACATCCGTACAGAAGCGGCTTTATTAAGTGGGCATAAGAAACATCGATTAAGTTTAAGGGGCTGTCTTTCGGGACAGCCTTTTTTTGTTGGTTATGATGCTAGTTTTTCACAGCACCTCTGTGTTATATTTTTACTGCCTCCACCGGCGAGGGGCGTTTTTTTAGCCGGAGCGGTCGCCCTGCTACCCGCTTCAACAAAACAGGGAAATAAAGACCTTCTTGTATTATGGCAAATCAAACATCATCAACTTCTCTCATCCGCTATCGGTATCTCGATGTGGTTATGACCTTCTTTGCGGCAATTCTGATTATCAGCAATATTGCTTCCAGCGCGAAAATCATTGATTTAGGATTTTCCCTTTTCGGAATCCCTTTGTCGTTTGACGGAGGAACCATCCTTTTTCCCATATCGTACGTGTTCGGAGATATTCTCACCGAAGTATACGGCTTTAAATCCGCCCGGCGGGTTATTTGGACCGGGTTTTGCTGTCTGGGCTTGGCGAGCCTTGTGTTCTTCATGCTGAAATGGCTTCCCGGAGAAAGCCTCTGGAACGAATATGCCGGAGATTCCGCTTACGATGCTATCCTCGGCGGAATGAGTTCCTTCGGATTAGTCGCCGCCAGTCTTTCCGGGTATTGTATCGGCGGGCTTTCCAACGCTCTTGTGCTTTCAAAAATGAAAACCGCAACAAAAGGGAAATGGCTCTGGACCCGTACCATCGGGAGCACACTTATTGGGGAGCTTTTGGATTCTCTCATATTTTTCGCGGTTGCTTGCTTTACCGGCGTGTTTCAATGGGAACTTTTCGCTTCGTTGGTTTTAACAAACTATCTTTTCAAGTGCTCCATCGAAATCTTGATGACGCCCATCACCTATTTGGGAGTAGCAAGATTAAAAAAACTTGAGGCGCAGGATTATAAAGGCGAACATTACACAGAGGAAAAAATATTCCGTTAACATTTGCAAAAGTATCACCGTAAACCGTAAGTGTAGATTATATCTCATTTTCATGCTATATTTATCTCATACTATTTTGCCCGGCCGCAGGAGAAAAACAATTGACAGGTATCTACAATATGTATACAATAAAATAAAGGTAATTTGCTGTCGTTTTCCGGAGGAAAAAATATGATTAAAAAATTGATTAGACATGGGAACAGCGCCGCTTTGGTGATTGATAAACCCATTATGGAAATGTTGAATATAACAAATGATACAACGTTTGAAATGCATACGGATGGGAAGAATTTAATATTATCACCTCAAAATGAACGTAATCAGGAACAAAATATATTGGATTCGCTTGAAAAGATAAATAAAAAATATGGCTCTGTCCTAAAACGGCTTGGCGAATAATATGACTGCGTTTTTAACATTGTCGGAGATGCTGCAAATATTGGAAAATCAAATAAAACACTATGGCGGGGCCTTTGGAGTGAGAGACTTAAAATTATTGGATTCCGCAATCTATATGCCTGAGTCAAGTTTTGATGGACACTATTTGCATAAAACGATTCCCGCGATGGCCGCCGCTTACGCGTTTCATATATGCCAAAATCATCCGTTTATTGATGGAAACAAAAGAGCCGCGTTGGCAAGCTCCTTGGTTTTTCTGGATATAAACGGGTATGAGTTTCATTGTAAAGATGAAACATTGTATGGTAAAATAATGAATCTTGCGACAGGTGATGTCAAAAAAGAAGAACTAATACAATTTTATGAAAAGCATTCAAAAAAGAAATGATTGGAGTGTAAATAATTGAGAATCTACTTAGATAATTGCTGTTATAATCGTCCGTTTGATGATCAGCGACAGGAAAGAATTCACATGGAGAGCGAAGCAGTGTTTGCAGTGTTGCGAAGGGGAATTCAGCAGATTGATGAAATTATCGGGAGCAGTATCCTTGAACTAGAAATAAATGGAATATCTAATGATGCGAAAAAGGAGAAAGTTAAAAATCTGTACAAAATTGTAAAGACAAGTATACAATATACTGAAAAGATATATCATCGAGCGGAGGAATTATCAAAACAGTCGAACATTCGTTCTTTTGACCGTTTACACATTGCGAGTGCGGAACAGGGGAATGTAGAAATACTGTTAACGACAGATGATAAATTGATAAAACAGTGTTCAAATATGGATTTAACTGTAAAAGTAATGAATCCCCTTAATTATATAATGGAGGTATTTAATAATGAGTAATGTATCGGTTGATGTAACAAGTTATGTTGAAATAAGAAATATTGGATTGAAAGTTTTGCAGGAAGCTCTTGGTCCTGTTGGAATGGCAAGATTTATCCAGCAATATGAAAATGGAGAAGGAGATTATACGAAAGAAAAGTATGATCAAGCTGATGTTCCGTTACAAGAGCTGCATGATATGCTGATAGATAAGGGCGGTAATCGTTCTTAACGATAAATGTTTCCGATTATTTATATATTGCGTAAAAGGAAAGTAGTATGGCACAAACAGGGAAAGTAATACCTGCAACAATAGAAGAAGAAGTTAAAACCGCGTATCTTAATTACGCGATGTCGGTTATTGTAAGCCGTGCGCTTCCCGATGTACGCGACGGTTTGAAGCCGGTTCACCGCAGGCTGTTGTACGCTATGGATGAGCTGGGATTGCATCCCGGTTCGGCTACGAAAAAAAGCGCACGTATCACCGGGGATGCCATGGGAAAGTATCATCCGCATGGCGATTTTTCTTTGTACGACGCGCTCGTCCGCATGGCGCAGGAATTTTCTTTGCGCTACCCGCTTGTCGCGGGACAAGGGAACTTCGGTTCGATTGACGGCGATCCGCCCGCGGCGTCCCGTTACACGGAAGCTAAGCTTTCCAAAGTCGGGGATGAAATGCTTCAGGATCTTAAAAAAGATACTGTTGATTTTGTTCCTAACTACGACGACAGTCTCATGGAACCTTCGGTTCTGCCCGCGGCGGTTCCCGATCTTCTTATTAACGGTTCCAGCGGAATCGCGGTTGGTATGGCTACGAACATGGCGCCGCACAATCTTCGTGAAGTATGCGACGCTGTCTGCGCCTTTATCGATAATCCGGAAATTACCATTGACGAATTGATGAATCATGTAACAGGACCGGACTTTCCCACAGGCGGAATCATTTTCGGCCGCCGGGGAATTAAGGAAGCATATAAAACCGGGCGCGGGAAACTGCTTGTCCGGGGCAAGTTTGTTGTTGAGACGATGAAAGGCGGCAGGGATGTTATCATTTTCAATGAGATTCCTTATGCCGTAAACAAGGGAAATCTGCTCACGAGGATGGGCGAGCTTATCCGGGAAAAAGTGATCGACGGCATTTCAGAGCTTCGGGATGAATCTGACCGCGACGGCCTGCGTATTGTTATTGAGCTCAAGAAAGGCGCCATCGTTAAGGTTGTGCTGAATCAGATTTTTTCGCATACGGCATTGCAGTCCAGTTTCGGCATTATCAATCTTGCACTCGTGAACGGGATGCCGAAATGCCTTAACCTGAAAGAACTGATTCACTATTTCGTGGAACACCGGGTTGATGTAGTTACGCGCCGGACGCGCTTCGACCTTCGCAAAGCCGAAGAACGCGCTCACATTATTGAAGGCCTTGTGATCGCGCTCGCGAATATCGATGAAGTGGTCGCGATAATTAAGGCTTCCAGGGATATCAATATCGCGAAGGCAAATTTGCAAGACCGGTTTTTGCTTACAGAAGTTCAGGCGCAGGCAATTATCGATATGAGACTGGGCCGCCTTACCAGTTTGGAAGTTGAAAAACTCCAGCAGGAACTTGAAGAACTGAAAACACTTATCGCGTACTTACAATCTCTTTTGGACGATGAGCATAAACTTCGCGGCGTTATCAAAGACGAAACACGCGCCATCAGCGACAAATACGGCGATGCGCGCCGGACTGAAATTGTTCAGGGTGAAGTTGAGAACATCAATATTGAAGATCTTATCAAAAAAGAAGAGATGATGATTCTTATCTCGAATTTGGGTTACGTGAAACGTGTCCCCGTATCGGCTTATAAAAACCAGGGCCGCGGCGGAAAGGGCATGAACAGCGCGAAACTTACCGAAGACGATTTTGTGGAACAGATTTTTGTAGCGTCCACCCATGAATATATCATGTTTATCACGAACGAAGGGAAAGCCTATTGGATGAAGGTTCACGAAATCCCCGAAGGTTCCCGGACTTCCAAAGGCAGCCACATCAAGAGCCTTTTGACGGTATCGCCGAATGAGGATATTACCGCGATTGTGTCTCTGAAAGAATTCAGCGACCAGCAATATATTTTTATGGGAACTGCCCGCGGCGTGGTGAAAAAAGTTATGACCAAAGAATTCTCCAACGCAAAAACCCGCGGCATTATCGCGATTAAACTTGATGAAGGCGACAAACTCGTGAGCGCCCTTCTTACCGGCGGCAGTGACGGCATTGTGCTTATTTCCCGGCGCGGACAAGCTCTGCGAACCGATGAATCTTTAGTCAGACCGATGGGCCGTTCTTCCCGCGGCGTTGGAGGAATCCGCCTCGCCAATGACGATGAGCTTACCGGCGTTCTCCGCGTGGATGAATCGGAACAGATGCTTCTGCTTTCGGAATACGGCTACGGCAAACGGGTTAAGTTCGGCGAGTTTTCACCGCACGGCCGCGGCACCGGCGGACAGAAGATTTATACCGTCAGCGAAAAAACCGGCGAACTTGTCGGCTGTGTCGGTGTCCTTGAAGGCGAAGACATCATGTGCATCACGAGTCAAGGAAAATCCATCAAGCTGAAAGTTTCCACGATTCCCATTATGGGCCGCGGCGCTCAAGGCGTCCGCATCCTCAACATTGACAAACCCGATTTCGTCATCGGCGTTGACCGCGTTGTTCAGGAAGACGCGGCCGTGAAAGAAGCCGGCGGCAAAGATGCGGATGAGCAGGAAGAGGAGATGGCAGTTCAGGATGAAGAGATTGAAGATGATTTGGTTGATTCGGAAGATATGGATAGTGTCGATAAAGCGGGGAATGAGGAGTAGATTATCTGTAATATTTTTTGGCTATAATATTCTGAGATAATTGGCAAAACCAAGCAATGAAATTACTGATGAAGGAGATTGTGTATTTTATGACTACTAAACAAAAAATACTTATGCGTATGGTTTCTGTTTTACTTATATTGTTCATAGTTTCATGTGAATCATTTTCAAATTTTTATGAACCGTGGCATGATGTGAATGAGTTACAGAATGTTATTCCATTGGGCGAAGGTGAAGAACCTGAGATAATAAGAAACGATAATGTTGGAAATGAGTTTTGGGATATTGTGTCTGAGCACTATACGTGCATTGGTTATACAGGCTTTAACGGACCAGATGACAGTATAACAAGTGATATAAAAAGACAATGTTTAACGAATGGTGCGACCCTCGCAGTGTATGGCAAAACGTATACAAATACAAGAACAGGAGTTTATTCTACATCATATGGTGTTAGCAGTTATAACATTGATAGATATGATTACAGCGTTTATTACTTTGTTGAAAGAACAGATATTCCAATATTTGGATTATCTGTGGTAGATTTGGATGGTGAGGACCGTCAAACATATCAAAGAAATACAGGTGCGATAGTACTTGTCGTATATAAAAACTCACTAGCATTTTTTGAGAATATCATAAGAGGAGACATTATTGTTCGAATCAATAAATACATCATAAATAATGTAGATGATTATTATGATGCACTTTACAAGTATGTTTTAGATGATGAAGTTGAGATTGAGTTTGTTAGAAATAATCAGCGTTTTGTAGTTAATATGGTTATTGAATAAATTATGTTTGACACATATTATAAAAAACTTCGTTATTCTCAAAAGTTAAATAACAGAAGCCTTGTAGAGTGTATAAAAGTTATCGAAAATAATCGAAAAGATGTTTTATCCCGCATAAAGGGAGAAATGATACACTGTCATCAAGGGTGTAATCTTTGTTGTCATTTTCTTAACATAATGATTACTCCATTAGACAGTTATGTACTCTTGAGAATCTTTGAAACAATACCATATGATGAACTTTTTCCTTACTACAAAAAATGTGCAGAAAAAAGAATTCAAGTACAAGAATATATTGATTCTTTGCCAGATGATGAAAATTGTAATTATTCAAGAGACGCCTATAACAAATTTGGTTTTACTACGCAGACTTGCCCTTTTGTTGATGACAAAAATGGCTGTGTTATATATGGATTTCGCCCTCATACTTGCTTTATGTATTTTTCCAGTGTTCCTTGTAAAATACTTACAAATCCAAATTTTGGTGACGAGCAATATCCAAAATATAATTTATTTAAGGATAGGGCAGAAAATGTGATTCTTATGGGTCTTGATAATGACAGCAAAAGTTTTTATTTTGATGATGATATTTTAGGAACCTATAACAAATTTAATAATCTTGAAAAAACAATAAAGCAGGATTTCGATTTGGAATGCCATTTATTACATACAGTCGGTTATGAAATGCTTGCAATATTATCAATCGCATTAGAGAAACAAAATTCAGAAAGATATGCAAATGATACAAAAGGATTAAATCCAATTTTATTAGCTTGTATTGATGGAGAAATGAAGTATTTATGATATGTATGAAGAAGTTTACAGAAAAAAATAATTTTTTTGTCTTAAGTGAGGGATGACATGAGAAAATCAATTCCGAATAAAATAAAAATGCTTCTTCAAAAAGAGATTTTTTCACAGTGTCCATTTTGTGGAAATGAAGATGTTGATCATTTTGAGATACACCACATCGATGAAAATCCAGAGAACAGTAATATAAACAATCTTTTAATGATATGTCCACTGTGTCATTCGAAAATTACAAAAGGAGACATATTGCAAAAAGAAGTTATTGAGAAAAAACAATTTCTCCAAAAGGAAGAAAAAGGAGCGAGTATGGCAAAAATTATTAATTTTAATTCTAGAATTAACAATTCTGTGATTGGTGATAATAATACGATCAATATCGTAAAGAAAAATAATAAGACAAAATATCCAGAGGGGTGTATCGGTTTTGATAATAATAAAGCAAATTATATTAGTTATCTTATAGATCGATATCATAAGTATAAAGAATGGGAAATTGGTAAGGACAATATGAATTATGCTATATTTGGTTCTCAACTAAAAAAGAAATTTAAAATAGGGCAGAGTAGAACAATTTATAATGTTCCGATAGAAAAATTTCTTGAATTAATTCAAGAAATACAAAGAAAAATCAATGGAACAAAACTCGCAAAAAATAATAAAAGTAGAGGGCAACTAAAGAATTATGAAAGTTATGAAGAATATTTAAATAACCAAAGAACGAAAGCATTCTAGTGCAGCCATAAGAGAACTGGAAGAAAAGTTAAAAAAGCAACTGATGAAGACAAGCTTTTGCTGATGGAGAAAAATCTGTCTGAAATGAGAGCGCAACTAACGGAACTCGATAAACGGGAACAAAATGCAAAACCTGGTTATGTGTATGTAATTTCAAATATAGGTACATTTGGAGAAGGTGTTTACAAAATTGGTATGAGGTCTTGAGCCAATGGAATGAGTTGACGAGTTGGGTGACGCCTCTGTATCATTTTCTTTTTTCTCACAAACCACATAGACAAAATTCTTTATTCGTGTTGAGGGTTTAATACCTTCTGCACACATTCGTGTACGAGGCTCTGCGGCGTTCAAAAAAGGTATTAAACCCGAATACAACCACCAAAGCAGAACCAACATACTCCGCCGTATCCTTGATACGCACTCTGCGGCGGAGTTGGTGATTGACAAATCAAGAAAATTTGATAGACTAGAAACATGGAGCTTTCAATTCCTCAAAAATATCGAAAAGATATTAAAGTTGCTAAAAAATTACTCAAAGATGCTGGTTGTCAGTCAATTTATTTGTTTGGTTCTTTAGTAACTGGAAAGAATAACAATGAATCTGATATTGACATTGGTATAAAGGGACTTCCCAAAGGTAAATTCTTTGATGTTTATTCGAGCTTATATTTTTGCTTGGAAAATAAAATTGATCTTGTTAATTTTGATGCAAATCTTGATTTTTATTCAATGCTGGATAATATAGGAGAACTTATTCAAATTGGATGAAGCTGTAGAAATCAAAATCAAACATGAAATTTCTCGTATTGATAAATTATTAAATGATATGGAGCCTTTGTTATTTTTGTGTAAAATAAGGGAACCTGATATTATTGAAATTACAGCCGCCGCCCAAGTATTACATTCGTTTTATAATGGTATAGAAAGTATTATCATCTTATTTCTTAAATACTTAGGCGAAAAATTACCAAACGATTTCAAATGGCATAAGTCATTGTTGGACATAGCTTTTGGAAATAACAATAAAAAAATTAAAATTATCAGGAATGATGCAAAGAAGAAGTTGGAAAAATATTTGTTATTTAGACATTTTATAAGACATTCGTATGGTTCCGAATTGGAATGGGCCGAAATGGAATCGTTAATAGCAGATATTGGCGGTGTCTGGGAAATCGTTAGAACGGATTTTTTGAGGGAAACAGAAAGAGAAAAAGACGACGCAGATAACGGTGAATAGGGAGTATGGAGAAAAATCGGTCTGAAACAAGAGCGCAACTAGCTGAACTCAATAAAGAGGAAAAAATCATTGATTATCGGGAACAAAACGCAAAGGCTAGTTATGTGTATGTAATTTCAAATATAGGTGCATTCGGAGAAGGTGTTTACAAAATTGGTATGAGGTCTTGAGCCAATGGAATGAGTTGACGAGTTGGGTGACGCCTCTGTATCATTTTCTTTTTTCTCACAAACCACATAGACAAAATTCTTTATTCGTGTTGAGGGTTTAATACCTTCTGCACACATTCGTGTACGAGGCTCTGCGGCGTTCAAAAAAGGTATTAAACCCGAATACAA
>DBDH01000070.1 GCA_002293455.1 Treponema sp. UBA937
CTTTTTGTGAACTCCATGAACTGTGTTGATATTTGATTTGAGAGCCGGTTTATGTCATTTTTCCAACCGCCGAGTTCTCGATAAAAGTCTTCCCTTTTGATGTATTCTGTTTTGATGTAGGACAGTTCTCTATGGTGATCACCTAACACTTTGTACACATCATCATGGAGTTCCTGTATTTTGTTTTCAAAGGAATCCTGAAAATCCTTCGCCCGCTTCTTGTCGTCTTCTCCGTTCTTGTCTACTTTCTTAACAAGATAGAGCACCACGATAACAAGCAGGGAAGAAATTGCCGTAGGCCCCCATGACTGCACAAGACTAAACAGCGCCGCAAAGTCCATCGCTACCTTCCTCCCGCGTAATGAAACAAGAACCCTGACGCAAACGAAAGTCCAAAGGCTGCACCGATAGCCGGCCAGAAGGCACGGTTCTTTTTCCGTTCCTTCTCTAGTTCCGCCCGAAGCAGTTCGGCATCGGCTCTATAGGTTATTGCTCCGGGAGCGTATTCTGCCATCGCCTCTTTGTATCCTTCGGCATAAGCCTCTTGCACCGCGGTATCAATCTCCGCTTCCGCTGCCAGAAGGAGTTCCAGCACCAGACTTCCCGGATAGAATTGCGTTACATCTATCCCGAAAGCGTTGTCTTGCCCGCTCTGCGATTCCGTCTCTGTCTGCGCGAAGATGCTCTGCATTATGAGCAGCATCAACAAGATCATGAGCGGAAGTGTTTTCAATTGCATCTTTTACCTCCTGATACTGTTCGCGGGATTCCACCGTGCCGGTTTTCTTTCCGAACAATCCGCGGATAAAAATACCCGCAAGAAAACATAATACCGTACCGATTCCCGCAAGTACCGCCCACGCTTTTTTCATTGGCGAGGTTTCTCTTCTTTCTTCCCCAGCGCCTTTGATACTTTGCATAACACCGCCTCATAACCGAATATAGAAAAGCCGAATATCACCGCCCACCAAAACCACATTTGCTCGGTAACAAAAAAGTTCCCGATCTTCAAGAGATACACAAGCACAAAAGAGATCACAAGCGGTATGTATATCCGGTATCCTTTGAGTTTGTCTTTTTTATCGAGCTTCTTCACAAGCTCAGTAAACGCTACCGTGAGCGCAACCGCCACGATAATAAAAAACGGAAGCAGATTCATGATGTTGTCCATGTGTTCATCCTTCTGGGTTTTCACCCATGCATATACTTACTTCGAGCTTAAAGCGCTCGAACGATTCCGGGTTATCAACAAAGAACTTTGGACATATCTTTTTGGTAATCTGATGATGCGTCCAAATATCGCTAAGGGGATTGAGCTGATAGGTTTTACAAAGGCTTCCGATGAGGCTGACAGCTCTTTGCCAAGTGACGAGCGTGAACACTCCGTCGGCAAGAGGATGACAAAGTTCAATCCCAATCGTGCAATTGTTGGGATAATGTCCCAGACGTCCGACAGCTTCCGGCGTATAGAGCTTCGCCCCAACATGATAGGCCATCTCATCCGTCGGCAGACACTGGATTATCTCGTCGTCAATGCCAACGATAAAATGCGCCGATGCATACACTTCACTTCCGGTAAAACTCTGACTCTTGAGCGACTCAAAATAATTCCGGTTTTGCATCGCTGATGTTCCTGGATTGGCTGTCCAGTGAATAACGATTCCTTTTACTTTCTGCAAGAGTTTGCCCGGCCGCGAAAACGGATTTTTTGTAAGCAGATATGTTTCAATGTTCATAGTAAAAAGGGTAATCGGTATTGATGAGTGTTTCTCTAATAAGGATAAAGGGGAAAGCAGAATACTCGTTATGCGGAAGCTAATTCGTTTACCGGTTCGAGTTCCGGGAACAATAGGACTTGAGATCGATCCGGTTGACGCACCATCTTCCGTCCTCGTCTTTGTATGCCGGAAGATTTCCCCTTGTGATCAGGCGGTAGATGGTCAGGTAACGAACGGAAAAGAAATCCGCCGTCTCCTTGATAGATAAAATGGCGGGTAAGGTTTCGATTTTTTTTAAGAGGGTGCTGCTTATCATAGTCCTCCACCATTTCCGGTACGAGCCTCCAGGCCTTGCCGAGTTTGATCGATTCAATTTCTCCCATCGAAAGGAGGTAATACACTTGATAGGGTTCCATGCCCAGGTATCGGGCCGCCTGCTTCACTGTCCACAACATTGGTATCCTCCTTTCTGTCGGGATTGAATCCGGCTTTCCAGCATATATCACGCAGCGCAAGGATCACCGCCGATGCGCTTCTGCGGGGCAAAAAAGAAATGTCATCGGTTTTGCCGATGCGTTTTATGATACGCCGGAGACTCTTTTCATCTTTCGCGCGGCTCGCGAGAACCCACAGGCCGCGGATGTACTCTTCCTGCCGTTTTGAAATCATGCCGGGATGTGTGCCGGCGGCGGTCTTCCGGTATTTCACAGAGGAACCGCGGCCGGCGGAGACAAATCCCAAGTTGGAAAAAGCCGACATAATTACATTAAACTGCGCCTCGCTTGCGATGTCCTTTGCGCTGGATACTCCCGCCCCGGAGAGGATTGCGCGGTATGCGTCTTCGTCAAGACCGAGTTGTTTTTTCGCAAGGTGAATGATCGCTAATCGGGATTTTTGGTTTGTCATTTTTCCGGTTCCCAATCATCAGGCGGTGGAACTGGAGGATTAGCGACAACCATTCCATAAAAATGTAATTGGTTTTCAATAACAGATCGATAAGCACCTACTTCCCATTTTCTGCAAGGTTTA
>DBDH01000067.1:0-4921 GCA_002293455.1 Treponema sp. UBA937
AAAACGGCGATAAAGCCATGCTTATCGAAATAAAAACCAAACTTACCATAGATAAAATACATTATCACTTAGAACGCCTGGAAAAAATGCGCTCTTACGCGGATTTACACGGAGACAAACGCAGATTTTTGGGAGGCATTGCGGGCGTTGTTGTACCGGATGAAGAAAGAAGTTATGCGTTAAATCAGGGCTTGTATTTAATTGAACCTGCAGGAAACACGTTTAATATCACCTCTCCAAAGGGCAATCCTAAAGAATGGTAATGAGGCTATTATTTTTCTCGTTTTTCTTNNAGGCGCGAAATCGCATGAGCTTGTGCAAAACTAACCGAGTTTTGCAACAAGCTCGTTTGGTATAAGATATTCCCGCCTGATATTCGACATCGATGCAAATAGCAGCCGCTTTGCGTCTTCTTTTCCATTCGTTAAATCATCCAGTTTTTTTTGATAAAGTTTCCGCTCTCCGTCCGCGCCGTAAGAACAGGAACACGTTCCGGCTTTCCATCCCATTGATTTTACAAAGTCCCTTATCGATTGTTCCAGAACCAAAGCCAAAGGCCGGATCACGGTGAGCGGATATTTTTCATATTGCAATTTCGGAATCATCGTCGCGATTTCACCTTTTTTTGTCATATTCATCAGTAAGGTGGTAAGAATATCGTCAAGATGATGTCCAAGGGCGATTTTGTTGAAATTATTTTTTATCGCGTAATCAATCAGTTCCGATCTTCTGATCGTGGAACACCAGTAGCAGTTCATGGAATGTCCTTGTTTCACGCTTCCCATAATCGAGACATGAACCGTATGTAAAGGGATGTTCCATTCATCAAACTGCGTTTTAAGAGCTTCCGCCCCGCCGGCATCCATTCCGCCGCCGGGCACATCACCCGCAATCCGCAGAGCTTCGAGTGTAAAGTTTGGATTTTTCCAAACTTTCCGCCGCGATAGAGCCCAGGCCAAAACCGTGGAATCCTTTCCTCCTGACGCTCCCAGAAGAATGCGGTCTCCTTCTTCGATAAGGTTGTAATCTTTTACCGCTTTCGCGATTAATTTTTCGATATTGGTAAGAGCCATTGTTTCAGTATCTTATGGGGAAATGAAAAAGATGACAAGACAGCGGCTGATGGGAGTCCCTTCCGGCTCGGAACATCGTGTTCCTCACCTCCAGGCCGTCTACGCTTGCTGACTGCGGCATCCTGCCGCCTTTTCCTCTCATTTTGATCGGCGCAAGCTCCGTTTCGACTCCCATCAGGAAGTTAAATAAAAAAGCTTCCCCAAAAAAGGAAGCCTGGAATTAAGCGGCTGATGGGAGTCGAACCCACGTCTCCAGCTTGGAAGGCTGGGGTAATAGCCGTTATACGACAGCCGCAAATATGTTCACATTTTACAGAAAATGCCGGGTGAATGTCAACTGATTTTTTGATAATCCTGGGAATGAAAATAAGAAATCCATTTGTGTAGAAAGATGCCAAACGGCGTTAACAGCGTGTATTATCCTTTTAAAAGATGTTAAAACATAGTATAATCTTGCCATGAAATTTCTCCGCTTGTGTTTATTAGCATTCGTTCTCATTATTCTTTTTGTGTCCTGCGCAACGGGGCCGAAGCGTACTGAAGTTGATGAGCTTTTCCGTGACAAAGCGCCGCCTCATGAATTCGCGGAACTTGCCGCGGGAGGAACGGCGTATTTTTCCGTCGATGTTTCTGAAATGCGGCCGGTTCTTGACAACATAAGCTTTGGAGACATGAACGGAAGCGATGCTGAAGATGTTCTTAACATGACGGAAACAGGTGTCATCGGAATTTACCCGGAAGAAAGCGGACGGAAATTTATGATTGCCGCGAACGGAAATTATCCTGTTTTTTGGAGCAGTATAGCCATGACTTTTAGTTCCGCGTGGAAAAAGATAAAATCCGATACCGGCGTAAAATATTGGCGCTCGGAAAGGCAGAATCTCTCCTTAGCGCTTTCTCCCCAAAAAGCGTTTGTTTCGGATGGCGAACCTTATGTGGAAATGTCTGTTTTGAGAACTGCTGTTGTTGAAGTTCCCGAAAACTATTTTGAAATCCGGCGAAGTTCTGTTATAGGAGACTTAATTTTTGAAGTTCCGCAGACTGCCGTCATGGCAGGCTGGATTGATAAAGCCGGAACGAAGATAAATCCCTTTCTCGCGAATATTGGAATCCCCATCCAGATTCCGGCGGACCGCCTGCTTTTTGCTTTTTATAAAGTAACAGAATCGCCGCCGGAAAATCCGCTGTACGATGGAATCATTTATCTTGAAGTTCCCACCGTAAGCCAGGCGAGGGCGGTCGTTACGATATTAGGTTTCGCGAGAAACTTTGCCGCCGCCATCGATGATTCACAGCCGATAGGAAAAATCCTCACATTACTGTTGTCGAATCAGCCCCGTTTTGAAGGAACTATCATCAAGTTACATGCCGGAACTATGAGCAGCGAAGAAATGATACTGCTTTTGAGTCTTTTTTTAAAGGAAAGATAATTTGAGGCAGTTGCAAAGCTCTGTTTTTGCGGCAAGTTCTTCATTGAATAAATCAGCGTTTTTTGATATATTGTAGATATATCCCAAAGGAAAAAATATGCCAACGTATGAGTATGAATGCAAAACCTGCGGACATCATTTTGATGTTTTTCAAAGTATGCAGGATGAACCCTTAAAAATATGTCCCGAATGCGGAAAGGAAATCCGCCGCCTCATTTTCGGCGGTTCAGGTGTAATCTTCAAAGGTTCCGGTTTTTATGTGAATGATAAAAGTAAAGGCTCCAGCAAGACTGGTTCCGCCAATGCTTCCCCAACGGATTCCGCGCCCGCTTGTAAAAGCTGTCCCAAAGCCGATTCAGGGTGCGGAAGTAATAAGGCCGCAGGATAAGTCCCGCGAATCGGTATGAAGAAGGGGAATCCGCGTTTTTTTTGCGAACACTGCGGCGCGGAAGTTCGCCGCGATGTTGAACGCTGTCCTTCCTGCGGAAGAAGTTTTACTTCTGTCCGCTGCCCAAAATGCTCATATACCGGCGATGAAAGTCTCTTTACGAACGGATGCCCTGAATGTGGTTATTCCGCTCATTTTGATGATTGGCCGGGTTTCTCTCCGCTTGAATCAAGGGAAGTGTCTCAAAAAAACGGTCCGCTGCCGCTCTGGGTTTATTTGCTGACTATTACCGCTTTCGTTACAACGGCGGGAATCTTTTTGTATCATCTTTTAAAATAATCTTTTCGGGAATTACAACGCAACCGGAACAGGACTGCCGCAATATCCGCAAAAGGTTTTTTTCTCGTTCTGGGTCAGCTTGCTTGTAAGTCCGCGGATTTTTGTTTCGTAATCTTTTCGTTCAATCAAAATTTTATTGCAGCAGGGGCATTCTGTGTCATTGTTGAATCCGGGAGTATTTCCCACATAGACATAGTTTAACGATTCCCGCGCCCGTTTTGCCGTTTTTATCAGGTCCGCTTCTTTGTAGGGCCTGTCCTTCCATTTGTAGCTGGGATGATAAGCCGAAATGTGCCAGGGAATATCCACGGATAAATCACCGATAAAATCGATCATATCCTGCGTTTCTTTTTTTGAATCGTTAAAATCCGCGATAATGAGCGAAGTTATTTCAAGATGTATCTTTTGATGGAAACTGTACTCGATAAAAGATTTTACCGTATCAAGGCTGCCGTGTAAAACCTTATGGTAGTTTTCTTTGGTGAATGCCTTTAAATCTACGTTTACCGCGTCGCAGAAAGGAAGCAGTTCATGCGCGGGTCTTTTGTTGATGTTTCCGTTTGTAATCAATATGTTTGCGATGTTCGCCTTTCTGGCTTCTTTCATAGCTGCCAAAAGATATTCAAAATGAACCAATGGTTCGGAGTAGGTGTACGCAATCTGCGCGTGTCCGCTTTCTCTGGCGGCCTTAATTAAATCTTCCGGCATCATCGTTTTTGTTATGGCTTCCACATTCCGTGATATATGCCAGTTTTGACAGAAAGGACAATCCATCGTACAGCCTAAAAATCCGGCTGACAGAATTGAGGAACCGGGCCGCCAATGGTAAAGCGGTTTCTTTTCGATGGGATCTACAGACAAAGCGCTGATCTGCCCGTAAAAGGGGAGCTGCGTCCTGCCGTTTTGATTGTATCTTACCTGACAGAATCCGCTGTTTCCTTCCGGAATATGACAGTTATGCGGACAGAGACTGCAAATGAGTTTTTTTCTGTCGCCGGATAATTCAATATACGCCGCATTGACTTCCATAACTTCCCATCCTTTTGTAAAAGATACAAGGATTACGCGATATGCAACAGGTCTAACTATTCTCCTTCATTTTTTTAAATTTTATTCTTCAAGATGACAGGTTCCCCAACTTCAAAGGGTTCAATAATGATACCGCGGGCTCCCTTCCGGATCCATAGTTTTACCAGGCGCAGGCTTTCTCCGCTTTCGGTAATAAGAGCATGAAGGTTTTCTATATGCACAATATCATTTACATTGAACTCAAGCATGGAAGGGTTTTCTCCCATGGGATCGTTAATCAAGAGCAGTTTGTATTTTTCCAGCGGATGCTGCCGGGGATGTCCGCTGAAAGGAACGGCATTTTGCGGAGGAACATCCGAACGTTTTGTCAATTCGTAAACAGGCAGACTTTCAAGAAGATGAAAAATATCCATGCAAAACTCCTATAATCAACATCCCCGCCGCAAGCAGCGAGGTATGTACCCTTCGCATACAATCAAAAAATAAACAGTAGAGATTACTTCAAAACGATCTCGATATACTTTACTATATACTATAATTTAAAATTTACCATATCAAAAAAAACGATAAGCATAATCTTACGTATCATTTTTCGTGATTTCTCCGGTCATTATTACAGCCCTCGAAATTGATAGATATTCGAGGCTGTTGCAAAACTCCAG
>DBDH01000067.1:4948-5144 GCA_002293455.1 Treponema sp. UBA937
CCGAGTTTTGCAACAAGCTCATTCGTAATATATTTTTGCTATGAAGATGATGAGTGTCTTGCGCCTGAAACAATCAGTTGTCTTGCGGATATTGCGCGCGCGGTCAGCCGATGGGATAATTGAAAATTGATTATATGAAGAAAAAAATACAAACAACTTGACAATGCGCGTATTTTTCTGTAGTAAATAATTATCC
>DBDH01000067.1:5169-5293 GCA_002293455.1 Treponema sp. UBA937
GAATTTATTTTTGCTTTGTTTATGGGGATTCTTATCCTTCCGCCGCCGATTGCCGGGAAAAGCGCGCTATGATTTACATCAATGGCAAAACAGCGCGCCCACGGTGATCGGAAACGATTGCGGC
>DBDH01000056.1:0-3040 GCA_002293455.1 Treponema sp. UBA937
AAAAAAAGCTATCAAATGAGGCTGTTGCAAAACTCCAGATTTTGCAACAGCAACCTTTAAAAAATGCATGTTTCGCAGCCTTTAGGCGAGAAAATGCAGGAGCTTGGGCAAAACTAACCGAGTTTTGCAACAAGCTCACACATTACCAGTTTTCGGCAAGCACCTCAAAGTATTCCTGAGGATGACTACAGGCCGGACAGAGTTTGGGAGCTTCAGCCATTTCGATAATAAAACCGCAGTTCAAACAGCGCCACACAACAGCCTTGTCCTTTTTAAAAACCCTTTTTGCGTCAACATTGTTCTTGAGTTTTTCATAACGCCGTGCGTGTTGTTTTTCCGCGATGGCAATATTTTCAAATACAACGGCAATCTCATCAAACTTTTCTTCCCTAGCGGTATTCGCAAAACTTGGATACATTTCGGTCCATTCATAAGTTTCGCCTTCCATTGCTTCTTTCAGATTGTTACTGGTGGTGGAAATAACACCCGCGGGGAAAGCAGCTTGAACCGTCACTTCTCCGCCTTCGAGAAATTTGAACAGCCTTTTTGCGTGTTCCTTTTCCTGATCAGCCGTTTCGGAAAAAATCGCCGAAATTTGCACATACCCTTCTTTTTTTGCAACACTCGCATAATATGTGTACCGGTTCCGAGCCTGAGATTCTCCAATAAATGCGGTAAGCAAGTTTTTTTCTGTTTGGGTTCCTTTTATGCTCTTCATACAAAACGCCTCCTAAAAATATTACAATTTCAGAACAGACCGCTCTAAAAACACAGATGTCCTGCAGATATTTGATCAATGAAGAAAACAAATCCTGATATATAAATAATTATACTTTTACAAGGTAAATTCAAGTAAAATCGTATGAGAAATATTCTTTTTTTGCGGCAATGCGGTTAATCGATTAAGAACAAAAAAGAAGACAAACAATGACAGAGAGTAATGAAGTACATCATCTTCCCCCATAGCCCAAATCCATAAAAATAAGTATATTTAAGACAGATTAAACTACTGGAGCAATTGATGCCATCCAAGAAGATATATATGGACTACAACGCGACGACTCCTTTGCGGGAAGAAGTTAAAGCCGCGATAATCGAAGATTTTGATGTATACGGAAACGCTTCCAGTATGCACAGCGCAGGAAGAGAGGCAAAAGCAATGCTCGAAAAAGCCCGATCTTCTGTCGCGGCCCTTATTG
Source organism: Treponema sp. UBA937 (assembly GCA_002293455.1). Classification (GTDB taxonomy): domain Bacteria; phylum Spirochaetota; class Spirochaetia; order Treponematales; family Breznakiellaceae; genus UBA937. The sequence continues at coordinate 1,200 of DBDH01000056.1, forward strand.
GGGCTCCCGCCGAAACGATTATCTTTACATCGGGCGGATCCGAATCGAACAATACCGTTTTCCAAACGATGAGGAAATTGGCCTCCGCGCCGGATGGAAAAGTTTTATCATCGGGGCGGACGGAAATCATTATATCCGCCGTTGAGCATCCCTGCGTTTTAAACAGCGGGAAATTTCTCGCGTCACTCGGATTCACGGTTCATGTCATCGGTGTGGATGAAAACGGAAAAATCAACATGGATGAGTTCCGGTCCAGGTTAAACGATAAAACGCTGCTCGTTTCCGTCATGCTGGCGAATAATGAAATCGGGACCATCGAAGATATTGCATCGGTCTCAAAGTCCGCAAAAGCGGCGGGAGCATTGGTCCACAGCGACGCGGTTCAGGGCGCCGGGAAGATTCCCATCAATGTTGATGACCTGGGCGTGGATTATCTTACCTTATCCGCCCATAAGATTTACGGCCCCAAGGGAGCCGGCGCTTTGTATGTGAGAAAAGGCGCGCCGATTTTCCCGCTTATTCACGGCGGACATCAGGAAGACGGAGCTAGAGCCGGAACCTACAATAATATCGGCATTTTTGGTTTTGGAAAGGCCGCCGAACTTGCCCTAAAAGACCTTGATATGTACCGTGAAAAAATGATGAAGCTGCGGACGATGCTCCGTGACGGCCTTCTCGCAAAGATACCGAGCATCAAGATTAACGGCCATCCCACAGATGTGCTTCCCAATACGCTTAACGTTTCTTTCCCCGGCGCCGAAGGCGAAGCGATACTGTTAACGCTCGATTTTCTTGGCATCGAAGTTTCCACCGGATCGGCCTGCGCGTCGGGAAGCCTCGATCCGTCTCATGTACTTTTGGCGATTGGAGCAAGCCCCGAACTCGCCCACGGTTCCATCAGATTCAGCATGGGATGGGGTGTCACGGAAGAAGATATTCAGTATATTGTAAACAAGGTTCCGCCCGAAATCGCTAAATTGCGGGCCATGTCCACAGTGAGTGCAAGCTAATTTTAATGGAGCAATTATGACAGATTGGTTATATTCAGATACAGTAAAAGATCATTTTATGAATCCCCGAAACGTACTTATGGAGGATGAAGCGTCTTTCGATGCCGATGCCCGCGGGCAGACCGGCAATATCAAATGCGGCGATGAGATGCTTGTTTTACTCAAAATAAAAGATGACATCATCACCGATGTCCGCTGGAAAACTTACGGCTGCGCGAGCGCGATAGCTTCCACCAGTATGCTTTCGGAAGTCATCAAAGGCATGAACATCAGCGAAGCCTATAATATCAAACCGCAGGATTTGGTCGAAAAACTCGGCGGCCTTCCCGAAAATAAAATTCACTGTTCGGTTCTTGGCGACAAAGCCCTCCGCGCCGCCATCGACGATTATCTTGCCAAAACAGACAGGACGGGCTTGCTCAAAGAAGAAGGAACGGTTATCTGCACCTGCCTCGGCATCACCGACAAAGACCTTGAAATAGCCTATCAAAACGGCGCGAGGAGCTGGGAAGACCTCCAGCAGGCAACCAAAATCGGTACCGTCTGCGGCGGCTGCAAAAGCAAAGCGATGGAACTCCTCCACGGTTTTGAGCATATTTACGGGGAATGATGAATACCTCGGCGGCTTTGGGAACCTCAACCGCTGAGGCCTCCGAAGCCGCTAAAAAAGAACATCTCCAAAGTCTCTTAAGCCGCCTCAACAATTAATGGTTTTAATTGCTTTTCCGGCTGTTTCCATCATCACATTTCCAGAATCATCCCGCATGAAATCACTCCGCAATTGATCATTTTTATTCAGGAATTATCTCTATGGTAACACTGATTTATGCA
>DBDH01000056.1:3093-6670 GCA_002293455.1 Treponema sp. UBA937
AGACTTAATCAGCGCTGCCCTATTATTTGAAGAATTTTACTATTGACAAAATAACTATCATTCGGTAGTATATATACAATCTAACGTTAGTTTTTATAATCAACAGAAAATGAGGAGAGGTAACATGAAAAAGTATGTTTTAATGTGTATGTTTGCTTTTATTTCGCTGACAGGCGTATTGGCTAATGAGCGGCATAACGGATTTGCGATTGGAATAGGATTATACGGCGGGTATGGATATGGTCCTGGTCTCATGATAAAAACACCGGGACTTCCGTTGTATTTTGGTATCAATGTCAGCCTAGACGGTATTGGTGCACACAACGAAGAATATTTTGGAATCAGTGTATCCGGTGATTATCATTTTATAGATGCAGCATTTCCCGGCAGTGAAAGATTTGGCTGGTTTCTGGGAGGAGGGATTATTTTTTCTCATAGCCATTTTGATGGGGAAAATAGTTTTGCCGGAAGAATACCGGTTGGTATTTATTTTACGCCAATACGCCATTTTGATTTGGTTCTGGAACTTGCTCCTTCTGCGGGGGTTGTATGGACATCAAATATAAAATTTGATTATGGAATGTCCGGGTTATTTGGTATCCGGTATTGGTTTTAAGGAGAAATCATGAATATTAAAATACTTATTGGTGCAGGTGATAAAATCATGGGCTTTTCCCTGCCTTTTGCGCTGGCGGGCATTGTTTTGAATGTGCTTTATCCTGTTTGGTTTACAATGAATACCGGCGTAACAGGTATCATCATTGGGGCGATTATGCTGGTTTTAGGAATTCCGTTTTGGTTAATCTCGGTCGTCCAAATGATAAAACATGTCCCCAAAAATCAGCTTATTACTCAGGGACCTTTTAGGCTGGTATTACATCCCATTTACACATCAGTTGCGCTGCTTGTTATCCCCGGAATTTCGCTTGTTTTGGATACATGGCTTGGATTCGCGATAGGGGCAATACTTTACATTGTTTCGAGGATTTTCCGCATTCAGGAAGAAAAGAAATTGAATGTCATGTTCCCTGGTGCATATCAAGATTATCGTTCAAAAGTGTTCATTCCCTGGCTTTAAGGAAAAGGAGGAAATATTAAATGGAAACAATTAAAAGACTATTACCCTCATTCGGTATACTTGCTGTTATTTTTTATTTCCTCCATGTGATTTTGGGAACACTGTTTTATCCAAATTATAATTCAATGGCCCAGGCAATAAGCGATTTAACGGCTTCAACTTCGCCTTCAAAAAATATTGCCATGATATTTTCATTTAGTTATGGTTTGTTCTCGGTAATATTTTCAATGTATTTTTTTGTATATTTCAGGCAGACAATTAATGTATACGTTACCATTGGTGCGGCTTTCTTCTGCATTATGACTATTGTTTCGTTTTTTGGCTATACATTTTTTCCGTTATCGGAATCCGGTTATGCGGGAACTTTTCAGGATAACATGCATATAGCGGTAACAATCGCGGTTGTTTTATGTACTATAATTGCATTGATATTGTTTACGATTGGTTTTTTCAAAACAGCGGATCTGAAATATCTCGGCATTATTTCTTTATGTGTTTTTTTATTATTATTAAGCGGCGCGATGTTGATGAAAGTATTGCCGAAAGCGTTTTTTGGAACAGCTGAACGAATCAATGTCTATTCAATCGTAATATATTCTGGGATACTGTCATTGTGGATGAGTAAATTTGTAAAGGGATAAGATTATACGGCAATGAATACAAAAGAAAAAATATTGCTTGTTACATTAGAGCTTGCGTCAGAAAACGGATTGAGCGGCATTTCTTTGTCGCAGATAGCCGAAAAAGTCGGCATCAAAAAAGCATCGCTATACAGCCACTTTTCCTCGAAAGGAGAAATCGTGGATTCACTCTATGAGTATCTTCGGGGAAAAGCTAAAGACGCTTCCGGCAATAATGGCATAGATTACGGTGAAATAGTGAAAGGGAAAAACGCGTCCGAAATATTGCGTCAGGCTGTAGGAAATTACAAAGCAATATACAGTGATGAAAGGCTGAAAACGTTCTACAAATTTATTTATTCCGAGCGGGTGTTCAACAAAGAAGCCACAAAAATTATGATTACAGAAACAGAAAAAATGATACTCGCTGTAAAACAATTATTCTATGCTATGCAAATTCATAAGGTGATGGATTTTCCCAACACCGATATGGCTTCTCTTTCTTTTGCAATGACCATGCATTCTTTAATCGATTACCGTGAAGATAAAATGTTCGCCGAAGGAATTGAAACGGAACAGCTCATAAACGAATATATTGACGATTTTTGCAAAGTGTACAAAGCAAAAACAAAAAGATAAGAAGCGGAAAGGGCAGATTTATGAACAAGGAAAAAGCCGTGTTTTTCCTTGTCAGCATCTCAAAAGACCCTTCAATTTTTCCAAAGGCCAAATAGCTGTTGGTAAATATTTTTCTCCGCTTTCGTCTTTTTGGAAGATAAGCTGCGGCATTACAGAATTATCATAGATGAGTATTTTATCACATTCATTGATTAGCCGGGGCAAGAGTTTCAGCGCTTTGGCATATCGGCTGCGGATTTTATCTTCCGGCACATCATGACCGCCTTCCTGAACTCTCCCTTTTACCCGCGCAACATTAATGTCCGCGCTGCAAGTCAGAATATAGATACATTGAATTTCATAACCGTTCTTCTTTGCCTTTTGCAGCAAAAGTAAATTCCTTTCTGTGGATAAGACTGTCTCAAAAGTGAAATCGGCTTTTCCATCAACAAGTTTATTCCTCAGCGCTTCCGCTTTTTGAGCCGCTTCCAAATCAGAAAGATAGTATTCTTTTTTGAGGTCATCGGCATTAATATACGCACCGCAAATCGGCACCTGCTTAACGATGGTGCTTTTACCGGAACCGTTCGGTCCCGCAAAAACCAGAACTATCGGCCTAGACATATTCCCGCGTGCCGTCGGCGTTTTCCAGGTAAGCCCGCCCCGATGCTGTGTCGTACCGGGCCACAGGCAGACCTTTTTGCTGTTTCTGCGCAATCTCCTGATTTACCGCAAGCGTGAACGCCGACGTAACTTCACCCGCGCTCAAGCCGCCGAATCCCGAACTATCGGCTTTTACGGGAAAAGGGATGCCTCTTTCATCAACCGCTTTACGCAGGAAAATATTAATCGCGTTTGACATATTGAGCCCCAAATAACTGAAAAGGATTTCCGCGCGTTCCTTGAGCTCTCGATTAACCCTGACGGTTACACGTATGTCCTCTATCTGCATACTACATCTCCTTCACATCAAATTTATTCCATATGAGTATAAAAGTCAACTATTTGACACTTTTTTATGATTTTATGTGACTTATTTATGACTATTATATGACTTTTGGTGAATTTGATCTCATATCAATTTATCATGTTCCTCTGTGTAATAATAAGTTCATTAAAAACGTGAGCTTGTTGCAAAACTCGGTTAGTTTTGCCCAAGCTCCTGCATTTTCTCGCCTAAAGGCTGCGAAACATGCATTTTTTAAAGGTTGCTGTTGCAAAATCTGGAGTTTTGCAACAGCCTCATTTGATAGCTTTTTTT
>DBDH01000006.1:0-6646 GCA_002293455.1 Treponema sp. UBA937
GAAACAAATGCTCTTTTGAACACGCAATCATTTTTCTGTAATCCCTATCATAGTTGGGAAAAAGGCAGTATCGAAAATCGCATCGGAATTATTCTATGAGGTTTTTGTCGCTCTTCGCTCTTGAATCCGGGATCAGCTGAAATGCTTATTATATACCGACCGGTCTGTAGTTTAATCGTTTAACTTACCGACCGGTATATAGTTTTGAACCTTTTATGAGAAACTGAAATTCTTTTGTTTTACAAGAATATCCTAGACTTTACATTGCTGAAAATATGCCTTGCATTCTTTTTCGTTATACAATATAATCAAAAGAGAACCGAAAGAGATTTGAAAGGAAATCAAAAATGGTATCCGATCTAAACGAAAGAGAAAAAATCATTCTCAATAAGCTTTCCGCTGACGGCTCAGTGATGGTTGCCGATCTTGCGAAGGATATGGGATTGTCCGAGGTTACGATACGGAATGATCTTAAAAACCTGGAACTTAAGGGCTGGATTAACCGGATCAGGGGCGGCGCGGCTCCGAGTATGCATCAGGATATTCTTGAGCGTCAGAAAATTCATGTTGAAGAAAAAAACGCTATTGCCAGGGCCGCGGCGGAGCTGGTTCAGGACGGCGACGCGATTATGATCGAAGCGGGGACAACAACCGCCCTGATTGCGAAATATCTCGCGGGCAAACGCGATGTTCATGTAGTCACCAATTCAACTTTGGTGTTTTCCTATGCCCGCATGAATCCAAACTTACAGATCACGATGACCGGAGGCGAATTCCGGCGGCCTACCGAATCAATGGTGGGGCCTATCGCCCTTCAAACCTTGGACAGGCTCAATGTGCGGATTGCCTTTGTGGGAACCGACGGATTTACTCTGGAACGCGGAATTACCACTCACATCATGGAAGGCGCCGAGATTGTTAAGATGATGAAGCAGCATTCCGAAAGCACCATCCTTGTGGCCGATTCCAGCAAATACGGAAAAACAGGCTTTTCCGGAGTTTTGCCTCTTTCCGATATGGACTTGATTCTTACGGACGCGGGACTCGCCGGCGAAGCTCTGCGCGATTTAACTGATGCCGGAATCCGGGTTCAAAAGGTAGACATATAAAGTTTAAAAGATAAAGGAGATGCGCTAATGGCCTTTGTATTGATTATGCCCCGTCAGGGTAATACGGTGGAATCCTGCGTTTTGCAGGAATGGAGCGTTAAAGAAGGTGACGCGGTGGATACCGAAACCACGGTTTGTACGGTGGAAACCGATAAAGCGGCTTTTGAAATTCCCGCGGGGGAGAAGGGCACCGTTTTAAAATTGCTTTGCGCTTCCGGGGATGATGTTCCCGTTCTGGATCCCATTGCCGTAATCGGCGATCCGGGAGAAGATTGGGCGGCCGCTCTGGAAAAAGCCGGGAAGTCCGCGCCCCAGGCTCAGGCTGTGCCGGAAAGCCCGGCGGTACAGACTGCCCCAGCGGCGAAAGAAGCGGCATCAAGCGCTGTTTCCGCGGAAGGAAACGGCACGGCAAGCAGTGGCGCTGCATCTCCCAGAGCAAAGAATTTGGCGAAACATGAAGGGCTTTCGTTGGAAGGCATTCCGGGTTCAGGGCCAGAAGGACGCGTTATAGAAAGAGATGTGCAGGCCGCTCTTGGCGATAGGCCCGGAATGACCGCCGCCGCGAAAGCCTCTGCCGCGGGCGGGGCAAAGCTGCCCTCTGCCGGTTCCGGCATCGGCGGCCGCGTTACTTTGGGCGATATGTCCGCGGCAAGCACCTCTGTGTACACAGAGGCGGCATCTTCGATGTCTGCGGTTTCCGGCGAAGGGGCGGTCACCGAAACGCCGATCAAGGGAATCCGCAAGCTCATTTCCGACCGGATGAGCCAGTCCCTTGCGGAAAGCGCCCAGTTCACGCTGAACATGGACGCAGGTGCGGTAAAACTTGAACAGTACCGGGCAAGGCTCAAGGCTTCCGATGAAAGCCTCGGTTTGTCTAAAATCAGCATCAATGATTTGATTCTTTTTGCGGTTTCCCGGACTCTTCCCCGCTTCTCTTTCATGAATGCCCATAAAACCGGAGATATACTCAAAACTTTTGAGCGGGTTCATCTCGGAATGGCAGTGGATACCCCGCGCGGGCTTATGGTTCCTGTAATCCGCAACGCAAACCTGCTGTCTCTGGCACAGATTTCCGCCGAAGCGAAACGGCTTGCCGCGGCCTGTCAGGGCGGCGGAATCACTCCCGACGAACTCGGCGGTTCAACCTTTACGGTGACCAACCTGGGAGGACTCGGCATCAGAAGTTTTACTCCTGTTTTGAACGCTCCCGAAGTCGGTATCCTTGGCGTTTGCAATATTGAGTTAAAACCTGTATCCAAAAACGGAGAAGTTGTTTTTGAACCCCACATCGGATTCAGCTTAACGATTAACCATCAGGTTGTTGACGGAGCTCCGGCTGCCAGGTTCCTTAAAGGCCTTGCGGATACGATAGCAAACATCGATCTTTGGCTGGCATTCTAAGGCTGAAGGAGGAAAGAAATGATATACGATGCTGCGATTATAGGCGGCGGCCCCGGAGGGTATTTGGCGGCTGAACGCTTGAGTCATGAAAAGAAAAAGGTCTTATTAATAGAAGAACGGCACTTGGGAGGCACTTGTTTGAATGTAGGCTGCATTCCCACAAAAACACTGCTCAACTCGGCAAAACAATATGTTCACGCAAAAGAAGCCGGAAAATACGGCATAAAAGTGCAGGACGTTACGTTTGACTGGGCTGTTATGCAGAACTGGAAGAACGAAGTCGTAGAAAAACTCTGCGCTGGCATCGGCGCTATGATGAAACAATATGGAGTGGATGCCGCGTCCGGCAGGGGAGAGATTCTTAGCGCTCCTAAAGGCGGTATGCCGGGAAAAGTGCTTGTAAAAAAGGCTGACGGCGGCACAGAGGAGCATGAATACAAAAATCTTCTTGTAAGCACCGGTTCCGCGCCTGCTATGCCGCCCATCCCCGGAACGAAAGAGAATCCGCTTGTTGTTGATTCGACCGGGCTTCTTTCCGCAAAGACGATTCCCGCTCGCCTCTGTGTAATCGGCGGCGGTGTAATCGGCGTGGAATTCGCGGGACTCTTTTCTTCACTTGGCTCTCAAGTTACTGTCATCGAGATGATGGACGAAATTGTCCCCTTCATGGACAAGGAACAGGCGTCGCTTTTAAGGCGGGCCATGAAAGCGGTGGATTTTAAGCTGGGATGCAAAGTCGAAAAAATTGACGGCGCATCAGTGTATTATACAACAAAAGACGGCAAAAACGAGAATGTTCAATCAGACCTGGTTTTGATGGCTGTCGGCAGGAGGCCGGTGCTGGATACGTGGGGAGCGGAAGCCGCGGGCATTGATACAAACGGAAAAGGCGTGAATGTTGATGACCGGATGCGGACCAATATTCCCTTTATATGGGCGGCCGGGGATGTGACCGGGAAAAGCCTTTTGGCGCACTCAGCGTATCGAATGGCTGAAGTTGCCGTCGCGGATATATTATCAACGACAGATGGAACTTATAACTCAAACAGAATGCGCTACAATGCTGTCCCCTGGGCGGTTTACGGAATCACCGAGGCCGCGGGTGTCGGCATGACAGAGCAGGAAGCAGCGGCGAAAGGAATTGCCGTGGTAAAAGCGTCGCTTCCCATGAGGCGTTCCGGCAGGTTTGCCGCGGAAAATACTTTCGCGGGACAAGGCGCGGTAAAGGTTATCGCCGGCGCGGAGTCCAGGGTGATCCTCGGTATTCATGCCGTTGGAGCCTATGCTTCGGAGTTTATCTGGGGAGGAGCGGCTCTCATCGAACAGGAACTTCGTATAGAAGATGTGAAACAATTGATCTTCCCTCATCCCACAGTTTGCGAACTGATTCGGGATGCCGTCTGGGAATTGTAAACTAATCGATTAAGAAAAGGAGAACAGAACAATGCCTAAATCAATCACTGTGGATCCGAAAGAAGCAAGGAAATCGGGAACGCTTAAAATCAAGGACATACCGGTCAATCAATACAAGGCCGATATAAAAAAAGAAAGCGCCCTCTACGGCGAAGACCGGCTCAAGCGGGTTTGGTACGACATGGCGCTTATCCGCGAATTTGAATTGATGCTTAATACCTTTAAAACCCAGGGGGCCTGGGAAGGCATCGAGTACAATCATAAAGGGCCGGCGCATCTTTCCATGGGGCAGGAAGCTTCGTCGGTCGGGCAGAGCTTGAATCTCTCTACCGATGATTATCTTTTCGGAAGCCATCGAAGTCACGGGGAAATTCTTTCAAAATGTTTTTCCGCGGTTTGGCAGCTCGATGAAAAACAGCTTGAATCCATCATGAAGAATTTTCTCGATGGGGAAACTATGGGCTTGGCCGAAAAGATTCCCTATAAAAACATAAAAGACCTCGCGGAAAACTTTGTCCTCTACGGAACGCTGGCGGAAATCTTCGCGAGAAAGGCCGGGTTCAACCGCGGGCTGGGCGGATCAATGCACGCTTTCTTCACGCCTTTTGGGTCGATGCCGAACAATGCCATTGTAGGCGGTTCCGCCGATATCGCGGCCGGCTCCGCGTTGTACAAACGCGTGAACAGAAAACCTGGAATCGTTATCGCTAACATCGGGGATGCTTCTATGGGATGCGGCCCGGTTTGGGAAGCGATGATGTTCTCCGCAATGGACCAGTACCGGGAACTTTGGGAAAAAGATGCGGGAGGCGCTCCGCCCGTACTGTTCAATTTCTTCAATAATTTCTACGGCATGGGCGGTCAGACCAACGGCGAGACTATGGGATACAAATATGTCGCCAGGGTCGGCGCCGGGGTAAACGCTGAAAACATGCATTCCGAACGGGTCGATGGTTACAATCCTCTCGCCGTAGCAGACGCCATTGCCCGCAAGAAAGCCATCCTCCTCGAAGGCAAAGGTCCCGTCCTCATGGACACCGTTACCTATCGAATCTCCGGACATTCTCCCTCCGACGCTTCGAGTTACCGCACTCCCGAAGAAATCAAACTTTGGCAGGAAGCGGACTCTATCGAAGAATACGGAAAGTATCTTACGAGCAACGGTATCGCGAAACAAGATGAGCTTGATACATTGCGCGACGAGATCAAAACCAAGCTGCGCGGCGTCGTCACTTTAGCGGTTGATGATACTCTTTCCCCCCGCCTGGGCGGAGCTTTTATCGAATCGGTGATGTTCTCCAACGGCAAAGTCGAAAAGTTTGATGACAGAGAACCTGAACTTTCCCAGCCTTTGGCGGAAAATCCCCGTGTTAAGTCTTTGGCGGGCAAGGCCAGATACGGCTTTGACGCGGACGGAAAAGCTGTATCGAAGAACAAGGCCTTCCTGTACCGGGACGCGCTTTTTGAAGCGATGGCCCATCGTTATACGATTGACCCTACTATGGCGGCTTGGGGTGAAGAAAACCGCGACTGGGGCGGAGCCTTTGCGGTATACCGCGGACTTACGGAACTGCTGCCTTATCACCGGCTTTTCAATAGTCCCATTTCTGAAGCGGCTATTGTCGGCGCGGGCGTCGGTTACGCGCTTTCCGGCGGGCGCGCGGTAGTGGAACTCATGTACTGCGATTTTATGGGACGCGCCGGAGACGAGATTTTCAATCAGGCTTCAAAATGGCAGTCCATGTCCGCCGGGCTTCTTAAAATGCCGCTGACGATCCGGGTTTCGGTGGGCAACAAATACGGCGCGCAGCACAGTCAAGACTGGTCGGCGATGGTTGCGCATATTCCGGGGCTCAAGGCTTATTTCCCCGCAACGCCATTCGACGCTAAGGCTATGCTCAACATGGCCCTCCGCGGCACCGATCCCGTTGTGTTCTTTGAAAGCCAGTTACTGTATGATATGACCGAACAGTTTGAGAAGGGCGGCGTTCCCGAAGGATACTATGAAATCCCCGAAGGTGAACCGGCTGTCAGACGGCCGGGGAAGGACATCACGATTGCTTCTTTGGGAGCGACTCTCTACAAGGCAACGGAAGCCGCGGACATTCTGGAAAAACAACACGGCCTTTCTGCGGAAATCATCGACATCCGTTTTATCAATCCGCTTAACTACGATAAAATCATCGAATCAGTGAAAAAAACCGGCAGACTCGTCCTCGTCAGCGATGCCGCTGAACGCGGCTCCTTCCTGCACAATATCGCAAGCAACATCGGAACCTTCGCCTTTGATTACCTTGACGCTCCGGTAACGGTCGTCGGAAGCCGCAACTGGATTACTCCCGCGGCGGAAATGGAACAGCTTTATTTCCCCCAAGTGGATTGGATTATCGACGCCATTCATGAACGGGTTCTTCCCTTGAAGGCTTATGCTCCCAAAACGGTTCAGACGACACTTGATTTGATGAGGAGAAATAGAGCGGGAGTGTGACCGGAAATGCAACAGTTGAACAAGCAGGTTTTTATGTACTGAGAAGGGATGTGATGTGGAAATACAGTTGATTAAAGCGGATATAAACAATAGCGCGGAAATTCACGAAATGCAGATATTGGGATTTAAGGCTCTTTTGGATAAGTATAATGATGTTGAAACAAATCCTGGAGCGGAAACATTGGAAAAGGTGAGACAGAGATTTTCCCTTAATAATGAGCTTGTTGCAAAACTC
>DBDH01000006.1:6685-27687 GCA_002293455.1 Treponema sp. UBA937
AGTTTTGCAACAGCCTCTAATGTTGATCATTTCTTTATTGCATTGGGTGATAAGAATATAGGATATATCCGCATCCAACGCATTGATGATGGTACATTCAGGCTTTCACAGATGTTTATCCTGCCGGAATTTCAAAGAAAAGGTTATGCGCAGAAGGCAATAAAACAAGCAGAATCTTATTATCATGAGGCCAAAAAATGGGTTTTAGACACCATAAAGCAAGAAGATGTATTATGTCACCTTTATGAGAAAATGGGTTATACGTTAACCGGTATTGAAAGAAACATTAAGCCCGGTATGGACTTGGTTAACTACGCAAAATAAACAAACTGCCGCCGCGCACTTCGTTTTATACCATCGCTTACTTTCGGGATTTCCCAATTTGTGAAAGCGTGGTAAAATCATTAAGTACGATTGCTCTGGGCAAGTGCAATCGGGTTTTTGTATTTTGCGTGGTTGGATGGAGATGACATAATTGAAGATTAGAAAAAGTGCACGGGCAGTTATGCTAAATCAAAATAATGAGATATTTCTTTTCAAATTCCATTTTTCTTTTATGCAGGGGGAAAAAACGTTATGGGTAACTCCTGGAGGCGGACTTAACGAGGACGAGGATTTTGAAAGCGGTTTAAGGCGTGAATTATTTGAGGAAACGGGTCTGACTGACATAGATATAGGGCAGTGGATATGGTTTAGAAACAAACCTTTTACAATGAAAAATGGCGAGCAAATACTGTCGGAAGAAAGATACTATTTAGTGAGAACAAATAACGCAGCGATAACGTTTGAATATATGGACAGCATTGAAAGGGGCCTCACAAAAGAAGGCAAATGGTGGTCTGTTGAATCGTTAAAATTATCTTCGGAAGAGTTTTTTACGGAAAGACTATCTGAAAGATTACAAGAAATCATTGATGGCGGATATTTTGTCGAACCGGTAGAAGTCTAAAGCGTATTATGTCAGAGGGCCCGTAATCAATTTTCCTTGTTCTTTTGAAAGTGTGATTTTTGCTTTTTTGATTGTACTTTCAACATACAAAGCGATATCACAAATCTGTATGACGGTTCCGGGGGTAATTTCGCCTTTTACTTCGACTGAGGCTTGTTCGTCGGCATTGAGTTTCGCTAAGAGTTCGATGATATGAGCCTGAATTTTTTCAAGTTCATCTTTTAATCTGGCGGATAGTTCTTCGATTTTTTGATCCGCTAAAGAAGCGTGCGGAGAAGACTCTATAATATCTTTTAATTTTTGCTGTTTTCCGTTAATAATGCGCAGCTTATAATTCAATTTTTCCAATTCCTGCTGAATCGTAAAATCGATGCCGCAATGTATTTTGGTAGATTTTCCCCCTCTTTTCCCTATAAACGCGGTTTTGATTCCGTGAACCGCGTAAATCTCTCCTCCTACAATACTGCCCTTATCCCCCATGAAAAGACTTTGAAGCGTAAAAACACTGGAACTTATAATTTCCGAATCTATATTGATTTCGTTCCGCGCAGCCAGCCGGCAGTTGCGTACAAACTTTGCTTTTATGCTGCCGCCGGCTTTTAAAAGAGCTCTTCCGTGGCCGATAATGCCTCCGTGCACGATTATATCTTTTTTCGCGATAACTTCCGTAGCATCCAATGTTTCTTTCGTCATAATCGATCCGCCGGAAATAACTTTAAACCCCTCGGCAACAAAACCTTCAATAACAATATCGCCCGGAAAGGAGATATGCCCTGTGGCGTACCCTACATTTCCCTTAATCACGAGAACTTCATCGACACTAAGAATTCCGTTGTTATGTATCAGGCGTCCGTCGATATTTGAAACTATTTTGTCATCTTCGGTGCGGACATTCTTTTCCCCGGAAACTCCCTGTATGTTCAATAAACCCTTGGGGATGGGGTCGCCGTGGATGTTTTTCCCATCCCTGCCCTCGACCGCTTTTTGCTGTACCGCTAAAATCTGATCTTTTTTTACCATGATAAAAGGCGATATGGCTTTGTAATCTATGCGGGGAACATCGAGGCCGGGGAATCCCGGATTCATCAATGTTTTATCAAGCTGAAAATAAGCCGGAACATCGGGAATCGCTTTTTCTCCCTGAGCAATGAGGACCTCTTTTACCGGTTTCCTGTTTTTTCCTATTGATGACAATGCATTTTCGATATTTTCCCAAATCACACCGTATTTTATGTTAAACTTTAGCAGAGCGTTCGATACAAAATCATGTGTCAGCGGATCCCCGTCTCCGATAGGAGGAAAAAAATCGCCGCGGGCTTCCATGCTGTTTTCATCATAACTGATGGTCAGTGTTCCATCGTTTTCATGCAGCCCAAACAAGGTGGATTTCTGAGCCGGACTCGATTCCGTTTCTATTTCCGTTTTTGTTTCCATGTTTTGAAAAGAATCTTGATTATCATCCATCCAAGCATCTCCATAAGGTAAAAGATATTCCCAGCATACACAAAGCAGCATGAAAAAAACTTCTACGATTACATTATCGGTATTTTTTAACTTTGGATCAAACTCCCATAATAAATTATATCATTTATCAAGGTAAAAATGATTGCTTTATTAAAAATGAGCTTGAAAAAATTAAGATGACATTATATCTTTATGCAGATAGTAGGAATAAATATTCATTCTATTCAACTTTTTGCGGTGAAAAGCAAAACGGAGTGATGTGTGAAAGAACGCTTGGCGCGCCTAAAAGCGGTCCGAAAATTGATAAAGACGTACCGTATAGAATCCCAGGAAACGCTTCTGGTTCATCTGCAAAAAGAAGGTTTTCTGGTAACCCAGGCAACGCTTTCTCGGGATTTAAAGCTCTTAAAAGTGGGAAAAATTTCCGACGGTCATAACGGCTATGTCTATTCCCTCCCCGGCGATGATGAACAGCGGGAAGCTGAAAAAACCTATATCCACGATTTTTTACGGGGTTATATTTCGATAGAAAGTTCCGGAAGCATGGTCGTGATCAGAACCTATTCCGGCCATTCCGATTCGGTTGCTTTGGCGGTCGATAATTTCGGCTTCGATGAAGTCCTCGGTACCATTGCCGGCCGTGACAACACCGTTTTTGTCTGCCTCCGTGAAGGCCTCACCGGAGACGATTTTATGTCCCTTATGAAAGAAAATATTCCCGAACTGGAAGATTAGTTCAATCATGCATTATTATTGGTAATAAGGGAGTTTTTATGAATTTCAATAATCTTGATACAATATCAGCGTATAAAAAACTGTTGTCGCTTGCGCCGGAAGGAAAGAATTTCGATTTTAGGCGCGTTCTTGACGGCAAGCGGGTAGAATCATGCAAAACGATGATGGCGGGCGGTCTGCAATATTCCTGGGCCGCAAAACCGGTAAACGACGGCGTTCTGGAATTGTTCCAGGCTCTCGCCGATGAAACGGAATTGATCGCGAAATATAACATGATTCTTAACGGCGAGACCATGAATCCCGGTGAAAACAGGAAGGTACTGCATCATCTTTTGCGGGGACAGTCGGGAAATCCGGTTATGCACGATGGAAAAGACCTTGGGAAATTTTATGCCGGAGAATTGGCACGATTTTCCGCGTTTGCGGACAAGGTTCACCGCGGAGAATTAAAAGGCAGTACCGGAAAGCAATTTACCACGGTGGTACAAATCGGTATCGGCGGTTCGGATTTGGGGCCGCGGGCTATGTATCTTGCGCTGGAAAATTGGGCGGAAAAGGAAGGCTGTAAAAAGCTCGGCGCGATATTTATTTCCAACGTAGACCCCGACGACGGCGCGGCGGTCATTTCAGAGGTAAATCTTCCCGAAACGCTTTTTATTTTGGTATCAAAAAGCGGGACCACGCAGGAAACGCTGGCGAACGAACTGTTCGTAAAAGCGAAACTCCAAAAAGCCGGTCTCGACGCAAGCAGGCATATCGCGGCTGTTACAAGCGAAACCAGCCCTCTCGCGAATAATCCTCAGTATCTCGATTCGTTTTATATTGATGATTTTATCGGCGGGCGCTATTCTTCTACATCCGCTGTGGGCGGAGTGGTATTGTCTCTCGCTTTCGGCAAAGAAACTTTTGCCGCCTTCCTTAAAGGCGCGCATGAAGCCGATATGCTTGCACTAGAAAGCGATGTCCGGAAAAATGCCGCCCTGCTCGACGCCCTCATCGGCGTTTGGGAAAGGAACGTTTTGCTATATCCTTCAACCGCGGTGCTTCCTTACAGTCAGGCTTTGTCCCGCTTTCCGGCTCATCTTCAGCAGCTTGATATGGAATCCAACGGCAAGCGCGTGAACCGCCGCGGCGAAGCGGTTGCGTATGCCACGGGACCTGTTGTTTTCGGTGAACCCGGAACCAACGGCCAGCATTCTTTTTATCAGCTTTTGCATCAGGGAACCGATATTATCCCGCTGCAATTTATCGGCTTTACCGAAAGCCAGCGGGATGATGATGTTGAAGTGGACGGAAGCTCCAGCGAGACGAAATTGAAGGCAAACCTCATCGCCCAGATTGCGGCCTTTGCCAAAGGTCAGGATGACGCGAACAAAAACAAGGAATTTCCGGGCGGCCGGCCGTCCAGTTTGATTTTCGGCAAAAAACTTACTCCCGAAGCCTTGGGTTCCCTTTTGGCTCATTTTGAAAACAAAGTGATGTTTCAAGGCTTAATCTGGAACCTCAATAGTTTTGATCAGGAAGGCGTTCAGCTCGGAAAAATCCTCACAAAGAAAGTGCTTTCAGGGACATCCGGCGACAGCGCGCTTGAAGCCTACGGGAAATTGCTGGAAATATAAGCCCCGGATTTGGTCCATATTTCTAGACGAAAACCTGGTAAATAGCATATAATGAACCATTCTTAGATGTGAAAGAGAGGAAATCATGATAAGAGGCGGAGATATCGCCAAAGGAACCTGTCTGCTCCAGAAAGGCCAGCCTTACATTGTGGTGGAGCGTGAATTTGTTAATCCCGGAAAGGGAGCCGCTTTTGCCCGGGTTAAAATGAAAAGTATTAAAGACGGATCAGTGCTCAGCCAGACGATTCAGACTCAGACGGAAGTAGAAGATGCCGTGGTCGATGTGCGCAATTGTCAGTATCAATATGCCGATCAGGATAATTATCATTTTATGGACAGTGAAACCTTCGATCAATACGAAGTAGCCATTTCCGACATGGAAGATAAAAAATATTATCTTCAGGAAGGATCCTCCTACGAACTAACGATTTGGGAAGAAAAAGTCATCGATATTAAGATTCCGTATAAAGTTGTCTTTACGGTAGCCGAAAGCGAAAACTATGTGAAAGGCGATACGGTTTCCGGCGCCACAAAGCCCATCGTTACCGAAACCGGTCTTACCGTCCGCGTTCCGCTCTTTATCAAGCAGGATGAAAAGATCCTCGTCAACACTGAAACAAACGAGTATGTGGAACGGGTAAATAGTTAGCAATGCAGCAGGGAACAGTTAGCAAAGAAAGATACATCTTGGCTTTGTTAACTGATCATTGCTGATTGATCATTGTTTACTGTTTGTGTGGGGGTATTCGTCATGCTTGTTATCCGTCCCGAAGAACCTGCCGATTACCGCGAGGTTGAAGAAGTAACCCGCGAAGCGTTTTGGAATCATCATGTCCCCGGCTGCGATGAACATTATCTTGTTCACATCATGAGATATTCCCGCGATTTCATTCCCGAACTCGATTTTGTTGCCGGTCTGGATGATAAGATCGTAGGCAATATCATGTATACAAAATCGGTGATAAAACAAACCGATGGCAATGAATTTCCCGTCATCACTTTTGGCCCGATTTCTGTTTTGCCGGAATTGCAGAAACAGGGAATCGGTTCCGCGTTAATTGAACGGTCTTTTGATGAAGCCCGCAAACTCGGACACAAAGTTGTCGTCATTTATGGTTTTCCGTCATATTACCGCCGTTTTGGTTTTGAATCCTGTGTTAGATATAACATTTCTAATATTGACGGCCGGTACCCCAAAGCGATGCAGATTTTTGAGCTGGAAAAGGGAAGCCTTGAAAATGTCTCAGGAATCTTTCTTGAAAGTCCCGTTTATATTATTGATCCGGAAGCGGCTGAAAATTTCGATAAGACCTTTCCTCCTAAAGAGAAAAAATCAGGCATAGCCGCTCAGGCCTTATTCAAGGAAATGTCGGCCGCTTACTGGGAATAAACGCCGTAATTACGGATTACTCCATACAATTTCATACGAAACCGGTTTTTCCAATACGAGTAAATCCGTCAATGGCACGGAAAAATTCGCCTGATTGCCCGTGAAGGTTCCGCCTTTTACACTTTTTACCGCTCCGGGCATAGTAAGGCTGATGCTTACAAGTGCGTTTTTTATTTCATTTGATACATTGCCGCCATACACCGAAGTAACCAAATCGAGATAATCCGCGGCGCTTAATACTTCTCCGGTAGCCAAAGGCGCCATAATCGCGGAAAGATAGTCCGCTACATCTGAAGAAAAAAGACTGATGATGAGCGGCCCTTTCGTAAGATCAAGATTGATAGACAAGGATCCTTCGCCGGTGCTTCGGGTATAGCTTACAAAACGGTAAGCATTAGAACGTGATTCTTCCGTCAGCAGAAAATCATCAATGTTGCTGATTTTGATTGATCCGTCAATCGCGGATGCGCCGATATTTTTGAATTGCGCGGAAGCTATTCCGGGAGCGGCTGCCGCAGATGTTCCGATAGCGGCACTATCGATAGAAAAACTTCCTTGATTCCGGGAAAAAGACTGCAAAAGGGCGGCTGTCCTGGGTTCCAAAGAAGTTTGTATATACACATCCGCCGATCCGTTTTCATATACATTCCCCGATATGCGGGCCGAACAGGAAACAAAAAGAAGGCTTAAAGCAGCACTTACGAGAAAAAACGGCTTATACATGAAAACTCCTTGCAGACTAATCTAACACTTTTGAAGGGATAAATCCAGTTTCCTCTGTGTAAGCGGCGGCAATACCTCTGTGTAACGATTTTTTCTCATCATTCTGCAACTTTTTTTATTCTCCAGTGTCTAATTACACGAAAAGTTGGATTTTGTCATTTTTAATGACCAGAAATTTATCACATAATGAAAAGAGGTGCAGTCATGCTTAAAATCCGCCACCCTTGGGCATTTTTAGACGCATACAGAGGGAAAATGTTCAACGGTCTTTGGCCGACTTTGCCAGAAATGTTTAGAATTTCGGTTGACCGGTACGGGGAACGGCCTTGTTTTACGATTTACGACCCGGAAAGAATCAGTTTGACGTATAACGAGGCTTTGAAGAAGGTCGAAGCCCTTGCCCGCTGGCTCCACAGCAAGGGAGTGAAAAAAGGCGATCATATCGGATTGAGCAGCAAGAACCTGCCTGAATGGACTGTTGCCTATTTGGGAATTTTGTTTGCGGGCGCGGTGGTTGTTCCTATCGATCAACAGTTAAAACTGGAAGAAATCGATTTATTGCTGAAAACCGCCAGAGTTTCCATGCTCTTTACCGACGAAGAAAAGCACGAATATTACGCGAAATCTCCTTTTATTACGGATTTGGTTTCTCTTAAAAAAGGAACGGGGGATTATATTTATGATCTGGACGGCCCTGACACATCTGGAGACGCAATAGAACAGGCGGTGGAAACAGATTTAGCGGCAATCCTCTTCACGTCGGGAACCACGGGAACGCCTAAAGGCGTTATGCTGACCCATCAAAATCTGGTTGCCGATTGTTACATCGCCCAATCCAACCTGGATATTTATCACACCGATGTTTTTTACGCGCTTCTGCCTATTCATCATTCGTATACCATGCTTGCGGTCTTTATTGAGGCCATTTCTGTCGGGGCCGAAGTGGTTTTCGGCAAAAGAATGGTAACCGCGGCCATCCTGAAAGACCTAAAACAGGCAAAAATCACGATGCTTTTGGGCGTGCCGGTTCTTTTCAACAAGGTTTTGGCGGGAATTATCAAGGGAATTAAGGCAAAAGGCCCGATAGTGTACGGTATTTTGAGCTTTTTAATGGTGATTTCCGGCGCCGTGAAAAAAATCTTCAAAGTAAATCCCGGCAAAAAGATGTTCAAGAGTGTTTTGGATAAAGCGTCATTGACGACATTAAGGGTTTGTATCTGCGGAGGCGGTCCCCTCGCGCCGAGTGTGTTCAAAAAATACAATCAGCTTGGCATTGACTTTATTCAAGGCTACGGACTTACGGAAACATCTCCCATCATCACCCTTAATCCTATAGAAGATTACCGGGAAACCAGCGTCGGAAAGATTGTGCCTCAAACCGATATGAAGATTCTTGATCCCGATGAACGGGGAATCGGCGAAATCATCCTCAAGGGTCCTATGGTAATGCAGGGATATTTTGAGCTTCCCGAAGAAACCAGGGAAGCCTTTACCGAAGACGGCTATCTTAAAACCGGGGATTTGGGCTACATCGACGGCGACAACTATCTTTACCTGACCGGCCGGGCAAAAAATATGATTGTTACGAACGGCGGTAAAAACGTTTATCCCGAAGAAATTGAAAACGAGTTCCAGTTATTCCTTGAGATCGATCAAGTGCTGGTACGGGGCTTCATAATCGATAAAAAAACAAAATCCGAAGGAATTGAAGTTCTCGTATATCCCGATCCGGAAGCGTTCAAAGACGCGGAGGGCAGCCCTGCTTCCAAAGAAACGGTAAAGGCGAGAATCGATACAATCGTTTCGGAAGTTAATCAAAGACTGCTTCCTTACCAACGTATTGAAAAAATCACTATTCTTGATAAAGCAATGGAGATGACCACCACGAAAAAAATCAAGCGTGATTCTGTGTAATCTCAATTATCATTTCCCCTTTCCGGGGCCATCCGGTCCCGGAATCGATATTTTTACTATGTTGTTTTTTACTTGACAAATTCGATGAATTTGTAATATAACTTAATCATGACAAAATATCGTAGTTTTGTCGTGAAAGGCGAGACTATGGCGGTTGAAGTGATAGGAACAGGGAGCGCTGTTCCGTCAACAAGAATTACAAACGATGAACTGGCAAAGCAGAAATCGATAGAGACCAATGATGAATGGATTCGTTCCCATACGGGAATCGGGGCAAGGCATATTGCGGATGAAAACACGGCGTCGAGCGATTTAGCGCTGGAAGCGGCGAAACACGCTATTGCTATGGCGGCGGAAAAAAGCGGCGAGAGTATTGAATCCGTAGTAGAAAGCCTTGATATCATTGTATTGGGAACGGCCACATCGGATTTTATTGGGTTTCCATCGACGGCCTGTATTGTGCAGGGAAAACTGGGAGCCGTAAATGCCGGAGCCTTTGATGTCAGCGCCGGCTGTACCGCTTTTGTGTACGGCCTTGAAACAGCGGCGGCTCTTTTATCGGCGAATAAGAATCGGAAGAGGGCTTTGGTTATAGGATCGGAAGTGCTTTCTAAAATCGTGAATTGGGAAGACCGGAGTACCTGTGTCCTCTTTGGCGACGGGGCCGGCGCTGTGGTGATTGAAAAGACCGATGCGCCGTCCGAAGGCCCTGCCCGGCGCGGCATCATGAGAAGCATTTTAGCGGCGGACGGAACGGGAACGGAACATCTCCTTATGCGGAAAGGCGGCACGAAAGATCCTTTTAAAAAAGGAGAAGTGCTTGATATGCCTCCATGTCTGGAAATGAACGGGCAGGCGGTTTATAATTTTGCTGTAAGGGTTCTTACAAAAACGATAGAAGATATGCTCCGCGAAGAAGGGATTACGATTGATGATCTCAGCCGGATTATCCCTCATCAGGCGAATGCCAGAATTGTTCAGGCCGCGGCCCGGCGCCTTCATATTCCCGAAGATAAGTTCTTCCTCAATATTGAAGAATACGCCAATACTTCGGCCGCTTCTATTCCGATTGCCCTGGATGAGCTCAACCGGAGAGGCGAACTGAAACGGGGAGATGTCATCATGACCTTGGGTTTTGGAGCGGGATTAACGTATGGGGGGAATTTAATTGTATGGTAAATAAGTATGCGTTTTTGTTTCCCGGTCAGGGAGCCCAATACCCCGGCATGGCGCTTGATCTGCTTGCGGCGAGCGAATCGGCGCGGAAACTTTTTGATACGGCATCGAATATTTGCGGCAAGGACATGGAAGCTCTTTTAAAAAACTCTGACGCCGAGACGCTTAAGCGGAGCGATATTTCCCAGCCCGCGATTACCCTTGCGAATCTGGCGGCGTATCGTTTTCTTGAAGAAAAAGGCATTCTGCCCGCGGCCTGCGCCGGTTTCAGTTTAGGCGAATACGCGGCTTTGGCGGCGGCCAAAGTTATCAGCATAGAAGATTGTTTCAAACTCGTTACAGAGCGCGGTAAAGCGATGCAGGCGGCCGCCGACAATATAGCAAAGAACAGTGAGCAGGGAGCGGTACCGGGAATGGCTGCCGTTATCGGACTCGCGCCGGAACAGGTGGAAGCCCTTATTGCCGAATGGAGCGCCGCCGGGCTCGAAGACCTGTACGCGGCCAATTTCAATTCATCAAAACAAATTGTCGTTTCGGGAACCGCGGCAGCCTTGGCAGAGGCGGAAAACCGTTTTAAAACGGCCGGAGCCCGGAGGGTGATAAGGCTCCAAGTCGCGGGTCCTTTTCATTCACCTATGATACAGGAAGCCGCCGACGCGTTTGCTCCGGTTTTGGAATCAATCACTTTTAACAATCCGTCAATTCCGCTGTTTTCCAATGTAAGCGGCAAGGAAGTAAAGTCCGGCGCGGAAGCGAAAAGTTTTGCGCTCCGCCAGATTACGGAACCTGTCCGCTGGACGAGTGAGGAAGAAGCTGTCATCTCGATAGGAGTAAAAGCGGTTTTAGAATGCGGTCCGGGGAAAGTTCTGCAAGGCTTATGGAAAGATACGGGCAGTGATATTCCCTGTTACACAGCGGGAACCGTGGAAGATATTGAGCTTGTTGCAAAACTCTAAGGTAACACTGATTTATGCATCGAGCATAAATCAGTGTTTACTTTATGAAACTGTCATTTTGCAGTAATTCGTTGTATTATAAGAATTACGAAAAATGACTTGGGCAGCGATGAGTAATGTCATCGAGACTTAATCAGCGCTGCCCTAAAAATCCCGGCTGGGGGTTTTAATTGTTGTTTGCAAATATACTGAAGGAGAGATAGAAACTATGCAATTAACAGGAAAAAAGGCATTGGTGACCGGCGCGTCACGGGGCATCGGCAAAGCTATTGCCGACCGTTTTTTGGCGGCAGGCGCTGAGGTTTGGGGCCTGGATATACGGGAACCGGACGATCTGCAGGATCGTATTGCGCAGGCCGGCAATAAACTCCATTGGGTCAGCGCCGATATTAGTAAACTTGGTGAAATAGAGGCCGTTATCGACAGTGTTCTGAAAGAGTCGGGCGGTTTTGATGTGCTGGTAAATAACGCCGGTATTACGAAAGACAACCTTTCATTCAGGATGTCGCTGGAAGAATGGCAGAAAGTTATCGACATAAACCTGAGCGCGGCCTTCTTTATTGCCCGCACTGTGGGCAGAGACATGATCCGCAAGCGGAGCGGTTCCATCATCAACATGGCCAGCGTCGTGGGAATTCACGGAAACGGCGGGCAGGCAAATTATTCGGCAAGCAAGGCCGGACTTATCGGCGTAACGAAAAGTCTTGCCAATGAAGTGGCAAGCCGCAGTGTCCGGGTTAACGCCCTCGCGCCCGGTTTTATTGAATCCGTTATGACCGACGCAATTCCCCATGACGCGCGGGAAAAAATGATAGCGGCTATTCCCATGAAACGGCTGGGCAAACCGGAGGATATTGCGGAGGCGGCGCTGTTTCTGGCATCAGACTCATCATCATATATTACCGGACAGGTACTGCCCATAGACGGCGGGATGTTTTTTTAACAAATAGGAAGAGAATTATGGCAAAAAAGGTTGTGGTTACCGGCTTGGGGGTAATTTCCCCGCTGGGAAATTCGGTTGAAGAATTTGAAGCAGGTCTTAGAGCAGGAAAAAGCGGTGTGGATTACATCACTCTTTTTGATACTGCCGATTTCGATGTAAAGATTGCCGCGGAAGTAAAAGACTTCGATTCATCCCGGTGGATAGATAAAAAAGACGCCCGGAAAATGAGCCGCTTTACCCAGTTTGCCACAGCGGCCGCCGACCAGGCTTTAACGCAGGCCGGTCTTATCGAAAAGGTTGAAGGAGAGCATCCAAAACTCAAGAGCGATCCTGAAAGAACCGGCATTGTTTTAGGAAACGGCATCGGCGGTTTTGAAATTGTCAGCGAGTCCATGAAGAAAATGTTCGATCATGGTCCCCGGCGGATGCTGCCCCTTACGGTTCCTTTGATGATCGGCAATGAGGCCGCGGGGAATGTGTCCATGATTTACGGCACCAAGGGGCCGGCTTTTACGCAGGTAACGGCCTGCGCGTCCGGCACCGATGCTCTGGGACAAGCCCTCGACCTTATCCGCTGCGGCCGCTGCGATGTGATTATTTCAGGCGGAACCGAAGCCGCCATCGTTCCCTTTGCGGTGGGCGCCTTCAGCATGCTGAAAACCCTTTCCACAAAAAGAAACGATGAACCCCAAAAAGCCAGCCGCCCCTTTGATATTGACCGCGACGGTTTTATCTTAGGCGAAGGCGCCGGAGTGCTCATCCTTGAAAGCGAAGAACACGCGAAAAAAAGAGGCGCCGTAATCCTCGCGGAATTGGCGGGATACGGAGCCACGGCAGATGCGTATCATATTACATCACCTGATCCTGAGGGAGACGGAGGCGGAAGGGCAATCACGCTGGCATTGCAGGATGCGGGAATCAAACCGGAAGAGGTTCAATATTACAACGCTCACGGAACTTCCACGGGAATAAACGATCCTACCGAAACAAAGATGATTAAAAAAGCCTTTGGGGATTATGCGTACAAACTGAAAGTTTCCAGCACCAAGAGCATGACCGGACACTGCATTGCCGCGGCCGGCGGTCTTGAAGCTATTGCCTGCATCTTAGCGATCCGCGGAGGTTTTTATCCTCCCACCATCAATCTGGATAATCCTGATCCCGAATGTGATTTGGATTATGTTCCCCATAAGGCCCAGGAAGGAAGCATCGATATTGCGGCTTCCGGATCCCTCGGTTTCGGCGGCCATAACGGCGTCGTAATTTTAAGGAAGTATAATGCAGGAGCTACAGCATGAATGAAATAGAACAACTTTTACCCCATCGGAGTCCCTTTCTTTTTGTGGATGAAATCGTAGAAGCGGGAAAAGAAAAAATCATCGCGAAACATGTTTTTACCGAACACGAGTTTTTCTTTAAAGGACATTTTCCCGAATATCCCGTGGTTCCCGGCGTTATCCTCGTGGAAACCATGGCACAGTCGGGAGGAGCCGGCCTCCGCAAAATAGGCGTTCTCGGCGGCGATGATTTGTTTTTTTTGGCTTCGGTCGATAAAGTGAAATTCCGCCGTCAGGTCCGTCCCGGCGACGAAGTCCGCTCTGAAATCGAAAATCTGCGGGTTTC
Source organism: Treponema sp. UBA937 (assembly GCA_002293455.1). GTDB lineage: Bacteria > Spirochaetota > Spirochaetia > Treponematales > Breznakiellaceae > UBA937. The sequence goes on from DBDH01000006.1 coordinate 20,178, forward strand.
TTCCAGAATGATCAAGCAGTCGGGAAAAGCCTACGTGGGTGATGAACTCGCCGCGGAAGCCGAGTGGCTCTGTCTGGTCGGCAAAGGAGAATAGCATGATTATCAAACCGATGGTGAGAAACAATATCTGCCTCAACAGTCATCCAAAAGGATGCGTAGAGGTTGTAAAAAATCAGATTGATTATGCAAAGAAGCATATAACGAAAGTTGACGGAGCTCCTAAACTGGTCCTTGTTATCGGATGTTCCACCGGTTACGGACTATCGAGCCGTATCGGGGCGGCGTTCGGTTACGGAACGGCTACGGTCGGCATCTCCTTTGAAAAAGCCGGAAGCGCCACAAAACCCGGAACTCCCGGTTTTTATAACAACGCCGCCTTTGACGCGGAAGCGGCCAAAGCCGGCATCGTATCGAAGACGCTTGACGGAGACGCTTTTTCCAATGAAATGAAGGATTCCGCAATCGCCGCCGTTAAAGAGGCCGCCGCCAAAGCCGGAATCCCGGCCCTCATCGATCTTGTGGTGTATTCGCTTGCTTCGCCTGTCAGAACCGATCCAAAAGACGGAGTCATGTACAAGTCGGTGATCAAGCCCATCGGAAGGGCGTATTCGGGAAAAACCATCGACATGCTGACCGGAAAAATATCGGCCGCCACGGCGGAACCCGCAACAGAAGAAGAAATCGCCAGCACGGTTAAGGTTATGGGCGGCGAAGATTGGGAGCTCTGGATTGACGCCCTTTCAAAGGCCGGAGTGCTTGCGCCTGCCGTCAGAACTGTAGCATATACCTATATCGGACCCGAACTTTCCTGGGCGATTTACAAAAACGGAACCATCGGAAAAGCGAAAGAAGATTTGGAAAGAGCCGCGAATGATATTAACGGCAAACTTTCCGCCGCCGGCGGCGCCGCTTGGGTTTCGGTAAACAAAGCCTTGGTAACCAGAGCTTCCGCGGTCATTCCCATCATTCCTTTTTATATTTCGACCTTGTTCAAGATCATGAAGGAGCAGGGAACACATGAAGGATGCATCGAACAGCTTGTGCGTCTTTACAACGAGCGCCTTTATACAACAGAATCCGCCAAGGACGCAAAAAAAGTTCCGGTTGATGACGCGCGGCGGATCAGGATTGATGATTGGGAAATGAAAGACGAGATTCAGGAAGCGGTGAACAGGCAGATGGAAAAGGTTACCGAAGAAAATATCTTTGAAACGACCGACATCGCCGGCTTCAAACACGATTTTCTGGAAGTTCACGGGTTCGATGTTACAGGCGTAGATTACGAAGCCGATGTGGAAACCGCGGGAATTTAGTTTTTTAAATGGGCCTTTTTTAAGGAGAAGTGTTATGAGAAAATATCTTTTTTTCTTAACTTTGCCATTTGTTTTGTTTTTTGTCGGCTGTTCTTCGATGGCCGCGCCGTCCTATGATTCATTCTCTTATCGTGATAACGCTTTTAATCAAACAAGCGTGACTATTTCGGAAAAGGGATTGACTCAGGAACAAATAAACGGAATTTTGGCAACTCAATTCCCGCCGGAAAATACCGTTTCGCTGGCACTTATCTTCTTGTCTGACTATGGTAGTTATAATGCCGGTAACAACGGCTTGCCGTATTATATAATGAATCAAGGAAGGAATATACAAAACGTTGAAAAGTTTGTTCCCGTTCCGCGCATTTTTATTCCGCGGAATTTAACCTTTGACATCATACAAGATTTAGGAATCAGAAGTTTATGTGAATATACATTGATATTCTATAATAATTCAAATAAGTCAATGACATTTTCTCAAATGATTCATGGAGAATTTCAATTTGAATCAGATATTGAATTTTCATTGATCGATAATCAAACTACCGCAATAATTGCGTCCGACAGATTGTATTCAAGCGTAATAAAAAAGCGGCAAATATTGAGCGATGCGGATATGGAAGAAGCTGAAAATGAAATATATACATTGCAGGCAAATTTATTGGCGGAAAAATTGAATACTTTATTTTCTCGTTGAGAATATTTCAATTCATTTGAAAAGAATGATAGGAGCATGATACTTATGGATGATAAAACCCTCTTAACAATTATCGATAAATTCAGTTCCGGTACTTTGGCGGAACTGGAAATAAACGAAGGGAATTTGCATATTGCCCTGCGGAAAGAAAGCGCGGCCGCGGCAAGATACAAGGGCGGCGGAACTGTTCCTGCGGAAGCGGAAAGCGCTCCAGCTGCCGCCGCGGAAGCCCCAATTCATTTGGGACTGCCGGTGAGTGCGGTTCCCGGCAGCAGCGGAGAAATGATCACGAGTCCCATCGTTGCGACATTCTATGCTACGCCAAGCCCCGATGCTCCGCCCTTTGTAAAACCCGGTTCAAAAATCAAAGCCGGAGAAACGCTCTGTATTTTGGAAGCCATGAAAATGATGAATCATCTGGAAGCGGAATTCGATTGCGAGATTCTGGCGGTCAAAGCTGAAAACGGCAGTTTGGTCGAATATGGTCAGACCCTGTTTGAAGTGAAACGCCTGTAAGGAAGCGGCACTTTGATAAAACGATTGCTTATAGCCAACCGCGGAGAAATTGCCGTCCGGATTATCCGGGCCTGCCGGGAATTGGGAATTGAAACCGTAGCCGTCTACTCGACCGCGGATCAGAACAATCTTCATGTACGTTTTGCGGATCAGGCGGTGTGTATCGGGCCGCCGCCTTCATCGGAAAGTTATCTTTTGAAGAACAATTTGATTATGGCGGCAGTCAACACCGGCTGCGAAGCCATTCATCCCGGAGTGGGCTTCCTTTCGGAAAACGCCGCTTTTGCCCGGGCTGTCCGGGAAAAAGGGCTTATTTTTATCGGGCCCGATCCTGATGTCATCGATCTTTTGGGTGATAAAGTACAGGCGCGTGATACCGCGAAAAAATTCGGACTGCCCATCACTCCCGGAACTGAGGGCGCGGTGAGCGATCCCGGTCTTGCCGCGAAAGCTGTCGAACATTTGGGTTACCCTGTTATTATCAAAGCCGCTTCGGGCGGCGGCGGCAAGGGAATGCGGATTGTCCGTTCAAAGGAAGAACTCGCGGAAAATCTTTCCATCGCGAGCCGCGAAGCCGAATCGAACTTTGCCGACGGGACGGTATTCATCGAAAAATATTTGGAGAATCCCCGCCATGTGGAATTGCAGATTTTGGCCGACGGCCGCGGGAATGTCGCGGTTCTTGGCGAGCGGGATTGTTCGGTACAAAAGAATCATCAGAAATTGATTGAGGAAAGTCCTTCTCCCGGAGTAGATTCCGGCATGAGAAAACGCATGGCCGAAGGAGCCGTGCGGATGTTCCGTGAACTGAAATATCAGGGCGCCGGAACCATCGAATTCCTTGTAGAAGAAAATAATTTTTATTTCATGGAAGTGAACGCGCGTGTTCAGGTTGAACATCCTGTAAGTGAGTACATTACCGGCGTTGATATTATCCGTGAACAGATTTTAGCCTGCACGGAATCCCGGATGGAAATTGATCCCGGTCAGGTTGATCTTGACGGATGGTCCATCGAATGCCGGATCAATGCTTTAAGTCCCGGTCTTGTTACATCGCTTTATGTGCCTGGGGGGCCGGGAGTCCGTTTCGATTCGTTTTTATATCAAGGTTGTATGGTACCGCCGCACTATGATTCTATGGTGGGGAAACTCATTGTTCACGCTCCCACGAGGGAAAGGGCGCTCGCCAGAATGGAAAGGGCCTTGTACGAATTAAGCGTTGAAGGGATTAAAACAAATATTTCCCGGCAGCGGTGGATTATCCGGCATCCGAAATTCCGGTCTGGGAATTTTGGAACAGGTTACTATGAAGAAATACGCGAGGAGGTAGAACGTGCCTAGCGAACCGGTTAAAAAAGAAACATGTCCCGGCTGCGGAGCCCATCATGATACAGAAACGATTAACAAGGCATTACGATGCTGCCCTAGCTGCGGCTATCATTACCGGATGGAACCGGTTGAACGCATCGAATATATCTGCGATCCCGGCAGTTTTAAAGAGTTTTCTGAAAACCTTCGTTCGTTGAATCCCATTGATTTAGCGGGCTATGAAGAAAAACTTTCCGAAGCGGAAGTCAAAGCCCGGATGAAGGACGCGGTTATCACGGGAACCTGCACCATCGAAGGGAAACCCGTAATCCTTGGACTGATGAGTTTCAATTTCATGGGCGGTTCCATGGGTTCGGTTGTGGGCGAAAAAGTCAGCCGCGCGCTTTTGAAAGGGGCCGAAGAAAAGATTCCGGTAATTGTCTACACGACATCGGGCGGAGCCAGAATGCAGGAAGGAATCTTTTCGCTGATGCAGATGGTAAAAACTTCCGCCGCGGCCGCCGAACTCGACAAAGCGGGCGTTCCTTTTTTTATCGTTCTTTGCGACCCCACAACCGGCGGCGTTACCGCGTCGTTTGCTATGCTTGCAGACGTTACGATAGCCGAACCAAAAGCGCTCATCGGTTTTGCGGGCCCCAGGGTGATTGAAGGAACGATCCGCCAAACCCTTCCGGAAGGATTTCAGCGCGCCGAATTCCAGCAGGAAAAAGGCTTTGTGGATATGATCGTTCCCCGCAAAGATCAGCGGAAAATTTTATCGGAATTAATCGATCTTCATAAACACGACGATAGGGAAGAAGCGGTATGAACACAGAAGCATTGCGGAAAAAAGTAGAAGAATTAAAGAAGATTGCGGAAGAATCCGGCCTGGATGTATCGGAAGAAACTTCCGCTATGGAAACAAAGATCGATGCCGCGTCAAAAACCGAAAAAACCTGGCGCAGGGTCGAACTTGCCCGTCATCCCGACCGCCCGTATTCTCTTGATTATATCAGCCGGATTTTTGACGGTTTCATAGAACTTCACGGCGACCGTTACCACGGCGACGACCCCGCGATTGTAGGCGGTCTCGGTTTTTTAAACGGACGCCCCGTAACGATTATCGCGAATCAAAAAGGCCGGACGCTGAAAGAAAATATGCACCGCAACCACGGCATGGCAAATCCCGAAGGCTACCGCAAGGCCCTCCGCTTGGCAAAACAGGCGGAAAAGTTCCGCCGTCCCATCGTTACGTTGGTTGACACAAGTGGAGCCTATCCTGGAATTGAAGCGGAAGAACGGGGAATCGGCGAAGCCATAGCAATGAACCTCCGGGAACTGAGCCGGCTCAAAACGCCTGTTGTTTGTATCATCATTGGGGAAGGCGGTTCCGGCGGCGCGCTGGGGCTTTGCGTCGGGGATAAAATCTACATGTTGGAAAACGCGATTTATTCTGTAATAAGCCCGGAAGGATGCGCGTCAATTCTTTTGCGGGACGCGAGCAAAGCCAAGGACGCGGCGGCAATGCTGCGGATTACGAGTTCCGATCTTTTGGAATTCAAAGTGATCAACGGCATTATTGACGAACCCGAAGGCGGCGCCCACACGAACCCGGATGAAACCGCGAAAAGAATCAAGGAAGTCCTCGTGCGGGAATTGGATGACCTGTGCGGACGAAATCCCGCGGCCCTCGTCCGCTACCGCAACCAGAAAATTTTGAAACTGGGGCATTGGAACGAGAATTAACAGGGAACAAGGAGCAGTGAACAAATATTTGGGGTTTGTGTTGCCCGTACAAACGCCGCGTGATAATACTCGTGCAGATCATCGGCTTTCCTTATCGCCTTGTCCAAGCTCCTTACCTCCTCCGCCTGCGGAATTCTTCTAAAGCCCGGCGATTTCTTCCGGTGTCAGGCCGGTAAATTGCGCGATAGCGTCCGGCGATATACCGCCGTCTTTGAGGTTTCTGGCAATCTCCATCGCCTTGTTTTGTTGACCTTCTTTCCTTCCCTCGCGCAGAGCGTAGTTGCGCTCGCTGTTCCAGTCGAGAAACGCTTTCTCCCGTATCTCATACAGGCGTTGCGTGTCCGCGTCGCTTGATAAGTATTCATGCCGCTCGTCCGCTTTCCCTATCGCCTTGTCNNACCAGTTCCGCCGGACTCTGCCGGTCAAGCCATGTCAGCCACCGGTGCAATGGCTCGTTGTGTATGTTTTTTCCTCTTAGCCTCCGCCATTTTACCATATTCACGAAGTGTATTTCCAGTGAATCNNCAGGCGGAAGATCGTGTGGAAGCTGCCCGCTTCGGGGAAGTCGAAATCGACGATGTTGATGGCGATGACTTTCGGCAGTTCGGCATAATCCTGCCCGGCTTTGACGCCCTGTGAATAGGTTCTGCTCCAGTAGAAGAGGCTGCGCTTGTCCATGTTGTGATGGCTCCTTATCTGGACTTCGATGTTGACAGCGGTTCCGTCGGGCAGACGGGCGAGAACATCGAGTATTCCGGCCTTGTCGCCGATGTTTTCGGCGGTGAGGACGCGGTTTTCGAGGATTTCGACGGAGGCCAGCGGCTGGGGGCTGGTCCCTTCGAGGACGGCGTTGAGGAAACCGAGGAGCTGGACTTCATCGCCTTTTTCACCCATGATTTTGAGGAAAAGGAAGTCATTGAGCGGGTCGAGCCGGTTTGCCGGCCGTTGTGTGATAAAATTTTCCATACTGATATATATGGTACTGGGACGCATGGCGCTTTAATGACTGGGGATTTTTTTGAATTATTTTGAAAACAGGCAATGCAAGAGTGCCGGACCGAAGAGATCGCACAAATAAAAAGAGCAGCTTTTCAATAAGAATTGAAAAACTGCTCACTGTTAATTGTTATCTGCTATTTGCTTAGGCCTTTTTGGTTACTGACGCTTTGCTGTTATTCCCTATAAGGGCTGCTTTTATATGTATCATCAGCACCACCAAAATAACTTCCTGTGAGGATTAGATATTCACCCGATATTTCATAAGATGTACATAATGTAAGCCACAGAGGAGAATTCAAGTTATATAATGTTTCTGTTGTAAATTCAATTTTTTTCCAGTTACCTTAACAACATGAGTTGTATGCACACTGCTAGTTCCCACTTTAAGCCGGTCATTTGTAAAGAAAAATTCAGATATATTGCCATGACCCTCTTTATACCACGTGGTGTTTTTCAGGTCTTCAGGCACCGCGGTAGCGCCGCCTCCACCGTTTCCTCCCCCCCGCCGTTTCCGCCATTTGTATTATCAGGACCGTCAAGATCACATCCCATAAACGTAAAAGCTAATGAAATGCCGGCAAAAAGAACTACAAATCTGAAAAGCCCTTTTTTTGTTTTCATAAAATATCCCCCTTATAACATCTGATAAAACATTATATTTATCCTTATTAAGAATAGTGGTATGAAGGATGTTTTGTATACTATCCCAAGGATAGTATTTTGCGGTTTTATCATCGAAAAGCGGTTTTCTTGTTAAGGAAACCCATACCAATCGGAAAGTAAATACAACCGTCCTAAATAAAAGTCTTGTCTTTGTGGCACAATTGAGCTATATTTATTTCATGAGGTATAAAAACATGACTACAGTTGTAAGAGCCAGAATAGATGAGGATATTAAAGAAAAAGCTAGGGCAACACTGATTAAATCGAG
>DBDH01000100.1 GCA_002293455.1 Treponema sp. UBA937
GGTTATGAAAATCAGGCTTTTCAAGCCATTCGCAAGTTGCGCAACAGGCACGTGTCATCTGTGCCTTCTTATCTGTTTATTTTGGTTGGCACAGACGGCACGTCTGCACAAGCAGGACGCAAGCAGTCCTCTCTTGTTATCGCAATTGATATTCGGCAATGGTAATGATTTCCGTATCTTCAAACTTTTTCAGCACAAGCAAGTCGTTATCGCCTGTTAGCAGAAAATCTACATTGCCGTCTTTTGCCAACGACAATAGGAAGTTATCTTTTTTATCGCGACAAATATCGACTTCGGAAGTAACGATTACATAATCGGCATAACGCTCAATGAGGTCGAAAATCATCTTCTTGTCTTCCGAAGAGAAAAATCTTTTGAACTTGGGACGTGTTACCACTTCCATCAATTCGGCAAGTAGTTCGCGGCAAAATACGAGCCGCGCTTTGCCCGTAGTAAGCAGTTGGTCAATAAATGTGTATCTTTTTGACAATAAAAAACTTATCCAAAGATTAGTATCAATAACTATTCTGTGTCCTTCTTTCATAGCGTGCCTGTCTGACGAGTTCTACTTCCTGCGTAATCTCCGCCAATGATGGCGCCGATTCTTCATTGCGCCGCAGTTTTGCCAGCATTTCCGACAGAGAAAGCGGCTTCTTGATTTGTATCAAGTTCATTGCCGCCAAGTTACGCAAAAGAGCTTTGGCTTTTGGATTGACAATTTCTACACTGATTGTTTCCATAATCTTTTCTTTTTTATAATAAGCACAAAGATAACCCTTTTCTTCTTTCCTGCAAAAAACAAAAAACNNGCCCAATGTCGTCAACTTAAAGTTTACATAGCTCTTTTGTAATTAGTTAGTGTATAATTTTTGGCGTTCGGTTTTCTCTTCTTTTGTCTAATATACTTTCGTTTCGGTCTTATTGGTTCCAAATATCTACAAAATAAAGTTTCCAATTCTAAAAGAACGTGTTCGGGTTTCTTTTCAATAAACAATTTTACCACTCTATATTTAAGAGAAGCCCAACTGACATTCTTGTTTACCTTATATTTATATTTTCTTTTATTGCCTATCTTTTCTACATATGGCTTACATTGTTTTTCAATAACACTTTGCAAGTTGAAAAGAAAAAGGTTGGCGGCAAAATCCTGTTCTATACAAATGGGGCTTATTCCACTGAATACTCCTAATTGAAGTTCTTCTTTAATGTATCCATAGTAAGTTTCAATTCCCCAGCGCAGATGATATATTTCACCTAAATCTTCTACAGTATAAATGTCCGTTTCGTACAAATTTGTGACTAAAACCTCAGTCTCGCCTGTTTCTAATAATACTTTGACCAAACGTATTTTAACAGCTGTATTTTTTGATATGTTTAGACCTGTATCTCGTAGTTTTTTCAAAGATGAATATGGCGGATAAAAATCAAGTGTAATATCTTCTTCTTTACTCGCAAGAAAATTTTTTATCAAATTATTGGCATTACAAGCTGCTCGTATTACAAAGTGAGTATCTCTTTGTAAAAGTTCATAAATGAGCCAATAGCTTAAATATCCACGATCAAACAACAACAAACTATGCTGCAAATTTTCATCCTTAAGAACATCAAGTACAACAGCTTCTTCCGATACAAAATAAGAATGTAACAAGCCTTTCAAAGCCAATTGATTTTGAACATCATATAAAGTACAAATACGAGCTACACAAGAACCATTTTCCGTTTTACCTGTCGTATATCCATATTTACTCCTCATTTCTTTCGTATCAGGAAGAATTACCGAACTGCCATCTATGGCTAAAAGATTAAAGCCTTTCCAGGTAGAATAATCCGAATGACTATAAAAACTTGTTATCAACTCTTGGTTCCAATCATTAAAAAACTCTGCTTTCAATTTCCTGCGCTGTTTACTAAACGCCTGTTTACTGCAAGGTGTATGAGATGAAAAATAATCGAAAAAGGACATTAACTCTATGCTTAAACTGCGCTTTAATGCATTGAGTAACAATAATACCAATAATTGGAATGTCAATAAGCGTTTACGACTAAAGTCTTGAGCGGAAATGACATATTTTAAGCGTTTACGTGAATCTTGGCTAATTTCTTCTAAAAATTTCTTTAAATCATTTATTATCTGTACATTTGATGCGGTCATTGATTTTTCCATCTGTATTATTACATTTTGTGTGGTAACTTAATGTAACTTTTTTTGATGGTTGTTCAATGACCTTTTATGCTTTTTTTCTTAAGTTGACGACATTGGGCACAGCCTAAGCCGAACGGAGACAACACAGTTACCTTGGTGTAAAAAGATAGAAAATACCGGCTTTAATTATCTGAAACACAGCGTATGGAAAAGCCTCCAGTATGATTCGTGCTACCCAGGCGGGCAAAACTTTTGTTGATGAACAAGTACCAGCTGGAGGTTTCACTGTAATTAGCGTTAGACGAGCTAGTCCAAGCCTGACCGATGGAACCCGCGTATTGGAGATTGCCGTAATAGTAGTCGTGATACCCGGCAGCCGGAACAAAGAGGCTGGCGTTGGTAGCAGGGTTAGTGAAAAGAAGACCACGATAAGCAGCGTCTTTGGTATTAGCGCTAACAGCAGAATTGGTATCGTTGGTTACACTGTTTACGATGGGAAGACGGTCGAAGAAACCATCGGCATAATAACCGAAATAACGGTGTCTATCGCTACCATTGTTTTCGTTGGTGGTTATGAATAAACTTTGCAGCAACTCGTTAGTATTGGCGACACCAGTACTCAGTTCGTTATTGTCCATTGGGCGGCGCCAGCCTTCAGGACAGGTTTCCAAGCGGTTATTACCGGTAAACTCGCTCCAAACACCACTGCCGGGAAAATAATAATCATCGTCATCCCAAATAGCCGGTACTCCGGTCGGATTAACAGGATGGTAAGCACGGCGCAAGTAATTGGTATAATTAGAACGTGTCAAGCTTGTCCCCCATTGCCAGAAAGCGCCGGCTTGGGTAGGAAATTCTACAAATTTACCACCATTAATAGCCGTCTGACTGCTGAGAACAGTTTCGCTAAGATTTTCATCGGTCAAATTATACGGAGAGAACTTAGCAGCCCAAGTGCGTGCTATTTCCTTGCTGTAACCATATTCATAAACGCTAATAAGGTCTGTCCTGCGATAAACATAATCCGCCGCCTCACCCTGACGCAGGAACAACTTATGGTTGGTGCCGTTGATATTCAAAGTAGCAGTAGCATACCGCGGCGCACGGCTATTGACGATGTCTCCGGTCTCCGGGTTCATTGCTTTGAAATCGGACGTTACGGGATTGGGATTTGTGCTCTTCAAACCAAAACGAAAGAGAATATCGCCGTTGCCGCTGAGCGTATTACTGCCCGATACCTGATAAAGTTCGGCATCGTCGGGCGTAACGCCGTCTTTCCATAAAGTAGCATTTTCGCGGGCATTGTCCACCACCACCCAACTGGTATAATCGGGGTCAACGGTTACTGTCCAGGGGGTTGTAGAGGTAGCGCCGGTGCTACGGATGATGCGCTCGCCGGTCTGGTCATTTCTCCAGAAAGCGCCTACCCAGGCATTGGTCGCCCAGTCAGTAGTACCGGTGCCGGAGGGAATAGAGGTAATGGGTGGTGCCGGCGGAGTCGGCGGCACATAAGGACCGTCCTCCGAGCAGGACTGTATCCACACAGTACCGTTCCACGTTTCCACGCAGCG
>DBDH01000024.1 GCA_002293455.1 Treponema sp. UBA937
TTTCTTTCATGCGTTTGCCGTGGAGTCATTTTTCCCGATTCTATGCAAAAAACCCTGGCACGATGATGTTTTTTCAGCTTAGGAGCTCGTAGATTTTTCGTTGAAATATCTACGATGTTGTGCTATGCTTATGTTCTGAGAAATGTAAATATTAAGGAGTATTTGATTTTGGATTCTGTTATTATAGCCGCTATTATTTCTGGGGCGTTTACTATTCTTGCTGTAATCATTGCTAATTTGATTAAATATCGGAAGAAAGATGCAAAATCTCATGGTGTGAATATAATAAAAAATCGACAAATGGAGATTTTGGAAACAGAGCTATTAGGTGATGTTAATATTAGATCAAATAAAAATATAAAAATAGAAGGAGGAAAAATTGATGGGAGTCCCTGATTGGCTAGAAAAATTGTTTAAAGTTGTAACACATCGAAACGCTTCCCTAGTCTACATTGCAAATAATAAAGATTCTACGATAAGTAATGTCAATTTCTATATTACCACCCTACCTACGATTATTTTTCCTGAAAAAAAATCTAGTTTGAGAGATGAATTTAGCAGCCTCAGCGAAAATAATGTTCTGATCCGTGGTGCAAAGGAAAAAGAAATTTATCTTGTAGAAAAACTGCAAAAATTTGCTACAATAACTAAGAAAAACGATCTTGAACCAATAATTCGACAAAAGGCTTTGTTTTCTGCTTTTTCCACACTCCGCAGTTCCAATGATACAGATGACATGTCTCAGCTAGAACTTGAAGAAAAGAAGATATTTATGGACTTGGCGAAGCATGGATGCATTTTCAAACTCATACTAAGTTTGGATATTATGAAAGCATTTTTATACGGATTTAGTAAAGAAGAAATTCTTATTAGAATTGGCGATCTATGTAACACTTGCGATATATTAAGCAAATATAAAAATGTTCAAATAGTTATTTATCCTGATGCTAATAATTACGATCCTATATGGACGATTGATGATATTTTATATCACAAACAATTAAAGTTTGAGGAAAAAAATAATTATAATGATTCATATTGGAATAGCGATGTAAATGAAATCAATAGGTTTAATTCAGAATTTGATCTCGATTTTTTCAAATTTAAAAAAGAGATGGAAATTAGATTCGATGCTTTGAGTATATCTTCGTTATCTGAATACATTTATCGCTATACATCTGATTGGATAAGCAGACATCCAATTCTCTAGCAAGAAGGGAAAATTATGCAGGATTTGATTGGAATTGTAATTTCTTTCATATATTTTTTTGGACTTCTTTTTCTGTCGAAATTATTTAAAAAAAACCTTGAATTAAGTCGTAAATTTGTACATATACTGCTGGGGAACTGGTGGTTGATAGTAGTATTCTTTTTCAGTTCAGTTTGGACTGCAAGCGTTGTCCCTTTCGCATTTATTTTTATCAATTATATTTCTGTAAAAAGGAATAGAAAGGGCGGATTGCTGTCAGATTTGGAACGCAAAACTGGGAAAAAATCTTATGGTATCGTGGCTTATCCGATTTCGATGTTGCTTCTTGTAATAATCTCATTTTCATTACTAAAACAGCCTTATATTGGAGGAATTGGGTTACTTGCATTATCTTATGGAGATGGATTTGCGGCATTGATTGGACAAAGATTCAACTATAAACCTGTAACTATTTGGGGAAACAGAAAAACTCTTTCTGGAAGTGCAGGAATGTTTATTGCTACATTTTTATCTATATTTATCTTTCTGATGATTGTACAACCAGCCTTGTCTTTTGGTATAGTAATACCTACATTGATTGTTGTAGCCTTAATTTCTTCAGTATTCGAAATGTTTACCCCATTTGGTCTTGATAATATTACCGTACCCTTTTCAGCATTAGGAGTTTTTTATATTTCGGTAAGATTATTTGGATAATAGGGTAGACTGATATGCTTGACAAATATAGCCCCTTATGTACTTGCCATGTTTTATCTTGGGACGTATTATACTAAGTATGTTTACAATTAATTCTTGTGCGGCCGGATGCGGAAGGGCTTCCATTACCGGAACAAATACTTGCGCCATACATTCGGCAAACCAGGCAAAAGAAGCGGAACGGATCGCGTCGCTCATTATGGAACAAGAAACGGTTAAAGATATTAATGCCGCGGGGCTGCATTTTATCGGCATCGATTTTTCAAAGCGGAAGTTCTACGGCTGTAACTTTTATCAAGCGAAATTCTCCATGTGTCTTTTCTCCGAAGCGTTTATCAGGATGAGTTTCTTTGATTTTTCGACGCTTATTGACTGCGATTTTTCCCATGCCGATATTCAGTTTGTTTCCTTTGCCGGATCGCAAATTCGGAACTGCACATTTGAAGGATCGGAATTGCTTCACCTGAATTTTGGAGGTGCCGGAATTTTCGATACGACCTATAATGACTCAAACCTTTACAACAGCCGTTTTATTGGGGCAAACATCGAATTATGTGATTTTATCGATTGTAATATTAAGAAGACTTTCTTTATCAAGACCCGAAAGGAAGGCGTTTCGTTTAAATCTTCAAATACCGCGGAAGCGATATTTGACATGGAGGAAGCATGAAAGTCTTCTTTCATTATTGCCTTTACGGTTTCAGTAATTGTTATATCGTGGGAACAGAATATTCGGAAACGGCTGCCGATAAAAAAAAGGCGGAACTTCGGGAGGCCGTCATTATCGATCCCGGTTCGATGGATGAACAAATCCTGGATTTTATCGAAAGGCATAATTATTCGGTCCGGGGGATTTTGATTACCCACGATCATCCGAATCATGTTCATGGTATCAAAACCTTAAAGAAGATTTACAACGCAGATATTTACGCGGTGAATCACATTGTATCCGATTTTAAAACACAGATAATCCATGATGATGAAACCTTCAATATCGGTCCGTTTAAGATTCAGGTGATTTCCGTTCCGGGGCATTCATCGGATTCCGCGGCATATAGGATCGGCCATCTTTTATTCACCGGCGACGCGCTTACGACCGGTCTTGTCGGCACAACGGCGAGTACTTACGGAGCGGCGATTCAGGTGACGGCTCTGCGGAGCAAAATTTTATCCTTGCCGGGGAATCTTGCGGTTCTGCCTGGACACGGACCTCCTTCCTCGTTAGAGGCGGAAAGAAAGTTCAACATTGGGATAAATCTGTACGAACAAACAAAGAACCGCAGAAGCCAAATCCAGACGGACTTCCTATGACAATGAGCCGTTTCTGCTCCCGGTTGTTTATCTGTTCTTTGTTACAGTCCCGGCTCTGAGTCCCCAGCGCGTATTCACGTATTCCGAGAAAGCCCTTGTTTCTTCCGTAAACAGTTCCGCCAAGAGAGGCCAATAGTTTGATGATGCGTCTTTTTCCGGAAGAACACGGCGCCGCGCCGGATTGGCATAGATTCTTCCCGCGAGGGTTTCCCCGAAATAATTTCCGGCATTGTTCACTCTCTGCTGAAGGCAGTACGCCATGAGTTCATTTGCCATAAGATATTCGTTTTGTGTATCGTAACGCTGAGAAGCAAAATATTCCGTAATAAATCCTTTTGCGGTTGGATCAAGATTTTCCCAGCGGGAACGGCAAAAGGCTTCAAAATCTTTATCAATAAAATATAAACCGTGATAACATTCATGCACGATAAACAGGTAGCGGAGATACTCAACCGATTCCCTTGAGATAGACACTATCGCGCCGAAGCCCGGAACAATACCCCCATCCTCGTTCCGCACAATAATCTTTTCGTCGAGAAGCGTTTTTTGTAATTCCAGTTCTTCCCGATTCAGCGGAAAATCGGTTACACGCGCGGTTTCAAAAAAACGGGCAAGATCTTCCGCGCGGTAATCGTGGGCGTTCCAGCCGTGAAGATGGGCAATTTCTTCATCAGTGGAAAGGCTTCCCTGAAAGCCGGCCTTTTCCACAAAAAAAGCAAGCCGTTTAAAAAAGCGGTCCTGCACATCATAATCGGCAGTATCAAATATCAATATTTCGGGGAATTGATCCCATCTGAACACTTCATAGTTGTCTCTCCGCCACCCTTCCCTGTCGAATGCAACGGCACCGCCGGGACTTAAGGTGATGGGGCGAAGCGGATAAGCCCTGTTCTCCGAAGATTGCAGAACAGCGGAACAGATTTCCTGACCGCAAATTTCTATAGAACCGGCTTGATTCGTTTTTATGCCGAAATATAAATCCCGCAATCCATACTGAACAGAATATTCATGATTTCCTATGCTGACATAATTCTTTTTTGCATCATTCACAGAATCTGAAACCGGTTCAAACCCGGAAACATGTAATTCCGGGGACAGCATCCAAAATTTTTCAGGCGGGTCAATCGTAACAACATCGGCATAATCATTTTCATCAAGATAAGCAAAAGGCGTTGCTTTTAATATTTCATCTTCCTGAATGAGACCGAACCATCGCGGAATCAGTTTCAATGATAACAGATTTAACGAAATACTTTTATGGGAAAACGGCGAAGCATTTTTCCTGATATTGATAGTAAAAGCATCAATGTTTCCGGGCGCTAAAGGGACGGCATAGGAAATGATTTTCGGAGGCAGTTTCTCAGGATTTACTTCCAAAGCACGAACCGCAACCGGAAGAATCCAGGCGGCCTGATTATCCCCAAATGAAATTTCCACATCGGAATAGTCATCCCAATCAGAAAGCATTTTTTCAAAATCTTCCAAAGGCTCGGCTTCGGAACCGGAAAAAGAATAAACTATTTCCAAAGAATATCCGCCAGGAATGCTTACAGGAGCATCTAAACGATACGGCATTTCCTTCGATTTTGAGAGCGAAATACTTTCACTCTCAGCATCTCTCGATACGGTACTGAGAATCCTTGTTCCGTCAGGACCTTGAAATAAAACTGATGAAGTTCTTTCCTCTGTACAGGAAGAAAAGCCCGCCAGTAACAATATCGCTATTACAAGACTGCCGTATTTCATTTTTTACCCGGATTTGATCCTCTGCCTCTTATAAAAGTACAATTCCTTTCGCGATAAGCTGGGCAAGATTGTATTTCCGCTTGGCTGTTATTTCCGCGTCGTTCCGCAGAAAACTTTCCAAATACGAAGGGAATGATTCCGGCAAAACAGGAAGCTGTAACACCTGGTTATAGTAGGCTTTGTGGGACGGTTCAAAACAGCGGTTTATGCAAAAAAGCGTCAGACACGCCTGCTTAATAAAACCCGATGAGGCAATCAGATAATGAAAATCATCTTCCTGAATAAATGCCGCTCCTAAATCGCTGAGGAAATGTTCCATTTTTGATTGAGAAGCATTCCGCATTTGAAACCAGAAATCATCGCTCACATTGGTCAGGCGTTTTTGTATGTCTTTAATCCATTCGTTCCGGGAATACAACACTTCGCCGTTCACAAGCCGGTAATACCCGTAAGTTCCCGAATCTTTAACCATCCATAACAAATCCTGCTTTGTGTCCGCAATATCCACAATATCATCAACCTTCTGCGTTGATTTAAACTCGATGCGGACAGGCATATCCTCCACAAGGAAGCGGTCTTTATTTCCCCAATTCGATGTTTCAAACGCCGCGATGTCGCTGCCGTACTGCGCTTTACGGTCTTCCAGAGAAGGAATAATCCCCGTATAATAAACATCCAGGATGAGAGCAAAATACGGATCGAGGGTGTCGGGCAGGGCGGATTCATTTAAAGAAACGCATTCAACCGACGGCCATTCGGAAAATTGTTCCGTAAAACGATCTACTAATTTTTTGGTCTTATATTTCATGATTATCCCCATTATACTTTGCTAAAGAAAACCGCACCGGCTTTCTATCGGCATTGTATCATACAAAAGGATTTTTGCATACATGAAAAAAGAGAATCTCCGTTTAATCGCGCTCATTCCCCACAGAGACGTTATGAAAACAATTGATGAATACCGCAGGAAGCTCTTTGAAAACGGATTTTTCGGGGCTTATTCTTTTCCGGGAATTATTCCTTTGATGATCACCCGGCGTCCTTATACTTTGGCGGCCTTAAAAGAAACGGCGGTGTCCCTCAGGAATATGATTTCCGAAAAAAGCACCGGCGGAAAATTTGTATCAAAAAACGCGGGCATTGTTGAAGTGTTTCCGGGAATCACTTTAGGCGGCATATCTTTTAATTTTTCTTTAGATGGAACGGTTTTACAGGAAGGAGATGTTCCCCTTCCCCGCTTTCTGCTTGGACTTGCACTTGTAAAACAGGGAACAGAGGAAAAGTTCCTTCGCTTTGCGGAAAATGTTCCGCAGCTTTCTTTCCGTTCCGCTGCCGTCGCTAATGTGATATACAGAATCGGGGAACATAATGATTATTCTTGGGAAATCGGTCACCCGGTCTGGCTCCCCTCAACACCGAAAGGGAAAAAACATGGCTGAATGCATACGATTTTCCGGGGACAGCATACTTGTAAATATAAAGGCGGTTCCCGGAGCGTCAAAAAACGAAACCGCCGGCATACAAGGGGACCGGTTGAGAATCCGCATAGCCGCGGCGCCGGAAGACGGAAAGGCTAATTCAGAACTGATTTCTTTTCTTGCCAAAATCCTCTCCTGTCCAAAAAAGGAGATTGCCCTTGTTTCGGGAGAAAAGTCCCGCTTAAAAACGATAAGCGTTCCGCTTCGCTTTAAAGAAACATTGGAGCTTTTATTGAAAGAATCTCTCTAATATTGTACGATTAGTGTATGGATTACAAACGGCTTTTACAGCCCGGCTTCAAGGTGTATATGATCGGTATAAAAGGAACCGGGATGTGCGCTCTGTCGGAATTGCTTTTTCATTCAGGGATTGTTGTTTCAGGTTCAGACACTGCCGAAACTTTTTATACCGATGAAATTCTCACGACGCTGGGGATTCCTTATTACGAGGATTTTTCGGTCACGCATCTCGATGAAAAGCCCGATCTTATTATCTATTCCGCGGCTTACTCCCCGGATAATAACTGCGAAATGGCTTATGCCGCGGGCGCCGCTGTTCCCATGCTGAAATATACCGATGCTTTGGGCGTCTTTTCATCCCATTTTGATTCTTCCGGCATCGCCGGAGTGCATGGGAAAACAACAACCACGGCTTTAGCGGGAACCTTGATCAAATCCTTACATCTTCCGGCTCAAATCCTGGCAGGAAGCGGCGTTGCCTCTTTCGGCGGAACATCAACATTGAGCCTGGGGCAGAAGTATTTTGTGGCGGAAACCTGTGAATACCGGAAGCATTTTCTTTCGTTTCATCCTCAAAGGATTATCTTGACCAGCGTCGAATGGGATCATCAAGATTTTTTTCCCACTTATGAATCCATAAGGGATACTTTTTTGGAATATGTCAGGCTTCTTCCGCACAGAGGTGAGCTTATTTATTGCGCCGACGATGAGGGAGCGGCGGAAGTTGTCCGCATCATGCGGAAAGAACGCCCCGACATTCTGTACATCCCTTACGGTTTTACGGCTCCTGGGGATTATCATATTGAATACATGAAAACCGAACATGAACGCACAATAATGAAGCTTGAAGGATTTGATCAAATATTTAAGCTGAAGGTCGCGGGAAAGCATATTGTTCTTGATACCGCCGCCGCCGCCGCGCTTACGGTAAGTTTGGCAAAAAAAGAATATGGCCCTGAGCAGCCGGATGCAGCGTCCCTGGAAAAGATGGCGGAAGCACTCGAAAACTTTGGCGGAAGCCGCCGCCGCTCGGAAATTATAGGCGAAGCCGGCGGCATTCTTTTTATGGACGATTACGGCCATCATCCTACCGCGATAAAAACAACCCTGGAAGGACTGAAAGCGTTTTATCCCCGGCGGCGCCTTGTTGTCAGTTTTATGAGCCATACGTATACCAGAACAGCGGCCCTTCTTGAAGAATTCGCGGCGGCCTTTGCTTCGGCGGAAATGCTGCTGCTTCATAAGATTTACAGTTCCGCGCGGGAACAGTACCACGGCGGAGTAAACGGCAGAACGCTTTTTGAACGGGCTTCATCATACAATAAAGATATTCATTATTTTGATGAACCCTTGGACGCGGAAGATTTTTTACTTGACGCGTTAAAACCCGGCGATCTTTTTATCACTATGGGAGCGGGCGATAACTGGAAACTGGGAAAAGCTGTTTTTGAAAGATTAAAAGAAAACGCAGACAACGGAGTACAACATTGAAAAGCATGACCGGTTACGGATACAAAGAATGGCAGAACGATTCGCTTTTTCTATCGGTGGAAATAAAAGGATACAACAACCGCTTTTTGGAAGTCTTTGTCAATCTTCCGCCCTTCCTCGCTTCAATTGAATTAAAGATTAAGGAGCTGACGGCGGAATTTTGCAGGCGCGGCAAAGTTGAAATCAATATCAGATTAAAAGAATTGAACTCTGATATGGAAGTATCGATAAATTGGGGCGCGGCAGAGGCTTACCATAAAGCGATAGAAACGCTTGCCAGAAATTTCAAGCTGAAAGATAAACCCGGCTTAAAAGATTTGCTTGCCCTCGAAGGAATTCTCCAGATTGATAAAAAACGCGACAACGAAAAATATTGGCTCTCCCTGGAACCGCTCGTGAAAGGCGCCCTAGAACAATTTAACATAGAACGGCAAAGAGAGGGAAACCACACCAAGGACGATATTGTATCTCATCTGGATTCAATAAGAAAATCGCAATGTATCATACAAGGATACGCGCCGCAGCTTGAAAAAGATATAACGGAAAATCTGCGCGCAAAAATCAATGAGTATCTTTCGGATAAAATTGATGAAAACCGTATCTTGCAAGAAACGGCCATCCTATTGATGAAGTATACTATATCGGAAGAACTTTCCCGGCTGGACGCCCATCTTACAGAATTCCGTGAGGAACTGGAAAGGAATCCCGCACCCGGGAAAAAACTTGATTTCCTGTCCCAGGAAATCAACCGCGAAATAAACACCATCGGTTCAAAAAGTCCTGTCCTGGAAGTAAACCGGGAAGTGGTATCCATGAAGGATGCGCTTGAAAATATCCGTGAACAATTAAGGAATGTAGAATGAACAAGAATGTAAGGATCGCGGTTTCCGGAAAAAGCGGCTGCGGAAATACTACGGTAAGCAAAATCCTGGCGGAACAGCTTGGGCTCCGTTTCATCAATTTTACTTTCAGAAGCCTTGCGGATGAAAAGGGCATTTCCCTTGAAGAAGTTCTTGCTCTTGCCGCAAAGGATGATTGGTGGGACAAAGAAGTTGACCGCTGCCAGGTCGAACTTGCAATGCAGGACGGCGGCTGTGTTCTCGGTTCCAGGCTGGCGATATGGATGCTCAAGGAAGCCGATTTAAAAGTGTATCTCCGCGCAAAGCCCGAAGTACAGGCAAGGCGGATTTTTCAGCGTGAAGGCGGCAGCCTCGAAGATATTGCGGCCTTTACCGCGGAACGGGACCGGCAGGACAAAGAACGCTATCTGCGGATATACGGAATTGATAATGACGATTATTCATTTGCGGATATTGTTATTGACACCGATACCATCGATCCTATACAGATTGCCGAACTCATCAAAAATGATTTAAAGGAAAAAGATTTACTTTAATCTTTTTCGTGTGATTAAATCGTAATGGACAACGAGACTTTCAAAAAAATTATACTTACTCATTACCATGAAGCGGGGAGAACTTTTCCCTGGCGCGAACATATCAATCCCTGGGGCGTGCTGGTTTCTGAATTTATGTTACAGCAGACACAAACCGAAAGGGTTATTGATTACTGGAACCGTTGGATGGAAAAATGGCCGTCTCCAAAAGATTTTGCGGAAGCAGGCCTTGAGGAAGTGCTCCGTGAGTGGAGCGGCCTGGGATACAACCGGCGCGCCAGGTTTTTAAAAGAAGCCGCAAGAAAAATTGTCGATGATTTTTCCGGACAGGTTCCCCAAACGCCCGGCGAACTTAAAACGCTTCCCGGAATCGGTGAATACAGTTCCGGCGCCGTTGCCTGTTTCGCGTACAATGTTCCATGCGTTTTTATCGAAACCAATATCCGCAGGGTTCTGCTGCATTTTTTCTTTCAGGATCAGTCCGATATAAAAGACAGCAAATTGTTTCCTATTCTTGAAGACACACTGGACAAAAAAAATCCAAGGCTTTGGTATTGGGCATTGATGGATTACGGTGCCGAACTGAAAAAGCTGACGGCTAATCCCAACCGCCGGAGCGCCCATTATACAAAGCAAAGCAAATTTGAAGGTTCGCTCCGTCAAGTGCGGGGAGCGATAATAAAGGCTCTGGCAAAAGAAGGGCCCGCGGATATGGAAGCTCTTAATCAAAAAACCGGTTTTGATTATGACAGAATAAAAGAGGCTTTGGAAAAATTGCGTCATGAATCTATGGTAGCGGAAAACAAAGGGACATATAAAATCACGGATCAATGAGTATGCTGGTAAGCAGTAGGCCGGCCGTTCAATAATAGTTATTCAAACATTGCCAATCAACAACTCCGCCGGCAGAAGAGCCTGTCCTAAAAATTGTGNNGTAAATGCTCAAAAAGAGGTAAGGTATGAGCATGGCACGAAGAAAAGAGAAAAAGGAAAAGGATCTGATCGATCAACTACTCGATCAGATTGACTTCCGCGGACTGACACAGGATAAAGTAGTCGGACAAGAAGGATTGATCAAGCAGTTAAGTGGAAAGATTCTGGAGCGAGCGCTTGAAGCAGAAATGACGGAACATTTGGGATACGAAAAGCATTCCAATGCAGGAGACAATAACGGCAACAGTCGGAACGGGTACACAGAAAAAACGGTGTTACTTGAAAATCAAAGCGCAACGATTGAAATGCCGAGAGACAGAAACGGAACCTTCGAACCGATCATCGTCCCCAAACATGAGAAGCGAGTACCCTTGTTTAACGATCAAATCATATCGATCGATCTTTAGATCGCGTACTCATTTGGGATGAGTGATCGAGATATAAAAAAGCATCTGGAACATATTTACAACATTGAAGTCTTGCCGGATTTGATCAGCCGGGTAACCAACGCAGTTATTGATGAAGTGAGGGAATGGCAAAACCGCCCATTGGAAAAATCGTATACGATCGTGTATTTGAACGCGTTGAGAATCAAAGCGAAAGAAGACGGAAAAAGTTGTATGAAAAGCGTGTATGTGGCACTTGGAGTCAATTTTGAGGGGAAAAAAGAGGTATTAGACAATATGAAGTGTCTC
>DBDH01000033.1:0-23316 GCA_002293455.1 Treponema sp. UBA937
ACTTCATATTGTCTATTATTTTTTTCGTCAAAATATCCACAAAATGTGGATAACTTGTGTACAAGCTGCTAATTAATTGTCGATAAAGAACCTGGTTTTTTCCTGTCAAATTCCGTGGTTTGTAAATACGGTTTTTTGAATATATATTTCTTTGTATTATAAACAATTACATCAATACTACTTATCATTAATAGACCATATTTTCATCGAAATCGTATTTTTAACTAATTTAATCGACTTTTTTATTTTTCCTAATTGTGGATAATATGTTAATATATTGTATACGCGTTGAGGGTTTAATACTCCGCTGCTTTGCGTCGTTCAAAAAAGGTATTAAACCCGCATACAACCACCAACGGTTAGACGGTCCGGTATAGACAAAGCATAGTTTTTAGGTAAATGTGTTCTAAAAGGAAAAATGGTATGGCTGAATGGAATTATGAAATACTTTGGAAAGAGACAATGAATCAAATGAAAGGAGAATTAAATGAACAGGAATTCGCCATGTGGTTTAATCTCGAATATTTGTCCGCGACTGAGCAAGAAATCGCTATCGCCGTACCATCATCTTTTTACAAAGATCAGGTAAAGCAGCGTTACCAGGGTTACATCGAAAACAAACTAACAGAACTTATGGGAAAAGAAGTATCCGTCTCTTTTGAAGTAAAGCCGAAAAATCAAAATGATGATAAAATTCTTTCCGGCTCTTCGGAAAAAAATTATCAAAAGACAGAAAAAAAAGACGTTTCAGAAAAGCCGAAAACTGCTGAAAAACCAAATCATCCCCAATTAAGAAAAGATTATATTTTTGATTTTTATGTCATTGGCGACAATAACAGTTTTGCGTCAAACGCGGCGTTGGCCATTGGCCGTAATCCCGGAACAGCGTATAACCCTTTTCTCATTTACGGAGGTGTCGGTCTCGGAAAAACACATCTTATGCAGGCAATTGGCAATTATGTTTACGATAATTCAAACATGAAAGTGATTTACATAACCGCGGAAAGTTTTACCAACGAATTTATCCAGGCAATCAGGGATAATCAAACCGCGGCTTTTAAAAATAAATATAGATTTGTTGATGTTCTTCTCATTGATGATATTCACTTTTTGCAAAAAAAGCTGGAAACCCAGGAAGAACTTTTTCATACGTTTAACGCCCTTTATGACGCGAATAAACAAATGGTTTTTACCTGTGACCGCCCTGTTTCGGAATTAAAAAATCTTTCTGACAGACTACGTTCAAGATTTGAAAGAGGACTCAATGTCGATCTGCAGCCGCCGAGTTATGAAACCCGTTTTGCGATTTTAAAGAAAAAAATTGAAGTAGAAAACGTTCATATTCCGGATGAAGTAGTAGCTCTCGTCAGTAAAAATGTGTCTACCAATATCAGAGATTTGGAAGCGGCACTGACGAAATTGATTGCTTACGCAAAACTTGTCGGAAAACCTATTACCGTAGAAACTGCCCAACAGCAATTAAAAGATGTATTTGCTTCTCCCAGACAAACAAACATGTCTCTGGAAATAATTCAACGTGTTGTGGCGGAATATTTTTCGCTTTCCGTAAATGATCTGAAAAGTAAAAAGAAAACGCAAAATATCGTATTTCCCCGGCAGCTTTCCATGTATATCACACGGGAAATTACCGAATATTCAACGACAGAAGTAGGTCAGGCATTCGGCGGCAGAGACCATACGACGGTTATGCACGCTTGTCAAAAAATTGAAGATAAAATTCGATCAGATCCGACTTTGGATTCTACCATTCAATCTTTAATCAGAATGATAAAAGAATACAACGCTAAATCATAAGTTGTTAATTTGTCCTTGACTGCGTGTGGATACAAAGTGGATATTTTTTATTAATGTGGATCATGTGGATAAAAAATCGCGTTTATGCATTAATTGTGTAAACTGTAATTTCTTCTTTTACATACATTTATCAATGTTTTCCACAAAATATCTGACACTACTACTACTGCTACTAATTAATATTAATTAATAATATTAATAGCATATCAGCTAAAATGATATGGTAATATCCTGTTTTATATGATAGAATGCGTTTCTGAACAAAAAAGATACTGATCTTGTGTACAAGGAGATAAACAAAATGAAATTTACATGTGATCGGAGCGTATTATTAAAAGAAATCAACATTGCGCAGGAAATTATATCCTCAAAAAGTACGATTTCTATTCTTTCAAATATATATCTTGAAGCGGAAAATAATACGCTTTTTATAAAAGCAACCGATGTTAAAGTGAATTTTGAAACACAAGTTCCGGTTTCTGTTCTTGAAGGCGGATCAACAACGGTTTACGGAGATAAATTCTTGGGAATTCTCAGCTCAATTCCTGATGGTGATTTGGAATTTGAGCAGAGTGATTCAAAAATCGTTATTAAGCCTATTTCAAAGAAAATAAAATTTCAGCTTAAAAGCATTGCGTCAGATAAATACCCTGAATTTCCTGTTGCGTCCGGTTCAATTCAATTTGAAATACCGATAAAAGATTTCAAAGATATGATTCAACAGACAGTTTTTGCCGTTTCTGATGATGAAACCCGTTATTTTATGAATGGTGTGTTATTTGAAAAACAGGAAAATAAACTGATTATGGTTGCCACTGACGGCAGAAGACTGGCTTACATTGAAAAAAATGTATTGGAAAGTATTCCGGATTTTAATAAAATTATTATTCCTCCAAAAATTCTTAACATCATTATGAAAAGAGCGGGAGATGAAGGTCCGTCCATCATTTCTATCAGCGATAAAACAATTTTTATTAGATTTGGTTCTTATTATCTTTCTTCTGTGTTAATTGATGGTGATTTTCCGAATTATCAGCGGGTTATTCCTGAACAACAGAATAATTCTTTTAAAGTAAATCGTATTGAAATGCTCGACGCCCTTAAGCGTGTTGCTCTTTTGGTTGAACAAAAATCACGCCGGGTTTATATCAGTGTAGCTTCCGGTGTGTTGTCGGTTTCCTCTGAAGAAAGCGAAATTGGAACCGCGAAAGAAGATATTCCTTGTCAGTATGACGGCGAAGAAATGTCAATGGCGCTTAATTATCGCTATATTGAAGAACCCTTTAAAATAATGACCGACGAACAGATTCAAATATTCTTCACAGAATCCGCAAAAGCAATCACGATAAAACCGGTACCGGAAAAAGATTTTTTTCATATCGTTATGCCTATGCAAGTTGATTAAATTCTATGCGTTTTTCTTCGCTGCGTCCGTTAGGTTTTAGAAACTTAGCGGATGCCGAAATAATTCTTCCCAACCGTACTGTTTTTTTGATCGGTGAAAATGGTCAAGGAAAAACCAATTTTCTTGAATCTGTGTATTTTTGTTCTTATGGCTCATCATTTCGCGGTGTAAAAGATGGGGATTTAATAAAAAATGAACATAAAGCTTGTTCGGTTATCGCAAGAATCGAAGATTCTTTGAATGAAAAAATCATCGTTAAAATTGAAGATGGAAAGAAAACTGTTCAAGTTGATGGAAAGTCTTCAGACCGCAGGGAATTATTATCCATAACACCATCGATAGTTTTCTGTCATGAAGATATAGAATTTGTCTCCGGACCGCCGGAAAAACGCCGCTGGTTTTTTGATCAAAGTCTTAGTTTATATGACTCTCTTTATCTTGATGATCTGCAAAAATTTCGCCGGATTCTTAAAATACGAAACACTGTTTTGAAAGAGGGAAATAGTACCATGCTGGATGTGCTTGACCCTCAAATGATTCAATATGGAATCAGTTTAATGAACAAACGCCGGGAAGCGGCAAAAAGTTTTTCAGAAATTTTTGGTCCTTTGTATGAAAGAGTTTCCGGAATCGATGGCATTACTGTTTCTTATGTTCCCTCATGGAAAGAAAATAATGCGGATTCACTATTAACTTTTTTAGAAGAACGCCGGCAAAATGACATCACTGTCGGTACAAGCCTTTCCGGTCCTCACCGGGACCGGTATCTTTTTCTCCGCAATGGTATTGAGTTTTCCGGAAAAGCTTCAACGGGACAAAGAAGGCTTTTGGCTTTGCTCATGAGAATAGCCCAAGCACGCCGTTATACTGAAATGACCGGAAAATCTCCCATCCTTCTTTTAGATGATGTTCTGCTTGAACTTGACCCTGAAAAACGGAAAAACTTTTTTACGGTTATGCCTGAATACAGCCAGGCTTTTTTCACTTTCTTGCCGGAAGAGCCCTATCAACGCTATCAGCAAGATGATACGATGATTTACACTGTTTCTAAAGGAATGCTAATTAAACAATGAAAAAAGCCGGAGATTTGCTTCAAAATTTTTTAGATGAAAAAATTATGAAGAAAGCGAAAGAATATTCTCAGTTTTTTTCTTCATGGGCCGCTGTCGCGGGAGAACAGTGTGCGGCTCATTCAAGAATCAGCGATCTTAAAGGGACTTTGTTAATCATCGAAGCTGATCATCCCGGCTGGGTTCAGATTTTACAAACCCGGCAGGCCGAATTGCTTAATGCAATTCAACGGAGAAATCCTGATATAACTATCACCGGGATTTCTTTCAAGTTAAGCAAAGAGCCGAATCAAGTTCAAAATGAATCTTCGCAAAAATCCAATAATATGATAGTTTCCGAAGGTGAATATCCGGAAATTCTTCAAGAACAACCTGAAACAGCCAATCTTTATGATAAAATTCATGACGAAGATTTTAAACAATCGTTGAAACGTCTGGAAGAATCGATTAAGACAAGACGCAAGCGGTAAAAATAACTTTGTCTGAATATTTCCGGTAAAAATTTTTTTCTCTGGTATAATTATTTCTTTCTGCTTATAATTAGTTCATGAGTGTTTTGGACATCCAGGATGAACTTCTACATTTGGAATACCCTTTTTTACTTCCTGATCACGACCCTGAAATAGAACGTTATTATGAATTTCGTGCTATGGGGCGTTCTCACGAAGCACTGAATCTTTATCAAAACAGACTGAAATTCCGCTATCCTGATGATGAATTCCGTACCCATTTGATGCGTTCTTATCGAAGCAGAAGTCCGGCATACAAAATACTTCTGACTCAGGCGTATCGGTCCCTGGGTGCGAGGTCACTCGAAAGAATTAAGCGTATCATCGAATATATTACGAAGGAAGCCGAATCATATAATGAAAAAGATGTCTATTCTACCATTAAGGCAGCCGAAAACATTCTTCAAGTTCTTCCCAAGGAACGTTTTGAGGCAATTGCGGGAATTGAACGCTATTATCGATATGCTCAGCATCTTAATTTCCGTGTAAAGAGCGCGTTTAAGGCATCGGAACTGGTTCGGGCTTATTTGACGGAATCTTTGTCGGTGGTTGAAGAAGAACGCCGCCGCCGCCGGGATTTAAACAGCCGGGCAAAAGCTATGGAGAATGAACGGCTCGTCAGGGCTGACTGGGAGAATTATGAGTATCAGAAAAAGTACGGCGCCCAATATCCTTTAATTAGTCTATCTTCTATCGATTTTTCCAGGGAAGATTTGGAACGTATAGAAATATCGAAAGAAATTTCTAATCTTGAAGATCAAACTTTAGCATATTGTATCAAATATTGGAAAAATACGAATAACCCGGCTTTTGAACGCGTCTTGTTTCTCTATTCACGAAAATATGGAACAAAAAATTATGATATTTATATGACAATTCGCCGGGGGCAGTTGAACAAAAACCGCGATGACGAGATTCTTTCGTCGGTGTTGTCGGTTTTAGTAACTGGTTATTATTATTCGATTCAGGGCGATATTTACCTTCAACGGACCTGGAACAGAATAAAGGCCTCTCTTTTCCAGAAAGAAACCCCGGAAGAATTGCCGCCTGCTGATACTGCGAAAAGGAAAAAAATCCAAACAAGGGCTAAAGTTGCGGCAAAGCCGAAAAAAGCAAAAAATGCTCAAATAAAAAAGAAAACAAAAAAAGAAAAACAAAATGCTGAAACTGTCATACAGAAACAGTCAGCGGAAGATTTAGCATCGGCAGCATCAAAGCCGAAAAAAGAAAACACCTCAAAATCCACTGTTTCCCGGAATTCTCCAAAAAAAGAAAAAAAGACGGCGGAAGTAAAAACCGTCAAAAAAACAGGCAGAAAGAGGGGAACCGCTTCAGGGCGAAAGACGATGGAAAAACCATCGGGATCGGTATCAGACAGGCTGCAAAAATTATCAGGCCGTTCATATGATGTCTACCAGGAACGCTTCCTTGCAAAAGTCCGCGGCGCAATCCGTAAAGTGCTGGGAGCGGGAAAAGGACTGTTCTATGTTATTCCGGAAGATGTAGAAGATCTCTTATACAATTTCCTACGGGATCATTATTCAGACCCTTACATGAATTGGGAGTCCAGCGAAGAAAAAAAACAGCTTGAGCAAAAAGGCTTTTCGCTTAATTCATTGGATCCCATTATTGATGAGTGTTATAAACGGCTGGTATAATTTATTTACGCATTTCAATTTGATTTAATTCATCTTCCACCGCTTTTTGGATGAATTGGTTTAGGGACAAACCCATTTTCACAGCAGCGAGTTTTATCATTCTATGCAGGTCTGGATGCATTCTGATGTTGAAATTCCCTTTGTAAGATTTTTCTATTTTTTTATCATACCTCTTGCATGTATCTAAATAATCGTCCACAGCTTCTTGGAAAGATTGTTTTAATTCTTTTACGCTTTTCCCCTCAAAGGTGATTAAATCCTCTATTCCTTCAATTTTTCCAAAAAAAATTTCATCTTCTGCATTGAAATGCAGACTGCCTATATAGTCTTTATATGTAATAATATCTTTCATAACATTTTCCTGCCTTCCAATTCTTCAAGTATCAAATCTATCTGATACATTTTTAAAACATGCGTAGGATGCGGCCTATGAAGCCGTATCAAATGACCGCTTTCTTCATGATAAAAACACACTCGTGATCCTGATGTTTTTCCTTTCGTGTCTTCCTTGTATCCCAATCCATTAAGCATATTACACAACTCGTCATAGGAAAAATCTCTCGGTTTGTTTTTGAACCGTTTTATCAGTTTTTCGAATTTGCTCATAACAAATTATACTCTGTTTTTATAGTATTTGCAACTGAAATATAGTTGCAAAAAATTTAAATGTTCATTTCAAGTTGATTCTGTATGAAGTTATTACATACATTGATGATTTTATCAAAGGAATCGGTAAACCGGAAGTACTGAAGGGACGCAAAGAATACAGCCGTTGTATCGATAATACTAATCGATAGGTAATCCTCCGGCAAAGCCGGAGGTTACTAACTAAGCCGTAATTTTGTTTTCAGATAATACCCATTGGAATCAAAACGCATAACAGCAGCGTGTTAAGCGCGGCAAGCGAGCCGATAAACAAACGCTGCGTTTTGGGCTTTGCGTCGGGTACCAAAAAGGCCGCCAGAAAAAACGGTATATAGGTGGTGATGAATACCGGAAGCGCGCCCCACCACGGATATACCCAGATAAATGCGGGCGTTGACGCGAGAAATATTTCGATCAGGCTGAACAGCGCGGCGTTGGCAACGGCAAACAATACGCGGTTGTTAATCCCCAGAATCTTTTTCTTCGGGTCTTCGGGCAGCAGTTTGTGTGTCGCGAGACCGGCGATAGAAAACATCATCGAAAGTTCCCAGCTTACGCCGATAAGCAAAATAAAACTGGTACTTTCGGGAGACACCGTCCATAACGCATATCCTGTTCCCGCGCAGATGATTGCGTTCACAATTTCATACAGCCAATGAACCATATATAAAGCAAGCCCCGCGGCAATGCCTCTGAAATTTTTCTGTTGAAATTCCGTTGCGTAAATATATACGACAAACGCAAGAATAGGGATAAATGTCCAGTGAAAATTATCACTATTACGCACCGCCATTTTGGCTATATCCGCCAAAGGTTTATTGCTTAATGTTCCAAACAGCATGACGCTCCTCCTTAACGCGGGATTGTTTTGCAAACGCCCGTATGAGAAAAAGTATACTATATATTTTTGTTAAATGATACAATTTTCATTGTATTTCTCGATACATAAAAAACATATTAAAAAATCGTTCCCCAAAGACTCGGATATAATCGAACATTACTTTTTCTTGACAATATAAAACTAGTTTATTAAACTAGTCTATAGGAGGTGAATATGAATATCGGCACATTCGAAGCTAAAACTCGTTTTTCAGAAATTATCGATGATGTCCAAAACGGGGGAGATTATATTATCACCAAGAGAGGGAAACCTGTTGCCAGAATAATTCCTTTTGTTCAGGAAACGCCTCTGCGGAAAGATATCGTTAACAAACTTTTTCAGTATCAGGAACTTTCCGGCGAGTCATTTGATATTAAAGATGCCATACAAGAAGGACGGAAATAATATGGTTTATACACTGGATTGCTCTTTTTGCGCAGCTTTATTTCTTCCCGATGAAGAATCCGAAAGAGTAAAACTATTGTTTGATTCTATCAGCGAAGATGATAGTATTTACATTCCGCATATATGGTGGTATGAAATATCGAACGTTTTATTTGCTGCCATTAAACGCAAACGGCTTACCTATAGTAACGCAATCCATATAAATAGTTTATTGTCTTCCTTCAATTTTATTACCGATTCCAGTTGTGGACATGCATATTCAGAAAAACTTATTGAATTAGCCAATGCATATACATTAAGCGCCTATGATGCCGCGTATTTAGAATTATCAATCAGAAAACAAGCTGCTTTAGGATCATTGGATAAAGAATTAAAAAAAGCTTGTATTGATGCAGGCGTCGCTATTTTATAATAAAAATATTATGAAGTAAGCCAAATAGCAATGTATGTAAATGACTCACAAAAATCATCAACAAGGTAGTGTTAAAAAATCACATCCTAATCCGTCCCCGGAAACTACGTGACAGAGTGAGGCGGTCGGTGTATTCCAGGTCTCCGCCTACGGGGAGTCCCGACGCGAGCCTGGTTACTTCGGCGTTTGTGTCTTTGAGGAGTTTTTGTAAATAGAGGGCCGTGGTATCGCCTTCTACGGTTGGGTTCATAGCGAGGATAACTTCTTTCACGTTGTCGCGGCGGACGCGGTTTAAAAGCTGGCCGATGGAGAGATCTTCCGGGCTGACGCCTTCAAGCGGCGCGATGAGTCCGCCCAGAACATGAAAACGGCCTTGGAATTCGCGCGATTCTTCGATGACCCGTACATCTTGGGCGCGTTCAACCACGCAGATAATGGCCGGGTCCCGCCCGGGATCGGAACAGATGGGGCAGGGATCGGTTTCGGTAAAACTTCCGCAGACGGAACATCGTTTGATAAGGGTATGTAACGTGGAAAGCTGTTCCGCCAGAAATCCGGCATAGCTGGGATCGGCATCAAGAATGTAATACGCCATCCGTCCGGCACTTTTTTTCCCAATGCCGGGCAATTTTGTGAGCAAAGCTGTCAGCCGATCTATAGCGTTCATGTTGTTTCCTACATCATTCCGGGAAATCCGCCGGGTATTCCGGTGATGTTTCCCATTTCCTGTCCGATAGTTTCTTTTACTTTTTCCATCGCGTTGGCAAAGGCCGCCTTTATGAGGTCCTGAAGCATCGTTATATCCGACGGATCAACTATTTCGGATGACAGTCTGATATCAACGAGTTCCATTTTCCCGTTCATGTCAACTTCCGCCATCCCGCCTCCTGCGGAACCGGTAACCACAATAGTTCCCAGTTTCTCCTGGAAAGCGCCCATCTGCTCTTGTATTTTTTGAGCATTTTTCATTAGGTCAAAGGGATTCATATTCGCTCCTTAATTGCTTTTAATTATCGTTCCCCGGAAAAATTGACGGACCAATGCAACTTGCGGAGAAACAGCATTTTTATCAGCGCTGTCAGCATGATTATTTTTATCATTTTGAACGATTATTTCAATAATGACAGAATTATTTGAGATTGAAACAAAATGGTCTCTGATGAGAGCCGTCTCTTTTTTCAGGAGTCCCGCTACGAGAGAATCTTGAACGGGAATAATGAGTTTGTTTCCATCGTGTATCCAGTTGAGGGATTTTTCCAGGCCTGAAGCAAGCAAGGCCTGTTCTTT
The DNA here is from genome assembly GCA_002293455.1 of Treponema sp. UBA937. GTDB lineage: Bacteria > Spirochaetota > Spirochaetia > Treponematales > Breznakiellaceae > UBA937. The sequence goes on from DBDH01000033.1 coordinate 10,087, forward strand.
TTTAAATGATGCAATCATTTTTTCCTTAATGTCGGAAATCGGTAAAGTTGATTCTTGACTATTTTGATAATGATTAGACACATCTTCCGCACCGGTACTTTCTTCATCTGTATCAATATCTTTGCCGGGCTGAGGCTTGTATACCGTGTTTCCTTCGTTTCTATAATTATCCCAAACCGGTTCGGGAAGGGGATTCGGTGTTTCTTCTTCGTCAGAAGACTGTTTTATCGGCGGCGCTTGATTTTTTTCGATGTCATGCTCGGTTGATGTTGTTCTTTCCTTTGCGGACATGAGGCGTTTAAAGCCTTCGGTTAAAGCGTCATCTTTATCCGAAACATCGTCATCAACGAAGAAAGATCGCTTTGAATCTTCGTCACTGTTGAAGTTTGTCGAAACAGGCCGGGTTCGAGTTTCACCGGCCCCGGCTAAAGGGAAACCGCTTCCTCCGTTTTGCTCTGTTTCATTTTTTTTTTGACTGTCCGCACCGGAACCGCGAGGGATAAACTGCCGCACATCATCAAGAGCTGTTTTAAGTTCTGTAGGAGATATCCATTGATTTATCCAGGCTAATTTTGATACGGCTGTCTCAAGCTCAAATCGCGGGGAAACTGAATATCGAATATCGCGGTAAAGATCGAGAAGAAGGGAAAGGCCCCGCTCAATTTGAGCGGCATTGGTTTTTTCTAAAACCAGAGCGGAAAACCGGTCCGGGCTGTATCCTAAAAGAGAATCTCTTATAACACCGCTTTTTAACAGAAGAAGGCTACGGTAGTAACCCGAAAGATCAATAACAAACTGCTCGATAGCAACGCCGGCGTTAAGTAGTTCGTCAACAATGGCAAAGGCTTCTTTCGTGTTGTTTTCCGCGCAGGCTTCCGCCAAAGCATTGAGTTTATCGAGACCGACAAGGCCCAATTTCTCCCGAATGAGCTGGGACCGAATGTGTCCGTCGCTGAAAGACGCCACTTGATCAAAAAGCGTGTAAGCGTCCCGAAGGCTTCCGGTTGATTCTTTTGCAATCCAAAACAGCGCTTCATCTTCCGCTTGAATATGCATTTCCTTGCATGTTTCGGCAAGGATTTCCGCGATGCGTTCAATTGGGATGAGCCGGAAAGCAAACTGCTGACAGCGGCTTTTTATGGTGGCAGGCACTTTATGAAGCTCAGTCGTGGCAAAAATGAAGACAATATACGGCGGCGGTTCTTCAATCGTTTTTAACAGGGCGTTAAAGGCCGAATTGGAAAGCATGTGAACTTCATCGATGATATAAATTTTATAAGGCCCTGAGTTAGGAGGAAAAAGTACCTCATCTTTAATTTGCCGGACATCGTTTACACTGGTATTTGACGCGCCGTCAATTTCTATAACATCGAGGCTTGAGCCTCTGCTGATTTCCTGGCAGTTGGAACACACTCCGCAGGGAACCGCCGCGGGGCCTTTTTCGCAGTTGAGTGAGCGGGCCATAATCCGGGCTGCGCTCGTTTTTCCGCAGCCGCGGGGTCCGGAAAAAAGATAGGCGTGAGCAATCCGGCCGGTTTCGATGGAACTTTTAAGCGTGGTAACCACAAATTCCTGTCCGGCCAGTTCATCAAATGTTTTAGGGCGCCGCCTTGTGGCGGTAACTTCATAAGCCATAGTATCAATATATACCGAAAACAAAAAAACCCGCAACCAGGGATGCCACGGCGCAGCGGATAACCACTTACTGTTGCTTCCTTCCGGACCTGGCAGGATTGGGCGGCATCCGCTCGCATGGTTCCTGATTGCGGGAAATTTGGAGCAGAGGAATCGAACCTCCAAATTACCGATGATACATCGGTAATACCCATCTCCAGCATTTTTAAGCGGTTGCAATCGCAAAAACTGAAGTTTTACAATTGCCTCTCTAGCCTCTGCATTTTAAAGAGTTATTTGTCTATCGTCAAGAGATTTTTTTAAATATCAGCAAGGATTTTTGTTTTTGAGATGTCAAACCGGCGCATGGGCACCTATAAAATGTTTCACGTGAAACATTTTATGTCTTTGCGGGCGAGCTTGCTTCGGGGTTCTTCATTAATCTCATATCTTGTTATATACTGTTTATCGTAGAAGTTATTGTTTTTAAGGGAATATTTGATGTATCAGCGGGAAGTCCTTGATCCAAGGTCTGGTCCTTTAGAAAACGGGATACCTTCAGCGGGAACCTGGTCTAAAGCATTCGAGGCAGTGGATTTTTTAAGTATTCGCCGGCCTTTTGCCTGGCCCACTCCAAAATGGATGCGGAATATAAGAATTAAGGAATGGCAGTCTTTTGTCGTTCAGGATGATAATTTTTTTCTGGAGACTGCTCTTGTTAATCTTAAATATTTCCGGACTGCTTTGGTGTCCTTGTATGATAAAAAAACCAAGGAGCATTTGAAATTCAGGAAATATCTTCCTTTGGGTAGTTGGCATATGCCGACAGAGCTGTACAATTCTTCAGTAACGAGCCGTTCTTATGGGTTCTTTTTTCGGATTCATGATTGGCTTGACGCGGGATTGATCAAAGTTGATCTTGATATAGAGGCAACAAAAAAGCGGCCTTCATTTACCGCTCATCTTGAATATGATTTGGATGAGCATAAAACGACTTCGATGGTGACGAATCTTTTGTTTGCGGAAAGAAGGCCTTTATATATTTTCAAGGGGTTTTCTTCTGTTCGGGGGAATATGGTTTTTGGCGGGCGAAATGTTTTCCTGGATCCTTCGCAGGCCAAAGGAATGTTCACCGATTATAAGGGATTTTACCCATACAGAATGATTTCAACTTGGTGTACCGCGTTTGGGGTTGATTCCGCTCATCGATCTTTTGGGTTTAATATCGCGGAGAATCAAACGAAGGAAAGTTATAAAAATAATGAAAATGTCATGTGGACCAACGGGAAAATGACGCTGCTTCCGCCGGTAAGGATTACCATGCCGAATGGTGTGGAATCTGACTGGGTTATACAAGATTTGGAAGGAATGGTTGATTTGACGTTTACTCCAATGGAGAAAAACAAGCAAGCCTTCGGTATTATTCTTGCGCGCGCTAATCATCATTCAATGCTGGGATATTTTAATGGAGTGCTGGTGAATTCAGACGAAGAGCACCTTCAGGTTCGGAATCTTTGGGGGCTTGGAGAGGATATATATTTAAGGATTTAACATGGCAAAATTACCCAAAGCAATATACGCGCCAGGAGAGTTGGATAAAGTCCGTCAGAATTTAGGCGATATTGATAAAGACGAAGCAAAAAGAATGTCCGAGGTTCTTGGCGGTGAAATTGGCTGGGAAAGAACTCACAAGGAAGAAACAAAGCTGCGTCAGCCTAAGGTCAGGAATGAAATAGTTGACGTCCATGTTAAAGGGTCCGGTTCAAATTATTCCAGAGGTCAGCCGAAACACCGGGTGGAATTGCCTTTAGAAACGGAGAAAATAGACAAAATAAAAAAGGCTATTATTGATCCTGCTGATGATCCATCGGTTCCTATCAAATTATCCTACAAAGAGCGGGTGAAAATGGATCGATTCGCCGCTCAGCCGGAATTTGAGATAAAGAATTCTACGCAGGTATTTTATTCTGTTCTGTCGATTTTTACCGAAGCTCCCGATTATGTGAACCCCGATTTTATAAACCGCCGAATGAAGGAAATTTACCGGAGAATCGAGGTTCTTGTAACAGCAATGCGGACGATGTTTCCCAGAAACAATTTGCAGCGTAATGAAAAAATAAAGCAAATATCAATGCTTGCTTTTTCTATTTTGGATATATTCCGATACTGGAATATTGAACGAATTTCTGCCGATTTAACAAAAATTCAGTCCCGGCCGCGTAATACAAAAATATCGGATTTTTCTGATATTCTTAAAGCGATTTACAAGCCTTTGTTTCTCCTGGATAAACTTGATCCGGAGAAGCACATGAAACAGACTTTTAAGCTGTTGTTGAAGGTTCTGTTTCTTGAAAATGCAGCATCGGAAGCAAAACAAAAAAATCAGGAAATGCTTCGGAATGCCCTAAGCGCATATATGGTGATTCGAAGGGATATTCGCTATGTTTTATATCCAATGCTTATGAAGCTGCTTTCGGATCGTTGGATGACATACGATAATTTTTTCAAATACAGAAAGAACCGGTTTATGAATTTTATCAACGCTTCTGAAGATGATCAAATTGTTCCGGGTTTGCAGGATGAAACGGCGGAGAATACGTCTCCGGAAGAGTCTTCTGTTGACGAACAAAATGCAAATGAGAATTCCCGGGAAACGCAGGAAGAAGAAAACCCGCACAGAAAAGCTTTTGATGAGAAGGAAGCAAAAGCGCTTTGCCACGGACAAAATATTTTGGAATCGCTTTTTCCTAAAGCAGGCTGGGAACGTATGTCTTTATATCCGGACTTTTATCCGTATTTCCGCAATATTTTTGATTTTCCTAAAGGATATGAGCTTGTTTCTCCAACCGATCCTATGCAGCAAATCATCGTTCTTATGTGGATCCTGGAAGAATTATTTTTCGGACTTCGTTATGTTTCTTTTGGGGTAAGTTCGGGACCGGAAGGAGCTGTTGAACGGCTCGATGAAATCGTGGGGAAAATTATGAATGAGTGGCCCGGATACCGGGAAAATATGTTTGATAAGTTGTATGTATCACGATTAAGCGAATATTGCAGGATTCTGGATAGTTCACAAGATGATATATCTTCACATTCTCAACGTGTTTTGAATGAAATGTATCTTCTAAAAAAATTTTGTTTTTTACCGTATTATAAATTCACACCACTTAGTCCGGCGACAATTAATAAACGGAGTGTGAATGCGATTTATGCGGATGTTCGTACATTACGGCGCTGCTTGACTATTGTAGCAATCAACATAGAACAGGCGAATAAAAAAGGCGGTGCTGCCGCCTATGTTACTTGTGACGGAATAGATAATCCTTGGGATCCCTATAATTTCCAGGTTCCGAATCCTGTTTCTACAAGGATCGATGCTCTTTTGGCAGGAAAAGGACCGGGGCAGAAAAATAACGCATCTTTGATTTTCTTTACTCTTTCTGTCACGGTGGTCCTGGATCATCTTATGAACAATGACCGGAGCTGGGCTTACAAGGAACAAGCCGGTTCGCTTTTTAGAAGTGTTGATGGTGAAGGACAGGTTCCTCTCATGGGTGTTGATGCCGTTATTGATGCCGATTCGATTTTTAAACAATCGATAAAACAACGGGAACGAAAGGACAGTCAGGTTCAGCAGGATTAGGCTTTTTCGGGTGTCAGGCACGATTGCGGTGGTTGAGGCTCCCGAAACCACATCGAGACCATACGCAATGCGTTTTTTTCGCACGGGCCCTTCGAGTGCCTCAGGGACCAGCCTTCGAGTTTTTCGGGTAACAGGTACTCTCTTACCTTGAAAAATATCCTGTTTTTTTCTAGATTGCAGGTATGATTGTTTCGTATACACCCGGCAAGACGATGATTCCCTGGTCTGATTTGCTTCCTTACGCAAAAATGCTGCAAACCGGGAACGGCTCTCTCTTTTTTTACGATACGGAAAGCGGCCCGTCGGAACTTACCCTTGTTTGTATTCATGGCTTGGGTGATGAAGCGGATTCCTTCCGGCATCTGTTTTCGGGGCTTCGGACTCATTACCGGATGATAGCCCTGGATTTGCCCGGTTTTGGAAGAAGCGTCTCCGGAAAAAAAGCAACGATGAAAAGACACGTTGAGGCGGTGGAACAGATTCTGGCTATGATTAACGGGCCGGCGGTTTTGATTGGCAGCTCAATGGGAGGGTTCATTGCGGAGGCAGCCGCCGTCCGGAATCCCGGTCAGGTGAAAGCGGTAATTCTTATGGACGGTGTTTTGCCGATGAAAACAAAACCGAGTCCCGGATTGCTGCTTATGGCGCTGCCTTTCTTGGGAAAATCCTGGTACAAAGCGTTCCGGAAAAATCACGATGCGGCTTATCAGTCTCTTATCCCTTTTTATGCTGATCTTGAAGCTATGCCGCAGGATGATAAAGATTTTCTCCGCGGCAGGGTTATTGACCGGGTAGAAAGCGAACGTCAGTGCAGAGCCTATTTTTCATCCCTTAGGAGCATGATTGGGTATGTCGTTTTTTCATCCGGATCGATAACAAAAAAAATACGTCTTTTTCCCGGAAAGATTCTGATTATCTGGGGCTTGGAGGATTCTCAGATGCCGTTTAATACTCCCGGGGAACTCATGGCCATTCGGCAAGATTCTGTTCTTGAAAGATTTCCCGAGACAGGGCATTTGCCCCATCAGGAAAGGCCGAAAGAAACAACAAACGCAATCCTGAAATTTTTAACGAGTCTCGATAAGGCTGCCGAATAAGGTTTGCTCTTGTCATCATTTTAAGGATTGTAAGGCTTCTTTTCGTAATGCTTTTCGTTTTTCAATGAACGCTTCAAAATTCTCAACGCTGCTGTTGATGATCATCTCCGGGTTGGCGTTTGCTTCATCGAATATGGTTAATGCTTCCGTAAAAATACCTACATCCGTATGATAATGGGCATCAGAACCGCATGACATAAGGACGCCGTTTTCAGTACATTTTTGCGCGATCATCTGGCAGTTTTTCTTTGAGCCGGATCGGACTCTAAACGAAGAGTTGTTGATTTCCAGCACTTTACCATACGCTTTTGCGGCATCGACTACCGCGTCAATATTGATAGGAAACGCTCCGTTACCGGGATGGGATATGGCATCGACAAGCGGATTTGTGATAGCGGCAATCAAGGCTTCTGTGTTTACTTTTTCACTTTGAGGTTCAAAACACATTTCGTGAAACCCTGCCATGATGAAATCTAAATTTCCGGCATACTGCAAGGGAATATCTGTGCTGCCTTTTTTGTCAAGAATATTGCTTTCTATCCCCGAATAAAATCTGACATCAAAAAGTACTTTGGGAATAACTTTCAGATTTCCAAAATGGTATCTATGAGGGGCTCCTCCCAGGGATGGACCGTGATCGGTTAAAACAAAACCGGCGAGTCCTCGTTTTTGGGCTGCTTTTGCAAGGTCATCAATGGTCGAATACGCATGTCCTGATGCTATCGAATGAGTGTGGGTATCAACAGAAATAATCATGCAATAATCATCTTGTATCGGATACCTTTTGTCTACTCCCCTGTTTTATGCTAAAAAATTGATGTGTTTATCGCTAAAATAAGCCTTGATTAAATCCGGAAAAAGATTATCTTTACTATAAGAAAAAAATGAATCTATTTAAACGAAACGATGCTTTTTATCTTCTCGCGTTCTTCATAATCATTATTGGTATTGGCGCGTTTTTTCTCATGCTGCCTGTATCGTGGGACGGGTTCCCCGATGACGCGTCTCCGTTAAATTTGATTGACGCGCTTTTTACCGCGGCTTCCGCGGTGTGTGTTACCGGCTTGAGTTCTGTGAACACGGCGGGGTTCAGCCGTTTCGGTCAAATTGTGATTATCTTGTTAATACAAATCGGCGGATTGGGAATTATCAGTTTTACATCGATTTTGATGACGATTCCGGGGAATAGGCTTCCTATTAGGCGGGTTAATACCATCCGCAGTTTTTTTGTGGAAGGCGTTGAATACGATACAAAGAAAATCGTCCGGCATATTATTTCTTATACGATTCTGATTGAAGCGTTCGGCGCGGTGCTTCTTTCCCTTCTGTTTTATAGGGCAGGGATTGATGATTGGCTTTATGCCGGAATTTTTCACGCAGTGTCGGCTTTTTGCAACGCGGGATTTTCGCCGTTTTCAGATAATCTGGCGGGCTTTGTTAGGAACATTCCTGTGCAGCTTGTAATCATGATGCTTATTATCCTTGGGGGAATAGGCTTCATTGTAATCAGCGACGTTTCGAGAAAATTGTTTCGTAAAAAAAGACACCTTAGCTATCACAGTACCGTTGTGTTATCAATGTCGGGAATCCTCATTTTATTCGGTACGGTCTGGTTTCTTGTCATGGAATACAATCGATGCTACGCGGGCTTGAGTTTTCCTGCCGCTTTAACGAACGCGGCGTTTCAGGCCGTTACGCCAAGAACAGCCGGGTTTGAGGTGATACCGCAGAACCTGTTAAGCCAGCCGTCAAAAATACTTTCTGCCGTATTGATGGTATTCGGCGGCGCTCCGGGATCGATTGCCGGGGGAATAAAAGTTACAACGTTATATGTCATCATTGCCGTAATGATCAGCCGTCCTGATAAAAACGGAGACATTAAAATCCGCCATCATCGATTGGGAGCGGAGACAATTCACAATGGAACGATGTATTTTTTAAAAGCGGTCGCGCTGGTGTTTTTCTGTTCCGCGGTATTAAGCGTTATTGAAAGTTTTAATGGGGCAAGTCTGGAGTGGATTCTCTTTGAAGTTTTTTCGGCGTTTGGAACGGTCGGATTAACGCTTGGGCTGACTTCGGAATTAAGCGTCTTGGGAAAATTAGTCATTATCGGGGTTATGTTTGCGGGAAGAGTCGGGCTCATTGCTCTGGCGTTTCCATCATCAAGACATAAAAATTATGATATAACCTATCCCGAAGGAAATATTATACTGGGGTAAAAAAATGAAACAAATAGCGATTTTAGGATTAAGTCATTTTGGAAAAAGCGTACTCGATGAGCTGATCAATTTGAATGTCGATGTTTTTATCATAGACAAAAACCGCGAAGTAATCGATACCTACAAAGACAGTTCCGCCGGCGCGGTTGTGCTTGATATCCTCAATATTGAAAATCTTCAGAAGGTTCTTCCTTCCGGAGTGGACGCGGTTGTTATTGATATGGGCGACAGCATTGAAGCGTCCATTCTCGCGGCGAGTTACTGTTCCAAGCTGAAGGTGAAGATGATTATCGTGAAAGCCGAAACGGAAGCTCACGCGGAAATTCTTGAATTGGTGGGAGCGACAAAAATCATTTTTCCCAACAAAGAAGCGGCAAAGCGTGTTACACCTCTCTTGCTCTCGGATGTTCTTCTCAATTATTTCCCGATAAGCGAAAGTATTTCCATCGTAGAAATTGAACTTCCCAAGTTTATGATTGGCAAAACGGTTCTTGATTCAGAACTTCGATCTAAATATAATTTAAACCTCATTGCGGTCCGTCAGCCGGATACCAAGTTTCAGCAGTTCACCATAGACTACCGTTTTAAAGTCGGTGATATTGCGCTGTTTTCCGGCGATGATACATCGTTGGATGAATTTACAGGAGAGATATTCAGCCAAAAAGAACACAAAACAATCAATGAAAGATTCCGTGAGTTTTTTGGCACAAAAAAAACATGAAACAAGCGATTGTCCGATTCACTCAAGAAGGATTGATATACGTTGATCAAGAGGATGATCCGGAATTTATTGCCCGCGTTATGGATGGTGAAAACTATGAAGAAGAATTCTGTATAGCAAGAGATTTTTCTCCTGAGTTTATTGCCGGACTGATGGCCGCGGGATTTTTGGTTATGTCCCTGGACTTGAAAGGACCAAAAGACGATACCGTCCCTTCAAGGTTAACAATCTTGATGCCGAAACATCATTATACCCGGAACCTTTTGTTTTTTGATCGCTTACACATCGGCAAAACCGTAAAGCGTTTTCTTAATCGCTATGAATTAAAAGCTGATGATAATTTTGAGCATATTCTTCAACGCTGTGTCGATACTCATGGTGATGGGTGGCTCACCGAAGAGCTTTGCAAATCACTTGTCTCTTTGTGGAAAAATCCGGTTCCGCCGGTAAAAATGGCTGCGTTTGGACTGTACCGCGAAGGAAAACTTGCTGCCGGAGAAATCGGAGTTGTTGCCGGTAAAGTATATACAAGTTATTCCGGATTCCGAACCGAAAATAATTCCGGCAGCGTTCAGATTATAAAAACGGCAAAATACCTTGAAGAAGCAGGATTTGCCTTTTGGGATTTGGGGATGCCTTTAGATTATAAATATTTATTTGGCGCGGTAGATGTTTCAAAAAGTGAATTCGTGGAACTTTTCAATAGAGCGCAGAGGTAAAGAATCTTCCGTGAATAGAGGATTTGAAAATAAGACTTCTTCATTTATCATAAATATGTTAGAATTAACGTATGAATTTAAAATATCTGGTACTTGATGAAGGTTCACCTTTGCCTTTGGGAGCAACTCTAACAGAACACGGCGTAAACTTTTCCTTATTTTCCCGTCATGCAACTTCGGTCGTACTTGTGATGTTTGAACACGCCGGACCGAAAAGTCCTTTTATAGAATTATTTTTGGATCCCAAAAAAAACCGTACCGGAGACATTTGGCATTGTTTTATTCAAGGAATAGGGGCCGGAGCGCTGTATCTTTACCGGGCGGATGGTCCTTATCTTCCGGAAAAGGGAATGCGTTACAACGTACATAAAGCGCTTATTGACCCGTATGCCAGAGCGCTTAGCGATTTAAGCAATTGGGATATTAATGCCGCGAAGGCGTATAACCCGGAAGGTCCTTACAGCGATTTATCTTTTTCTTATAAAGATGATATAGAGCTTAATCCGCGCTGTATTGTTATTAATAATGATTTTGATTGGCAGGGTGATAAGCCTTTAAATTATCCTTTGCGTAACAGCATTTTGTATGAAGCACATGTCAGGGGTGTAACATACAATAAAAATGCGAAGATAAAATATCCGGGAACGTACCGAGGTATGATTGAAATGATTCCCTATCTGAAGGACTTGGGAATTACCAGTTTAGAACTGCTTCCTATTCATGAATTTAATGAAAAAGAAAACGACAAAATAAATCCCCGGACGGGAGAGAGGCTTTTCAATTATTGGGGATATTCGACCATCGCTTTTTTTGCTCCAAAAGGTTCATACGCGTTTGATAAAACTCCGGGCGGACAGGTTAACGAATTTAAAGAAATGGTCCGGGAATTTCACAAAGCCGGAATCGAAATTATTTTGGATATTGTTTTTAATCACACAGCCGAAGGCAACGAACGCGGACCGACATTTTCATTCCGCGGTTTAGACAATACGATTTATTACATGCTCGATGGAAATAAACGATACTACAAAAATTATTCCGGCTGCGGAAATACGGTGAATTGTAATCATCCCGCAATCCGTAGTTTTATTTTGGATTGTCTCCATTATTGGGTTGTGGAAATGCATGTGGATGGATTCCGTTTTGATTTAGGCGCGATTCTTGGAAGGGATCAGCAGGGACATCTTATGGAGAATCCGCCGGTGCTTGAACAAATAGCGGAAGATCCTGTTTTGCGTAATACAAAAATTATCGCGGAAGCCTGGGATGCCGGCGGCGCCTACCAAGTCGGCAGCTTTCCCGGCGGACGCTGGGCGGAATGGAATGACCGTTACCGGGATGATGTCCGCAAATTCTGGCGCGGTGATAAACACGAAGTTCGTCATCTTACCACAAGGATTTCGGGCAGTTCTGATTTATATTTACGCGACGGCCGCAAACCGTTTCATTCAATCAATTTTGTTACGAGCCATGATGGTTTCACGCTTCGGGACTTGGTATCTTATGAACACAAACATAACGAAGAAAACGGCGAAGAAAACAGGGATGGCAGTAATGTAAATTATAGCAGCAATTATGGATTTGAAGGACCATCGACGAATCAGATTATTGAATCGGTGCGCGAACGGCAGACAAAAAACTTTTTTGCCACACTGATGATTTCCTTGGGAACGCCAATGATTCTTGGCGGCGATGAAATCGGCAGAACCCAGTATGGAAATAACAACGCCTATTGCCAGGACAACGAAATATCCTGGTATGATTGGTCTCTGCTTGAAACCAATGCCGATCTTTATCGTTTCGCGAAAGAGATGATTGCTTTTCGGCTTCGTCACCAGGCATTCATGCGTCCCGAATTTTTTACCGGCAAGGACGGCAATTACAATGCCATCCCTGATATAAGCTGGTTTGATCACGAAGGAAATCATCCCAACTGGGATGACATAGATACGCTTGTCGCTCTGCGGCTTGACGGCAGTAAGGCCGATATTTTATCGGATCGGGATGATAACGATTTTTTTATCATGTTCAACGCGAGTACGAAAATGATTCCGTTTAAAATTTCTTCACTGTTCGATGGAAAGAAGTGGTATCGTGCTATTGATACGGGTATGAACAGCCCAGATGATATTATGCCGAACGGTCACGAAATTATGCTTGATCCTCAGGATAGTTACCTGGTGAAAGCACGGAGTGTTGTTGTTCTTATTTCCAAATGATGAAAGAGCCTTGTTGAATCACAACTTTTTACAGCGGTGTGGATTTTACCATTGCAACTAATGCGGCCATTTCCTGGGGAGATTTTTTTGCTCCGTCCCGAATCCATCTTGTAGAAAGATTCCAAAAGCCGCCGGTATAGTAGGATAACGCGTATTCGGAATAATACAAGGGATTATCTTTGCAGTTGTTTGATGCAAAAAGTTTGTGAATATCCGGCAGATATTCATCAAGCGCCAGCAAAAGAAAAAACGACAAATTATTTCGTTCCAGTTTTTCAAAAAAAGAGAGATGTTTTTTCAAAACAGAAAAATAAGACAGGGAAATGGTATACGTTGTTAAGGACGGCTGCTTTTTTAAGTCTGTCATATATTCCCGGCAAATCGCGTTCATATAAAAATTCAATACATTTTCTTTTGTTTCAAAGTGTCTGTAAAATGTTTTACGGTCAAGTCCTGCCCGTTCGGCAAGTTCTTTCACTGTAATATCTTTAAAAGCTTTCTTGTCCATAAGCAAAAGCAAAGCCTGTAAAATCCATTCTTTGGATTGAGCTGCCAGCGCGCTGTTTCCCTTGTTCATGTGATGAAACCTCTCTGCCACATATTTAAAAAAATGGGACATTTACCAGTCATTTTATTGACCACATTTCAATTGTACTTTATGATTGAAGATGCCGCAAGTGTGGCATCGATGTTTGAAGGAAAGTCAAACAGGTTCTCTTAAAACGAGGAGTTATAAAAATGAAAAAAAGTTTAAAACGAGTTTTATCAATACTTGTTACAGTGGTAATTGTTATCGCATTAATTATTACCGCATTGTATTTTTTCTATCCTATTCCCTGGATGACTCCGGCTGCCACAGGACAAATTCTTGACACGAATATATATGCAATAAAAAACGGTATGGGCACAGTGTATTTTATAAAAACAGAAAATGGCTATATCGCGATTGACACCGGAACCAATCTTAAAAAACTTGAGACAAGCCTGCAAGAAGCAAA
>DBDH01000033.1:23331-29504 GCA_002293455.1 Treponema sp. UBA937
TAAAAGGACTGCCTTTGTTTCCGCAGGCTCAAATCTACATGAGCGAAGATGAAATGCCTTTGAAAAACAGCCTGCCTTCCGAAATCGATATTAGCAAGATAAAGCTGATTCAAGATAATCAGGAATATATGATTGACGGAGTAAATGTTATAGGCATTAAATCTCCTGGTCACACAATTGGCTCAATGTCGTTTTTGATAGACGGCGAATATGTGTTTTCCGGTGACGCGTTTAAAGTTTCCAAAGGCACTGTCGGCCTTCATCCTTTCACAATGGATGCCGAAACCGCTGAAACAACTGTTGAAAAATTAAAAGAAATCAGCAAAAAATGTTCTGTTGTTTTAACCGCGCATTACGGATTCTTTGAACAGATTAAGTAAATATAGAAGGAGAAAAAAATGGATAATCAAGTATATGTCGTGCGCTGTGAGAATTATTCTGACGCACCGCAAAAAATGGAAGAGCTTATCAGCATGATGGGCGGAATTGGTAAATTTGCAAAGCAGGGCGAACGCATCACCTTGAAAGCAAATCTTCTGGGAGCGGCGAGTCCTGAGCAGGCGGTCAGCACACACCCTGCCGTTGTCGCGGCGATTGGGAAAATGGCAAAGCGGCAAGGAGCCGTCCCGCTGATTGCCGACAGTCCGGGTTCCGGGTACCGGTATACGGAAGCGACGCTGAAAAAGCTGTATACAAGCTGCGGCATGTATGAGGCGGCGGGGATAGCCGGAATCGATGTGAACATGGATACCGGCTATAGCGAAGTATCTTACCCGCAAGGAAAACTGATAAAACACATAGAAGTGATTGCGCCGATAACGCAGGCGGACGGCGTATTTAATCTATGTAAAATGAAAACACATTCATTCATGCATATAACAGGAGCTGTAAAAAATCTTTTCGGCATTATTCCCGGATTATCCAAGGTCGGCTATCACGCAAAGCTGCAGGATAAAAACCGGTTCGCGGACATGTTGCTAGATTTAGCGTCATTTGTTTCGCCGCGCCTGTCTGTCATGGATGCGGTATTAGCGATGGAAGGCGATGGTCCGGGCGTTGCGGGAAAACCGCGGCACGTTGGTCTCTTGTTGGCATCTACAAATCCCCTTGCTCTGGATATTGCCGCCGCGGAAATTATGGGTCTGCCGCGCACACAAAATCCTTTGTTGTCGGCGGCGGAACACCGAGGCTTGTTGTGCCGGATTGAGGATATCGAGATTGTCGGGGAAGATTTATCTTCGATTAAAATAGATGATTACCTTTTTCCCGCTGCCATTGCCGACGGCATAGGCTTATCAATGACAGGGAAAGGCGCTCTCAACAATCCTTTTTTTGGATCGATAGCCCGTTCCTTGTTAGCAAAAACGCCTCATATCATAAAAAAGCAATGTGTCGGCTGCGGCATTTGCCGGGATTCATGTCCCCAAAAAGCGATTACCATGACCGCAAAAAAACCTTGTTATGCTGTTATACATAAAAAGGATTGTATTCGCTGCTACTGCTGCCACGAGCTGTGTCCCAAAAAGGCCGTTGAAATCCGCGGTAACCCCATAGCGAAACTATTGTCTGTTTGAGTTTGTCTGAAAGCTGTCCGTTCCATTTATGAAATAGTGAGAGCAATGCAAGTATTCTCTCAAATGAGAAAATACTTGCATATTTTTCAAGTGTTTGCTATTCTTAGAGTAAGAGTGTTTTATCATGGAAACTTTCATAAAACGGACAAACTGATCTGCATCAGCTTGCCATCTGGCGGGAAGAAAACATAATCAAAGTTGTCACCGGTGTTCGCAGGTGCGGAAAATCGACATTATTTGCATTGTGCATAGAACAGCTAAAGCAAAGCGGCGTATCAGATGAACAAATTATCTCTATTAATCTGGAAGATGAAGACTATTCCGATCTTTTAGACTATAAAAAACTGCATAAATATGTAATCAATCATATATCGAAAGATGCCATTACGTATGTTTTTCTTGATGAAATCCAAAACTGCAAAGATTACGAAAAGGCAGTTTCCAGTTTATATCTTAAAAAAAACATTGATTTATACCTGACCGGATCGAATGCGTACATGCTTTCTGGAGAACTTGCAACAAAGCTGGCCGCCCGCTACATCAAAATTGATATGCTGCCTTTATCTTTTATTGAATATTCAGAAGCGGTAAACATATCTGACAAAAATGAATGTTTTAATCTTTATATGAACATGGGCGCTTTCCCATATTCGACTCGTTTTGTAGATAATTCGCTGGCGCACAGTCAATATCTAGAAGGGATTTACAACACGGTATTGGTAAAAGATGTAATGACAAATAAGAGCTTAAAAGATATTGCGTTGCTGAAATTCATAGCGAGTTTTTTAGCAAGCAACATAGGATGCCCTGTGTCCGCAAAAAAAATCGCGGACACGTTGAGTTCCGGCGGCCGGCCAACAAGTTCAAACACGGTTGATATGTATTTGGAAGCGCTTTGCGACGCTTACCTTTTCTATAAAGTGAACCGGTATGATATTAAAGGAAAGATGCATCTCAAATCTGAAAGCAAGTATTATATCTGCGATACAGGGCTGCGAAATATGATACTGGGAACAAGAAATAAGGATATTGGACATCAGATAGAGAATATTGTTTTTTTGGAACTTTTGAGACGGGGATACACCATCAGTATCGGAAAATCCGGCCGCGGCGCGGAAGTTGATTTTGTCGCGATCCGTGACCAGAAGACCGAATATTACCAGGTTTCCGCATCAGTGTTAGACGAAAATACTCTGGAACGCGAGCTTGCGTCTCTCAATGAAATAAAAGACAACTATTCCAAATTTCTCATTACTTTGGATACTTTTACCGCAGACCATAACGGCATTCAACAAATAAACCTCATTGACTGGTTACAGAGGGACATGTAGGAGGATACATGCTTACTCGGATACACCAGACCTTTTTGGTGTTAGGCATTATTGTGTTATCTTTTTTAGATAGAAAATCTATGTCATATTGTGTATTCCCTTGCAACTTTTATCGGTATCCATAGCATTTTTTCTTTGTTTTATGCTAGAATAAATGTTATATTCCTTAGTGTTAAGGAATATCCTTGAAAGGTTCGGGTTGTTCATGGGAAAAGTATACGTTTTTGTTAACCAAAAGGGCGGTGTTGGGAAAACGACCTCCGCTATCAATATTGGAGCGTTTCTTGCCGAAGCCGGAAAGGCTGTTCTTCTTGTTGATTTCGATTCCCAGGCGAATCTTTCCAGCGGTGTCGGCGTAGAAAAAACCAAGCCCGGTGTGTATGAACTTATTTCCGGTGAAGCTCCGGTTGACCAGGTAATCCGCGCTACGGCCATACCGAATCTTTTTGTCATTCCTGCCAGTATTGATCTTTCGGGAGCCGCGGTTGAATTGATCGAAGAAGAAGAGCGCGATTTTTTCCTTAGGAAATCCCTCGAACCGGTGCGTCAGCTGTACGATTATATTTTGATTGATTGCCCGCCTTCGTTGGGAGTGCTTACCTTGAACGGCATGGTTGCGGCCGATGGTATTCTTATCCCCATGCAATGTGAATATTTTGCAATGGAAGGGCTTTCCCTGCTGATGCAGACTGTCAAACGAATTCAAAAAAATCTCAACCCCAATCTCGATATTACGGGGATTTTCTTTACCATGTACGATTCGCGGACAAAACTTGCCCAGGAAGTGGTAAAACAAGTAAGCGTTTATTTTAAAGATCGTGTGCTTAAAACCATCATTCCTAGAAATGTCCGATTGTCCGAAGCGCCTTCCCACGGTATGCCTATTTCGTTGTACGATCCCACCAGTTCCGGCGGCAGAAGCTATAAGAGTCTTGCCGAGGAGGTAATAACCCGTGACTAAAAGCAGATTGGGTAAGGGGCTCGATGCGCTTATTCCTCTGGAAGATGATCTTCCTAAACAAGAATTAAAACAGGCTGATGTACTGGACGGAGACAGGTTTCTTCCTCTCGATAAAATTATGACAAACCCGAATCAGCCGAGAAAGCACTTCGATGAAACCGCGCTCCAGGAATTGGCGAATTCGATTAAAGAACACGGCGTTATCCAGCCTATCATTGTAGAAAGTGATGGGAAGGGTTCTTATGTTATTGTGGCGGGAGAGCGCCGAAGCCGGGCCGCAAAGATGGCAGGCCTTACGGAAATCCCCGCGCTTATCCGCAATTATTCCGATGAAAAACGGATGGAAGTTGCCCTTATCGAAAATGTGCAAAGAGCCGATCTCAACCCGGTGGAAGAAGCCCAGGCCTACAAAAACTTGATGGATTTTACCGGACTTTCCCAGGATGAAGTGGCCGCTAAAGTCGGCAAAAACCGTTCTACTGTAGCAAACTCTTTGCGGCTTCTCAAACTGCCGGTCAAAATGCAGGAGTGTCTTAAAGAAGGAACCATCAGCAGCGGCCACGCGAGGGCAATTCTTTCCGTTAACGGTGCGGAAGGTCAAAAAACTCTTTTTGACACGATTCTTAAAAAAGACATTTCCGTCCGCGAAGCCGAAAAAATGGCGGCCGCTTTGAACAAAGGTTCCGAAGAATCTTCCCCAAGAGAAAAAGATATTCCCCCGCAAAAACAAGACCCCGATTTAATTTCAATGGAACAAAAGTTTATTGAAGTGCTTGGAACCAAAGTAAGCATTCAAGGCGATCTTAATAAAGGCATCATCAAAATAGATTATTATTCCATGGAAGATATGGACAGACTGTATTCAATTTTTGTTGATAAAGAATAACCTTTTACGCGCTCCCCAATGAAAAATCCCCAATGATTTTGAATATCGGTCCGTCGCGGACAACGGTAAGGTTCCTGCCGGGAAAATAAATCGGCAGCCGTTCAGCGATAAGGCGGGCGGCTTCTTCCATAAAGTTTTCATATATTTCAGGAGGAACTTTTTCCAGAGTGGCAACCCGGAGCGAAACAATATAGCCCCGGCCTTTTTGAGAGTTTAATCCCACGGTAAAATCGGGAGCAATTTCAAAAAGACCGTCCATTTCGGGGTTGCTTGTAGCGCCCCGCTTGGGACGGTTGGGATGAAGGGGAAACGTATTCCCCCAATGATTTTCAAGAATTTCATCAACTTCTTTGAAAAGGGCCTCCAGGTCATCATTAAACCGGATAAGCTTTGGATGAATGTACATGAGGGGCTCCCTTTTAGACGTTAACACTCATTTCATATAACTCATGCGGAGCAAGATCCTGTCCATGCTCCCACGCAATTTCTTTTCCACCAGAAACTAAATAGACGGTTTTAAAATAGTTTTTATTACGCAATTCTTCATACCATGTTCCAGAAATATAGGGCAAGACATCGAAGATTTTTATTTTTGGAGACATAGAAGAGTCCTTTATTATTTTAACTTTGTTTAATCCGATTAAGCTGATCTTTTAACTCAATTTTTTTCTTTGTTCTTTTGACATAATATTCCATTCCCTTCAAATATTGCCCATCTGTAAATTCCAAACTACTTTGAATTATTTCATAATAAAGTTCTTTATATTTTTTTGTTATATTTATCTTTTCACTTTCTTCTGATTTGTTAAACTCGTCCATATAATTATCACGTAACCTTACTAATCTATTTATTGCATCTCTATGCAGCTTGCATTTCAAATCAATATTAAAAATTTCTGATAAAACTGTTAATATGAATAACACAAAACTTATCAATGAAATGATAACGTATATTGTCTCTTTTTGAACATTCGGGCAGAATGTTTTAAATATTTCTAAATCAGAAAAAGCAAGAAATGTTACAATAGCAGGAAGAATAAACAAAAAAACTTTTATGGTCATTCCCCAAGGCTTACATAAATTCTCATAATAAGAATGAAGAGCTTTTTGCAGACGAATTTTTTTAATAAATTCATTCTCTTCAATACCGCATTTTTTGTCTTCAATGTTTTCGTTTATCATGATTTCCTCTTCTTGTTTGTATACTAACTTAACAAAACATCGCCTATCACTCAACTCATACAATAATATTCTACACGCCTTACAAGGAAAAATCTTTAGTATTTTAAATACTGACTCATCAAACTAAAAAACACTGATTTACTCAATCAAGAATAAATCAGTGTTTCAATTATTGGACTTTTGATCAATTCTGTATCGCTTCTACGCCAACGCTATGAGCCTGTCAGAAGTTTTGTGTA
>DBDH01000082.1 GCA_002293455.1 Treponema sp. UBA937
GATACGTCGGTGCAGGCAGAGAAAAACCGGGCGCTTGGTGTGGAAGATACGCTTGATGACAGAATAACCAGTGTCCAGACCGAGGCGAAGCAGTATACGGATACGTCGGTGCAGGCAGAAAAAGACCGCGCAACCGGAGCGGAGAATACTCTCAATAATAAGATAGATGAATCTATACAGTCAGAAAAAACCCGCGCTGAAACGGCGGAAAACACAAAGATAGACAAATCGGCTGCCGGTACTGAAAAAAAACTGGTACAGTCAGTATCTGTCAAAGAAACAAGGAAAGAAACGATTGTTTTACTGGTTAAGTCAACGAATGTTGAGACGGGAGTATCAACAGAATTTGAAGTTGTTTTACCGGTTACGAGTACTACGCAGGCCGGGGTCATGCCGTTTGAAAGTTTTAAGCAAATTGATACGAATACGAAACGGATTGATGCTCTTGAGCGGGTTTCTATTATTTATGCGATTGATCTTGGAACGGAAAGCCCTACACAGGCGGAACTGCAAGCTGTATATGAAGCCGCGTCTGGCGAAACAGGTGAACCGTTGGATCAAACGACGCTTGAAGACACGGGTACTCAAAAGAAATATACCTGGTTTCAAACTTCCGGTGAATGGGTTGATATGGGGTATTCCGCGATTGGTTTGGCGGAGGCGGAGAAGCCGGGGCTTGTTGCGGGTTCGGAAGATGTGGGGAAAGTGTTTGTTGAAAATGATGGGTCGATGAGTCTAAACGGATATTCTGATCTTGTGTCCGGGATAGCGAATGCGCAGAATACTGCTGACAGTAAGCAAAACAAATTAAGCAGAACAATAGTAGGGAATGATAACGCAACGGCATCAGTTACTGATACTGGGGGGAACTTATCAATTGCACAGCCTGTAACGGTTGCCACTCCCGCGTCATCGGCAACGCAGATCACGGCGGGGACAAGGTCGCTAAGGGCTACGATAAAAATCATTATTGATAATATCGCTCATTTGTTTGCCAGTAAGCAAAATAACCTTAGCCGCACAGTAACCGGGAATGATAACGCAACCGGAACAGTAACCGATACCGGCGGGAATCTTTCTATTCCCACACCGGTAACTATCACCGCTCCCGCCGCTTCCACAACTCAAGCAACAGCGGGAACTAAATCGTTAAGATCACTTGTTCAGATCATTGTGAATAATGTCGCTTCATTGTTTTCAACAAAACAGAATAATCTCAATCGCACAGTAACCGGGAATGATAACGCAACCGGAACGGTATCCGACACTGGTGGTAATTTGTCTATTCCCCAGCCGGTTACGGTTATTGCACCGGCGGCTTCTTCTACACAAATAACGGCAGGGACACGAACTCTTAGAGCAACAATCAAGATTTTAATTGATAATATTGCTTCATTATTTTCAACTAAGCAAAACAATCTTAATCGTACACTTATCGGAAACGACAACGCAACGGCATCAGTTACTGATACTGGGGGGAACTTATCAATTGCACAGCCTGTAACGGTAGCTGACCCCGTATCGTCGGCGACCCAGATCACGGCAGGAACAAGGTCGTTGAGGGCTACGATAAAAATCATCGTTGATAATATCGCTTCATTATTTTCGACTAAACAAAATAATCTCAACCGCACAGTTGTAGGAAACGATAACGCGACAGCATCAGTTACAGATACCGGGGGAACACTGAATGTTGCCATTCCGGTAGTGGTTGCTGACCCTTCCGCATCAACCACACAAGCAACGGCCGGAACGAAGACACTAAGAAGCATAATACAAATCATTGTAAATAATATCGCTGACTACTTTGTCCATAAATCGGCAACATCCGCACACAACGCAACATCAACGGCTACCGCAAGCAGAATTATGATGAGAGATTCTGCCGGTAGAGCGAAGGTAGCGGCTCCTTCCGCGGTTGATGACATTGCGAATAAAGCGTATGTTGATTCAAATGTTTTAAAAAAAAGATATGTACACAATTTAGAAATAAACGCAAATTCTGGTAATTATTTGACTTCTTCTGGTATGGCATTAAGAGCTTACGTTACTGTTTTTTCTACTAGTAATACACCTATTACAACTACAACACAACTTGTTCAATACCTTAATTCTATAGGTGCAGTATATGATGGTACAGGTGGTGGTAAATACTATGTGGCCAGTGGAGCAGGTAAAAATTTCAATAACACTAATCAAATAATTACTATAAGAGGTATAGCTGTATCAAATAAAGATACAAATATATTACAGATACTTACTAATTATACAAGAATTAGCGGTAGTGGTAGTGATTTTAATTTAACATCAACTTCGCACGATATAACAGCAACATACACAAGTGTAACAGTGAAGGATAATCTAATAATAGATTTAACCGTATAAGTATCAAATTATACTAAAAACAGAGAAAAAAATATGTTTGTTTAAACAGAAAAAACTAAAATGAGCTTTTAAGGTATCTCATTTTTGCTATAAGGGAGGAAGAATATGAACATTGATTTAAGCACGATACCGTATCTCAATCTGATCACCATAGTGGTGTTTGCGGTTATCGTTTTGGTGATCATTCGCAGACTGGGAATCAAGAGCATCGGTCCAATTAAGCTGGAATACGAAGATCAGGATTCTATGGCGTCGTTGAACCGTAAAAATGATCAGGCGGATAGTAATCTCCAAGATCGAATGCGTGACTATGTAGATGAACTTGGTGAAACAATGGAAGCATGTATCGAATGCGATCCTTTAATTGCCTACGCTTTGAGCAGCTCACTTCGATTCCCGTTCTATAAAACAGTTAACAATAATCATTTTACCACAGTCCTCATGCCGGAAAACATCGCGGCTTACAAAGAACGCTTACTCATACAACTGCAAAACCGATACCACAAAGTTGAAAAATTGTCGAATGGAGAACTGCCGCCTTTCAGCGACAAGAAAGAAATTATTATCAGCTGGGTGGAAAAGTTTATTTCTTTCCTCAAAGGGGAAGTCATTGTTACTTGCAAAGAAAAACTCAAGAATAACGAGCGGTACAAGAAATCGATCAAATCAACACGATGGAACGACATCATCAGCGAAAACGAAGAAAAGAACAAAAACTATATCAAGGAGCTTGAAGAATGACTATTCGGGATAATCTTCTTACGAAAAGAAGCAAGAACCGGCCGTGGTTTCCGCTTATCGATTTGCGCGCAATCGTTTTACATTGGACAGCGGCGGCGAAGCAGGATGTCGATGACACACGAGATTGGTTTGAGAGCGGCAATGTCTATGGTTCGGCTCATTATATCATTGGGCATGAGGGTAATTGTATCCGGTGTATTCCTGATGACGAGGCAGCGTATCACATCGGCAGTTCGCAGATTGATCCGGCATCGGGAAAGATATATACCGATCATGCGCGTGAGCTGTTTGGGAAAGACGCGTTTAGCGGGAAGACTTCTTATGGTGAATGTATCACGCCTAATTTCTTTTCAATTGGGATTGAGATTGAACCGCTTGATCTTGATCCTGGAAGACTGTCGGAGAAGTCTCTTGATACTGCCGCGAAACTGTGCGTGGAACTGTGCCGCAGATATGATAAGCCGACATCGATAATCACAACGCATCATAAGGTTGTCGGCTGGAAGGATTGTCCGAAGATTTGGGCAGATCATCCGGATCAATTTGAGTGTTTTGTTAAAGCTGTAGAATTGTTTTTGAGGAAGTATCATGAATGAAAAAACTAAGACGAATCTTTTTATTATCAGTCTTATTGCTGTTGCTTTGTGGGCTGTCTCTGTCAGCATTGCAGCCGGAATCTTTTTCCACGGCCGAAATACAGCAAGAGATGAACTTACTGCAATCAGAGAAGCTACAACTGATGAACGGTTACAATCTAATCTCGATTCAATATCAACCCGGAACGTTGAACTTGAACGAATCAACAAAGACCTTTCCGATGAACTCAGAACAGCTTCCGCCGTCAATACCAAACTTACCGGAATCATCGACCGAGCTGCGAGACTTGCTGAATCAGGGAGACAGTCTGTTCAAGAGGCTCGACAATCAGTTGATGGGGCTTCAGGAACAGTTAATGAACTCCGAAACAACTATCATCAGCTTGCAAACCTTGTTATCACAAGCGAAAGAAACTATAACGCAATTATCGGCGAACTTGGCAAAGGCGCAGATGTGGGCGGAGCAGATGGGGGAACGGCTTCAGGAGAATAATGAGGATTTAACGTCCGCTTACGATCATCTTGATTTGTTGAATCAACAAAATGCCGCATTGAAAATTGAAGCTGAAAAGTATCGGAAACAAGCGGGACGAAACGCAGTGATCGGGTTCGGGTTTGCCGGTGTTGGTTTTGGCGTTGGAACTCCTTTGCTAATTCAAGGCATCCAGACAGATAATCAAACGATGCTATGGTCTGGAGCTGGAACGATTATAGGCACAACCGGGATATGGCTTTTGGGCCATTACTTGTTTCAGTGGTGGTGATTTAATTAATTTCAATGGACGGAATATTATCCACGGCTTCGCGCTTCATTTTTTGCGTTGCCCTGGAATATACAAGTGTCGTTTTTATATCTGTATGTCCCAGCAATTTTGAAACCGTGAAAATGTCGGCGCCGTTATCTAATGATAATACCGCAAAGGTGTGCCGGGCGATATGCCATCCGAGGTTGAAACGTAGCTCAGCTTTTTCTCCGATTCTCCGGAGATAATTATTCAGAGTGTCTTGTATACTTGAGAGACGTTTAAATACCGGTTCTTTTTGATCGTGCATTTTTCCGTCATCAATTATTTTATATGCAATGTGATGAAGCGGAATACTTACAACATTTTTTGTCTTTATTTGCTTTTTCACAATTTCCATTCTTTCGATGTTAATGTCTTTCCAATAGAGTGATTTTAAATCTGATATGCGTAGTCCGGTAAAACAGGCAAACAAAAAAGCGGTTTTTACTTCTGTATAAAGTTCTCCGCTTGCTTCTATATTGGAAATCCTCTGTATTTCTTCCGGTGTGAGATGCGGCTTATCTGGGTTTGTGGTCTTTATACTTCGCACTCCTTCGGTTGGATTCTTCAATATGAGATTATCGCGGACTGCCTGATTGAGACATATTCTGATTGCGTATGCATACGAGTTTGCGGTATTTTGAGATAATCCGCTGCTTTTTTCTAAATACCGTTGAAAATCGTTAAACCATATTGAGGTGATTTGATTGAGCGGGATTCGGTCTCCTTTTGGAAACTTTTTTAAATGCGGCAGCACTTTATTGATTCGATCTTTTGGGTTCTTTGTTTTTCCAATTTCCTCCATGTAATCGTAGAGCGAAATCTTATTTTTTACCTGATCTATAATTCCCCATGTCTCAGAAAAAATCTGTTCTTCTCTTTTATTTCGGGCTATTTCTGCCAGTCTCCAAGCTTCTTTATCGTGATATTTATCTCCGGTAAGTGTCAACTGTAAACTTTCCCATTTTCTTTCGCCTTTTATGTATATATCGAGGTAGAGTTTCTTTTTATTTTCCCTTATTTTTACTGACATAGTATCTCCATACATTGCTTTTTTTCGCCTACAAATAGTATACAAAAAAAGATAAATATATGTAAAGATACATAAACATAAATAAAAACAATAGCTACCAACTCTTTACATTACAAAGAATTGATAGCTATATACAAACATGGATAAATAAGTATAATAGAATGCCAGGAACGGGAGTTGAACCCGTACCCCCTATACGGAGAGGGGATTTTAAGTCCCCGGTGTCTACCATTCCACCACCCTGGCAACGCTTGTATTTTAGCAATATATGATGGTCTGGTCAATAAGGATTGTAACAAAAGATGAAAGGAATATTTGACACTCATGCGCATTTGTCGATGATTGATAAGCGGGGAATCGCGATAATTCCCAAAATAACAGAACTTTTTGCCTCGGGAATGGCCGGCATTATCGATATAGGAACAGAAGCGGACGATTTGACAAAAAGAATTGCGGCATACGGCGATTTTAGCAAGATTTGGTTTAGCGCCGGAATCTGGCCTTCAAAAGAATCTATCGAAAACAGATACGAGGCTGTAAAAAAACTAACAGATGAAATCAATCAAGCGGCACCGGGGAAATTAGCCGCTATAGGGGAATGCGGCTTGGATAGACATTGGAATAATGATTCTTCCGGCGTAAACCTTGTCCATGAAGCGGAGCTTTTTTCCCTCCAGCTTGATCTCGCGGAAAAACTCAATCTGCCTGTCATTGTCCATTCACGGGACGCGCCTGAAGAAACGCTGGCTGTGTTAAGCCAGTTTCCGCGCGTTCAAAGCATCATTCATTGTTATTCTTATGGACCGAAGGAAGCAGAACAATTTCTTGCTTTAGGTTCCTATCTTTCTTTTTCCGGAACACTCACCTATAGAAATACCGAAAACCTCAAACAAACACTTGCAATGTGTCCAAAAAACAGATTATTGTTTGAGACTGATTCCCCGTATCTCGCGCCTCTTCCGTTTCGTGGAAAAACTGCCGACCCCGGAATGACTACAGAAACCTACCGTTTCGCCGCGGAAAAACTGAAAATGAATTGGGAAGTGTTGAAAAAACAAGTTCTTGAAAATATTAATCGGGTTTTTAAGATAGATCTATCCGGTATATAAACCAAAAGACCCTTGTTATTCTTCTGACAATTGATTTGACTTTCCCGGTTGATACGGAATAAGAAGAGTGAACGTTGTACCCCCTCCTTCCTTTGTCGAAATCGACAATTTTCCGTTAACTTCCTTAAGTCTTTCCGCAACCAAACTTAAACCAATTCCCCGCCCGGCACTCATAGTTTCTTCGTTTGCGGTTGATAGTCCCGGCATAAATATCGCGGACAGAATCTGATTTTTGTTTGCGTTGGGCGGTATCAAATTCGCTTTTACAGCCTTTTCTTTAATTGAATCCAAATTAAGGCCTTTACCGTCATCAGCAAAAACGACCTCTGCCATATCACCTTTTTTCTTTACCGATAAAGTAATAGTTCCGCACGGCGCTTTATGCAGCGATTCTCTTACATCAGGATCTTCGATTCCGTGATACACAGCGTTCCTTGCAAGCTGCATCACAACTTCTTTGAGAATATTTCTTAAATAAGATTTAATAATATCTTCATCGATACTTTCCGCATTCAGCACCGCCTCTTTGCCTGTTTCCGCCGCTACTTTATCAAGCGCTTTTCTTACGGACACAACAAAGATTGATTCGGTAGAATGCTGTTTCCTGAACGAAGTAATTCTGTCAACGGTTTTTTCGAGCTTGTCGCGCTCACCAAAAATCTTCTCTAACTCAAAAGTAAGATGCAGAAGGTCTTCAAATTTCATTTCAGGTTTATTTTGGATATTTTTAACTTCATCTTCCAGCGCATGGCACTTTTCGGCGAATTCCTCAAGGCCCAAAATAGCGGCATTTGATTTGATTGCGTGAATTGACTGGTAAAAACTGATAATAACTTCCTCAAGGGGAATATCTGTTCGTTTCAGTACATTATTCAAGCGGTCAAATTGATAATCCGTATCTTCAATAAATTCGTCAAATACAGCAGGCTCAATCTGGATAATTTCAAACAGGACTTTCATTTCCGCCTGCCGCTTATCGCCTTCTTCTTTAAGCTGCCTTGCTGTCTTAACATTTTCTGTAATGTCGTAAATCGTTCCAAGCAAAAGGGAGGACTCCTGACGCTGAATACACGTGAATTTACAATTCAAAACTCTCTTTGCCCGGGTTTCGGCGCTGACATAATCGACTTCATTAAGCGGATTAATTTCTTCAAGTAATTTCATATTATGGGTCATATTGAACACCATAGAAAAATAATCTTTTAATGTGTTCCGCTGCCCGGCAGTAATTGAATTTGCAAAAACATCAAGGAGGCTCAAGCCCGTCAAATTGGAATGGGATAAAATATCTTCCAACGATTGAGAATAATAAGGCTGAATAATAAAGTTTTGATCGATAAGGAAAAGGCCTACATTGAGGTTATCCTTCATGGTGGTAAGCTCGTCCCGTTCCTGCTGAAGATCCATATTCAGTTGGTAAACTTCATCTTCTTTTGCCACTCTGATCAATTCCGAGACAATAGTAGTCAAGGCCAAGAGGATAAACACGGAAAAAAAGATTCCTGCCCCCCTCGAATCATATTGATAACGGGAAAATTCCGGAGATAAAATAACGGTACTAAGAATAGACCCCATAATAATGTCAAGATAGATGCCGTACTTAATCCCTAAAAAGAGAACGGAAACTACCGGAAAAACAAAACACCATACGGCGCCAAGTCCGCCGGCAAACCCTAAATGAGCAATATACGCGCAAAAAACGCCAAATGGAACAATAAAAAAAAAGCCGGGGATGGTGAAGGGAAGTTTTGATCTTAACAATCCTAACGACAACAAACTGACAAGGGCTAAACCAAAAACGAACAAAGCTAATTGACTGTCATTATAGGAAAGAACAATACCGGCACCGAAAAAAAATGCTATTCCCAGAAGGAATAGAAAATTCATATAAAGGTACCGGGAACTGCTGGGAGAATCTTTATAATCTAAATACCGCTTACCGACGAATAATCTGTAAGAAAAAACAGAAATGAACTTGCTAATATCATCGACAGTAAACTTTTTCATTTATCAAGCTTGCTGATAGCAACAGAAAGACATACCGTCTCGCCGGAAAAAATCGAAAAAGGAATACACACAACACGGGTCTTATCACTGGGCCAAACGACCGTATGATCTTTTCCGCGGATGATCGTAGGAAGACTGATAACCAGCTTGAACATTTCTTCCAGGTATTTTTTTACGTTACCGGCAATAATATTGATAATTTCTCCAACCGCGTCAGTCACTTCATCATCAACTTTTGTATATGTTTCACCAGTCAACAATCCTGTAAGCTGTAAGGCGGTTTCTGTTTTCATGGAAACCGCCACCGCTCCAATAGCCTCACCGGTAAGACCAATAACTCCGGAAATATCCCAATCATGGAAATCATCTTTTTCTACAAAGTAAATTCTTTCCGGTTTCAAATCAACCTGGAGAAAATCCTTAAAAACAGAAGTAGTAACGTCAATAAAAGGTTGAATATATTCTTCCATAAAGGCACCTACCGAATGTTAAGATCCGCTATTTTTGCGGTAAAAACCTTTTCATTTATGGGCTTAATGATATAATCCGTAGCGCCATTTTTTAAGGCTTCCACAACATTATACCGCGCGGCTTCACTAGTAACCATAATAATGGGTAATTTGTCATGGGAATATTCTGTCATCGCTCTCACTTTTTTGAGAAAGTCTATACCCGACAATTCGGGCATATTCCAATCGAGAAGAACCAAATCAATCTTATTGCCTTGCAGCAACTCCATGGCCTGTTTGCCATTCGACGCTTCCAAATAATTACACGGAATTTTCAATTGCGAAAAAATATTTTTCACGATATTCCGCATGATTCGGGAATCATCCACCACTAATATATTTTTCATAGCTCCAAGCATTATACCTGATCAAAATAAAATTGTAAAGAAATATCTTTATATTCAAAGAAAATTTCTGTTTTTAGTTTACAGAAAAACTGATAAAAAAGCTATAGCATTATGAAAAAAATGTAAAGTTCTTTGCAATTTTTTTGATTGTATCCTATAATATTTTCATGGAAATACGGGATTCGGTTTTTGTGTACCGTTTAGCCGGCGGAGAACAGCTTTCCTGGCATGGACGCTACCATGCTCATGGCTTTGATGAATATGAAATTCACTTTTTTCTTGAGGGCGAGGGATCTTTTCAGGGCAATGCTTCCAGAAAGATTATCTCCGGCGGAAAGGTTTTTCTTACCGGTCCCAATGAATTCCATTCGATTCTTCCTGACGCGGTTTCTGCTCCTATCACTTATTTTGCCGTACTTTTTACTTTTTCCCCGGAAGATCCGGCGGATTTAATTTTGTGTCTGAAAAACCGCCTTGAACAAGGAAAACAAATGCTTTCTATAGACAGCAAATACCGTTTTCAATTTGAGGAACTTTTGCAGATGAGCCGGTCAGATGATTCGGCCTTAAAGGAATCGGCGGTACATCTTCTTATCAGCCTGCTTTATCGTTTTTTCGGCCGCCAGAATAGCGATGTTTCCGGCGATTCTATCCCGGGGGGAACCCGGAGCGGCAAAGAAGGCTATCATGTCCACACGGAAAAAGCGCTGCTCTTAATGCAAAAATATGTCCGGGAAAACAAGAAGATTTCCAGCATCGCCCGGAAAATAGGACTATCGGAGGAACATTTTATCCGTCTTTTCAGGAAAGATATGAGAATGACACCTCATCAATATTTTTTACGCCTGAAAATCGAAGGAGCATCCGCGCTGCTTATGTCTTCCGGCAAAACGATTGGGGAAATTTCCGATTATTTCGGCTTTGAAAACCAATTTCATTTTTCCCGCATATTTAAAAAGTGTACCGGTCTTTCCCCCATAGTATACCGGCGGACCTATCTGCAAAAAGCGGATCTTATACCGGTAATGTAAGACAACGATAAAATGGATCGACTTCCCCGAAATCGGTCTTATCATTGTACTATCAAGACGCGGATGCCAAGGAAAACACTGATTTATTCAATCGAGACTTAATCAGCGCTGCCCAAGGAATCATTTTCTTTGTAACCTTGCATCTTTTTCTTTAAAAACGTATTTTTATAAATATGAGATCACCAAAAGAAATTGCTTTAGATCAAAAAATTATTGATGCCGCGGCCGGACTGGATCATACGGGAAAAGCCGCGGATGCGGCGCGGCTCATTCTGAAAGATGAAGAAATACAATCCATGCAGGAATATGCGAATACCGTATCAATTAAACGGCTGGGATATAACGATCATGGCCCGGTTCACATGCGGACCGTTGCGTACAATGCGGTTATTATGATGGGGCTTTTGCGGCAGGCGCAGATTAAAACAAATCTGGAAAAAGAAGAATGCGGCAGCTTTGGAGATAGTTTGACTGCCGTGTTTCTGGCATCAAGCCTGCATGATATTGGCATGACTATCGGCCGTCAGGATCATGAGCTGCACAGCGCGTACATGGGCTATCCTATCATCGATAGGATATTGCATGTTTTATACCCGCACGATGTATCGAAACGGGTTATTATCCGTTCCCTTGCGATAGAAGGCATCTCCGGCCACATGGGAACCCGGGCGGTTTATTCCCTGGAAGCGGGAATCATTCTTGTGGCTGATGGATGCGACATGAAAAAAGGCCGCGCGCGGATTCCCATGGCTATGGCAAACAGTCCGAAAGTCGGAGATATTCACAAATACTCGGCTAATTCCATTGAAGCGGTAAAAATAATTTCCGGGAAGGAAAAACCGATCCGCATTGAAGTTCACATGTCCAGCGAAGTCGGTCTCTTTCAAATTGAAGAAATCCTTCTGGGAAAAATCAATGTAAGTCCCGCAAAACCTTACGTGGAACTCTACGCTATTGTAAATAACAGAGAACCGAAACAGTATTTGTAGAACACGGATTTTCTCCAAAGGCGCGGTTAAGATGCCTTCTCAAAAAAACAGCGTTACCCGAAAGTATGGTCCGCCTTTGATTGGAATGGTGTTATTCCTTAACTCGGTAAACTGCCGCTTCGTTTTTTGTATGATTGGCGGCAATAATGATGTCCCCGCTGCCGGTATTCACAGCAACGGCATTACTCGTTCCAACCCCTTCTTCAACAAGCTCGGTGAAAAAGCCTTTTTCTTTTTCGTAACGCAGTACGAAAAGTTCGCAGTTTTTCTGGCGTATTCCGCCTATCACGGCAGGCTTGCCAAGAAGCCGGCATCCTGTTACCGTATGCGCGAAATCAATTTCGTTGGGATAGGTCCAGGCAATTTCATAACCCGAAGATGTTTTCTTGTTTACCACAAAACGGTTACCGTGAAACGGCTCGATAGTAATAAGTTCGTCACAGCCGCAGCCGTCAAGGTCGCATAGCGCAACATCGCTTATCGGACGGTCAATAAGTTTTGTTATCTGCCACTCGCCGTCTTTCTTTTCAGGCGCCGCCGCGGCAAAGAGTCCGTCTTCGCTGGTCCAGAATCCGGCATCTTTCCCCTGCCATCGCCCCCGGCAATAGCCGTGGTTCTTATTCTGCCCGGAATAAATTTTTCTAAACGACATGCCGTCTTCCGGCCTTGCCGGAAGTTTTCCTGTAAGAATATATCCGGGATCGCTCCAATCATCACGCTCTTTTTTGCTGCCGCACAATATGGCCGCAAATATATGTATCTCATCTTCAATGGGAAACAGATCAAAACGATGGACATAGGGAAGGCTCACAAGGTCTTTGATCTCCCAGCCTGATGACAGCCGCTTACCCCAAACCAATTTTGCTCCCTCCGATTGAAAGCCCGGGAAGAAATTCTGTACCGCGATAAACTCGCCGTCACGTTCGGGAATCTGCACAAAAGACATGGTCCCGCCGGCTTTTTCCCAGACAACTTCTTTCTGCTCAAAATTATCTCCCGTGTAGGCATAACAGGGACCATCAATCGATTCACTCGCAAAAACCGCGTAGAACTTTCCGCCCGCGTTGATTGTGCTCGCAGCGTAGCAGCGATCTATATCATCAAGCTTGATTTTTTCAAACCGCATAATTAACCGCCTAAAAGGAGTATAATCGTTCATAAAACGATCACATACATGTACATAAATGCATTCATTATGATTATTATCCATTCATAATTAAAAATCAAAAACTCCGCCGCAGAGCTCGATGCTGCGCATCAGCGGAGTTTGTTGGTTCTGCTTTGGTGGTTGTATTCGGGTTTAATACCCATTAAATCCACTTCGAGATTTTAAGAACGCCCGAAGGCTCGCACGCGTGAGCGTGCAGAAGGTATTAATCGAACCTTTAAAAAGTGTCCTGTGAGCTTGTTGCAAAACTCGGTTAGTTTTGCACAAGCTCATGCGATTTCGCGCCTAAAGGCTGTGAAATACGTATTTTTAAGAGGTTGAAATTGCAAAAACTGAAGTTTTGCAATTTCCTCCTGTAATTTACTTTATCAATATCTTCCTGAAAAACGCCGATAATGGTAAAGGATATGTACCAACAAAAACACAAAGCTCGTTTTATCTATATACTGATGTTCTCTTTCTTTTCTCTTGTCCCGATTTTTGCGATAGACGTGCCGGTCGATGCTATTCCTAACGACGCTGAGTTCCGTATTGCTATAAGAGATTCCTGGATTACGGAAGTTCCGGACCGGGTTTTGCGGCAGACACCCGGATTGTTCAAACTTCCCGACGGAACGTTGATTCAGGTCCGCGCCGAAGCTGCCGGTCAAGAGCTGATGCTGATTCTCGCGAGAGAAAAATCAGGCACATATCCCGGATGGGCACAAGGGTCGTGGATTATTAACCGTGATGTACGGGACGGGAAAATTGTCCGCATCAGGATTTTTTTGCGGAGCGATCCTTACACCTATATCCAATTCCGGCCCTTTTCGGGAGACCGAAGCGAAATGGATGTTGTTCTTTATGACGGATACGCCGTCCGCTCTGTGCCGGTTCCGCTTTCCTTGGAACGAATTATGTATATGCCATTACATAATGTACTTGCGGCATTAGGTGATAAATTCCCAAAAAAATATTTTAATCCCCATGCCGGATTGTATCAGGATACAAGAACCTTCGTTTCATCAGTGCGGAAAAGACTGCCGGAATTGCGGTTCCATGATGACGGCGCCATCGATGAACAGGGCCGCTACGTGTACATTGAAACGCTGAACCCTCAGACAGGCAATGATCAGGGGCTCAATTGTTCCGGTTTTGCCAAATGGATTATTGATGGGCTCCTTCGTCCGTTGACCGGAAACCGCTTAGCCGTTTCTCCGCTCAAAGTACCTTTCGGAGACCGGGGTTCATCTTTTAGCGATGTTTACGAAGATTCCCGCGATCCTTTCTTCGGGCTCGATTGGACGAGGAACCTTTCCGCCGCCGCCTGGTCGATTCTGCGCTCGCCCTCATTTGCAAACCTTGATGAAATTGAAGTAAGGGATCAGATTCTCGCTGCGGTTATCACACGAAACAACAGGGCAGCTTCTCTCAGGTCGTATCCGGGTTTTCTGCAAAACGCGGGATACGGAATTGAAGGGCTTCATTCGCTGCTGTACATGCTCGCGGTCAATGAACCGGGACACATCTACCTTGCCGCCGTGAACGATGAACAAGGAACTCCGCGGCTGCGGCAGTTTTTTCACGTTGCCGTATTGGTTCCCTATTTTAACGAATATGGCGAGTTTCAAGTCGCCTGTTTTGAAAGCGCCGAAGAAACATCATTCAGCAAATTTAAAACCAGATACCCCGGAGGATATGTAAACTTATCCCGCGTTCCGGTGGAAGCCAGGTTTGATCCGTAAGGATAATATAATAATTTATATGACTATTATTCATTTTTGGTCATATAGTCATAACTCTAATTGATGATTTTCGAGAAGTCTCGTTTCTGATAGATAATTCTGTGGATTTCGATAATATCTTTTCTCGCAATGGGCAAATAGCGGACAGAATATTCCATTTGTTAATTGGCATCCCCTATTCGCTTTCTTAGTTCGGAAAATAATTCATCATGTGATGATTTTATAAAATTTTTTCATCGCGGCAAGTTTCTTACACAGAGGAGAAAAATCTTTCATGCGGTCTTCCCGTAAAAAAAGACGATTGATCTGTTCAGGATGATATGTTCCCAGAGCAAGCACCGCGTTGAATCCGCAGACAGCAAGCTCTTCGCTTCGTTTATTCCTTATGGCAACAGTATACCTTATTATAAATATATTTGTCAGGCAGATGCGTTTCTTTTTCCGCCGTAAATAATTTTCTCTTTGTTAATTCTTTCTTGCAAAAACACCGGTATACAGAAATTCTGGACAAGGTACTGCTATCAAAGTTACATATTTCTTTTTGGACGCAATTTTTCTACTATAGAAAATTTTCCTGTAATGTATTCATCAATCTTTTTTCGATTTTTCTGAAAAAAGATTCCCGACAAAATTAACAGTACTCCTATTATGGTAAGAGCAAAAGGAAAAAACACAGAACCTCTAAAAAATTTCCATGATAACCGGCTCAAAAATTCTGTTAAACCGATTGTCCCAAAAACCAAAAACACATTTCTTTTGATAAACACTGAAAACAAAATTAAAAGAACATTTGCCGCACCAAGTAAAATAAATTTTAAAACATCGTTATTGTAGAACACAGATAACCCTGATGAAAGAGCGAGCAAACCAAAGAGATAAAACCAAAACGAATAATCCTTTTTAAACTTTATATCCGCAAAATAACCAATACCTATCATAATCAAACCAAATATATTCGAGATTATGGCTCTTTCGGTCCATGTAATATAAGTTTTCTGATATACAATTTTTACCATATCCATTGAAAGGAACCATAACGCTCCTGCTATCAGAAAGACATGAAAAGGAAATTTTGTTTTGGCAAGAATCAGCAATGCAAATAAAATTGTACCTATTTCGAGTATTATCCATTTTCCGTTCACCCAAAAATAATAATCGCTATATGTCCATCCTTGAGGCCAAAAATCAAATGACTGCAATAATGAATATAGGAAAAGCGGCATTATCGCTATGGGAACAGCCAATAAGAGCCCTCCAGCAATTTCCAACTTCTTTTTAAAAAAGATAATATATCCGGCTATTAAAAACACTGTAATATATAACGAAGAAACGATAATCATACCAAGCGCACCGAAACTATCCCAACTGCTTTCCATGAGCCATGTCAATGCTGAAATAATTAATAAACCGCCGCCATAATACAGAACCATCTGAAATTTTGAAACATGATTGTTTGCATTTTTGACATAGTTTCTAAACTGTGTTACTTGTTCATCTGAAAAAATATCATTTTTGACAGCTTCATTTAAATGTTCATCTGTATATCTCATTTTTTTCTCCAGAGTTTTTTCCGTCTTTGCTGGGCATAACATATATGCTGACCTTTAAGAATTTCTCATCGGTTGTCAATGTGTTCATCTCTTTTCACTTTAACTATTCAGCGCCGCCAATTCTTCTTTCACGATCCGCGATAATTCATCCGCTGCCGCGCTTATTTCTACAAGGCGGTTTTCTTTTTCGATGCGGCGTTTCACTTCCACTTTGGGAAGATTTTTCTCACCGACGACAACCCGCAGCGGAATGCCGATTAAATCCGCGTCCTTGAATTTCACTCCGGGGCGTTCATCACGGTCGTCCAAAAGAACTTCCACGCCGAGGGTTTCCAGTTCCGACACGAGTTTGTCCGCCGCCGCTTTCACAGCTCCGTCATATTTAATCGCGATAACAACCACATGGAAAGGCGCTGTCGTCATGGGCCATACGATTCCGTCATCATCGTGATGCTCTTCAATAATTGAGGCAAGCGTCCGGTCAACGCCGATGCCGTAACAGCCCATCGCGGGCTTATGGCTTTTCCCTTCTTCATCAAGATAGGTGAAGTTCATGGAAGCGGTGTATTTGTATCCCAGCTTGAAGATATGGCCCAGTTCGTTTCCTTTCTTTTCATAAAGCGCAGCGCCGCAATGGATACAAGTATCACCTGCT
This sequence comes from Treponema sp. UBA937, assembly GCA_002293455.1. GTDB lineage: Bacteria > Spirochaetota > Spirochaetia > Treponematales > Breznakiellaceae > UBA937. Next base: position 16,630 of record DBDH01000082.1, read on the forward strand.
TTTACGGTTCTGACATCGGTAAGCATGAAGGGTTCAAAGTCCCGGCCGAAAGCCGCGTGTTCGTAGTGAGTATCTTTTTCGAGCGCGCCTGTGACGCCGTCATTAATGCTGGTAACAGAGTAATCCGCAATGATGGGAAGACTCGTGAGTCCTACGGGACCGGCAAAACCTACGGGAGCGCCTGTCAGGCGGATCACGTCTTCATCGGAAGCGAGTGAGACTTCGGAGGCTTTCACCGCCGCCGCGAGTTTCACTTCGTTCACATCGAGGTCGCCGCGGATGAGGACGGCAAAAAACGCTTCGGGATACATCTTGGGAGCGTCGGGGGCGGGGCTTTTCCGTTCCAGTGTTGACGCGCCCGGAGCTCCTGTTAAATCCAGTTCCACGTTTTCGGCGCGGTAGATAAGCGTCTTGATAAATTGTTTCGCGCCGGTTTTGAGGAAGCGGCACAGTTCATCGATAGTTTTTACGGAAGGCGTATCGATCTTTTTAATGGAGGGAATATTTTCCGCGGCCGCTTTTGCCTCATCGATAGAACGCCGCTCAAAATCATCTTTGCAGGCGGCTTTTTCCACGTTGGCGGCATAATCGCATGTTTTGCAGAGGATAAGCGTATTGTCGCCGATCTCGCTTTCAACCATGAATTCTTCGGAGCCGGTTCCTCCCATCGCGCCGGTATCAGCGCGGACAGGAATCACCGTGAGGCCGCATCGTTTAAAAATACGGCGGTAAGCCCGGCCCATGTCCTGATAGGTTTTTTCTAGGCTTTCTTCGTTCGCGTGATACGAATACGCATCTTTCATGGTGAACTCGCGGCCCCGCATCACCCCGTAACGCGGACGGATTTCATCGCGGTATTTCGTGTTAATCTGATACCCCGTTAAGGGAAGCTGCCGGTAACTGGAAATCTCATCACGGAGGATGGCGGTAAAAGCCTCTTCCGCCGTGGGGGAAATAACAAAGTCCGCGTTCAGCCGGTTTTTAAAGCGGAGCATCCCTTCTCCCATCGTTTCCCACCGGCCCGATTCTTTCCATATCTCACCGGGAACGACAACGGGCGGCTTGAATTCCAAAGCACCCGCGGCATCCATCTCCTCACGGATAATCTGCTCCACTTTACGGAAAGACCTGAGCCCCAAAGGAAGATAGGCAAAAAGCCCGTTGGCTAATCTTCGCAAAAGAGCGGCCCTCAGCATGAGTCTATGACTTACAATCACCGCATCTCCGGGAACTTCCCGCAATGTGGGAATAAATGTTTGAGAAAATTTCATCGTTATTTCCTTAATTAACTGCTAACTGCTCATTTTTCACTGCTAACGGTTCTGAGCATCTACAGCATATCCGCCAAAGGGATGTTCATCAAGGGAGTACTGTCGAAATATGGCAGTATTTACAAATTGAGTCCCTCGACAATTTATCTCAATTGCGATAAAATTATTGTTAAGTGAACTTTAGCAAAGGAGTTTGCGTTATCGCTTGCGCGATAGCGTTCGATTATATCGCCGCTTTTCTGTCCGTTGGACAGACTGGGGCTTAGATAGGAGTTTGCGTTATCGCTTGCGCGATAGCGTTCGATTATATCGCCGCTCACGCGGCTTAGATAGGAGTTTGCGTTATCGCTTGCGCGATAGCGTTCGATTATATCGCCGCTCACGCGGCTTAGATAGGAGTTTGTTATGAAAACAATAATTTGCGACGTTTGTAAAAAGTCGATTAAAAATCCTGCTTCAGGACGCAACTATTGGCATCTTGCTCATTATGAGCTATGCGAACCCTGCAAAGATCAGCTTGAACTGTCATTGAAACCGGTAATTAGAGGAAAAGTTCCTTTCAATTATGAATGGTTCGACCGGCTTTTGATTGATTCTATCGATAAAGCCATCCAGAAAGGAAAGTTCTAGGTTCGTTCATAGGCATTATCTTTCAAGCCGGAGGGAAAACAGGTGTTTTTATCTCCGGCAGAGTCTGTTTTTCGTTCTACTCGTTTCACTAAGGCCGGTTATGGTCTGTGTAAGATTGTGTCCGTCATGAAAAAGCGTGTTTTACCGATACTTCTACCGCGTGTTGACACAGTTTTTCAACTTATGGTATTTTTAGTGTATAATCTGTCATAAAAAGTCGGGGAACATCCGCGCTTGCCGCAGAGACCAATCTTTCCCCCGCACATAAGGAGTCGTCATGTCCGGCCATAGTAAATGGGCTACAATTAAACACAAGAAAGGTGCCGCGGATGCAAAACGCGGTCAAATGTTTACCAAGCTGATTAAAGAAATTTCCATTGCCGCTCGTATGGGCGGCGGTGATCAGGACGCGAATCCCCGCTTAAGAACCGCTATCATTAAGGCCCGCGGCGCAAACATGCCCAAGGATAATATCGATAGAGCGATCAAGAAGGGAACCGGAGAACTGGAAGGTGTCAACTACGAAGAATTGATCTATGAAGCGTACGCTCCCGGAGGAGTTGCTTTGTTCATTGAAGTGCTCACCGATAATAAAAACCGGGCCGCCGCGGATGTAAGAAACATTCTCAACAAGGGAGGTGGGTCGCTCGCAACATCCGGAGCGGTATCCCGGCTCTTTAAGCGGAAGGGAATCATCACGTTTGACGGTGAAAAATATACCGAAGATCAGATCATGGAAGCGGCTTTGGAAGGCGGCGCGGAAGACGTGGCTCTTTCCGACGGCGTTGTCGAAGTTACAACCGCGCCCGAAGACTTTGAAGCTGTGGTGAACGCCCTTACCGAGAAAAACTATGAATCCATGAGCGCCGAAATCAGCATGATTCCCGATGTGGAAGTTGAGCTCGATAACGACGCCACCGCAAAAGTTATGAGGATGATTGACCGCCTCGAAGAAAATGACGACGTTCAAAACGTATATTCCAACATAGCTATTCCGGAAGGATTTGAAGCTGAATAAAACAGAACATGCCGGACCGGTTCCGGTTCGCCGAATTATCGGCATTGATCCGGGGCTGGCGTCTACCGGCTGGGGCATTGTCGATACGGCATCGAATAAGATTACATATGTCGCTCACGGCTGCATAGAAACAAAGGCGGACTGCCCCAGGGCGGAACGCCTTTTTCTTATTTACACCGAAATCCGCAAAGTGCTCCGCGGATATGCTCCGCGGGAGGCCGCCATCGAAACGCTGTATTTTGCCAAAAACGTAACGAGCGCCATCCCCGTGGCCGAGGCCAGAGGCGTCCTTTCCGCCGCCATGGCGGAAGCCGGTATTGTCGTCAGAGAGTTTACGCCGCTCGCGATAAAACAAGCCGTAGTCGGCCGCGGCAGGGCGGAAAAAGTTCAGGTTCAAGAGATGGTACGGCTCATCCTCGGCTTGCCGGAAATCCCTAAACCCGATCACGCCGCCGACGCTTTGGGCGCCGCGGTTTGCGCATCACATACATTAACATTGAGCAAGCAGTAAGTAAAATCAGCCTTTGTTTTTTGTCCTCACTTTGTTACTTACTCTCTGCTATTTGTTCTCTGTGATAATGCCAAATCGTCCGTGAAAGTTCTGATGAAAAAGGATTGTGCCGGCTGAAATCGGGAAGCCAATCGTCACTTGGAACAAGTTCCTGATAAAACCCGTCATCAATACCGTATTCTTCAAGCCAGCGTAACACGCATTCGTATTCCCTTTCGTCTACATAACGGCCGGGAATGAGCAGATCGCTTTGCTCTTTATTCTGATAAACCGGCGTGTACTGCGTCATAAGGGATAACAAGGCGCGCCCCTGAGCATGATCGGCAAACCAGCGCAGTACGTTTTTGGTCGATTCAAGATAACCCGGCAAAACCAAATGCCGGATAATCACCCCGGATTGAATCACGGTTTCATGATGTATTTCATCGGGCGCGGAGATAGGTTTTCCCAGGGAGTCTTTCGTCCGAGGTTCCCCAAAACGCAGTTCCCGCGAATCTATCATTTTGATAATAGCTTTCGCCGCTGTTTCCGGATAATCCTCGGCATTGAAATACTGTTTTGCAATACCGCTGTCCAGGGTTTTTAAATCCGGCAGATAAACCGACACCGTATCTTTCAGCAGATCGAGAGCGGAAACATTTTCATAAGACGATGAGTTCCATAGAACAGGAATAAAAAGCCCCTGTTTCCGGGCAAGCTCCGCACCCGAGGCGATGCCGGGAATACTGTGACTTCCGGTAACGATGTTGATATTTTCCGCACCGGCATCCTGAAGATCAAGGCAGATGCGGACAAACTCATCGTGATTGACAAGGCTTCCCATCCCCTCCTGGGAAATTTGCCGGTTCTGGCAGAACTTACAGCCCAGCGTGCAGCCTGTAATAAAAATCGTCCCGGAACCGCCTAATCCTGTTACGGGAGGTTCTTCTCCCCGGTGTATCGCTGCCGCGGCGATTCTGAGCTCCGCGGTTTCTCCGCAATAACCGGTAAGACCTGCAAGGCGGTTCACCCCGCAGTTCCGCGGACACAAACAGCACGATACATAACTTTGTAAAAACCTTTCTTGATTCACGAATAGGTATTATAAGGACTCTGTATCAATACGCCAAGACTGATGAGAGGCATTGCGGTCTATTGCAAATAATATCCAAAGAATTTATGATAAATCTACTTTAAGAATAATCACATACGCGGCTCACGTGCTGCTTGAGGGAGAAAGTTTATGAAGAAATTGTTGTTGTTTCTTGTCTGTCTTGTGTTGATTTTTTCCGGACTGAGCTGTTCAAAAGAAAAGCTGGCGGAACTCTCGCAGGCTTTTGCATCCGCAGTAAGTTCTGAATCTTCTGATGATGATTACAATTATGAGGAATCCGCTTTGCGGATGGAAACGGCTGTTGAATATACGAACAGCTATCTGGACTTTTCGTTTACCGTTCCGCAGGGTTGGTGGCTGTACAGCATAAACGACATCAATTTTTCAGAGAATCCTTCCGATACCGAAAATCTTGATATGCTTGATATAAGCTATGGTGAAGATGCCGGCTATCATTACAGCTATCTCGATCTTATTTCTATTGCCAATCTTCAGGATTCCAGCAAAGATAATCATGTCGGTTTTGATATAAGCGCGGAGATGCTTGACGGTATCAACACTATCGAAGAGTACATGGAATATTATGAAAGCTATATTCTTCAACCGGACGAAAACACCACTTACGAATTGCGCAAGAGAGGACATGTACCGATTAATGATGTGCGGTATGAAACGCGGACTATCGAGGTTATTCGGAAAAACGCACCCAGTTATTATTGGCTTTCATTGACAAGACCCGTCGGTAATGGTTATTTCCTTACTATTTTGACCAGCTATTGGCCCGATAACCGGAATGCCGAAATGACTATCATAACCGGCATCACAATAGCAACGCTAAGGGAAAAACGAGAAAAATAATAGGGCAGCGCTGATTGCGGTCTAAAGTCCGGAGTCATTCTTCTGAGGCGTGTTGGTTTATTGCGGGTTTATTGATTATCACCAAATGCCTCTCGTCATTCAGGAACGGCACCGGAGTCTGATGCAATTCCCAGCCGCCCGTAAGTGATTCAATCGCCGCCATTTCTTCATCAATCTTGTCTTTTCTGCCTTTATACGCGGCTAAGCATCCTCCGGGGGTGAGCAGCTTGAACAAAGTTTTGAGAAGACCGGCGTCTAACGGTTTAAACGCGCGGAAAGTGATGAGCGAGTAACGGTCAGGCCGCGCTTTTTCCGCGTCCTTTTCTTCTACTTCTACACGATCATCGAGTCCCAGAAGTGCGAGGGTGTTCCGCAAAAATCCGGCCCTTCTTCCCATACGTTCAATCAAGGTGAAGGGGCGGTTAAGACATATCGCGAGCGGAATCCCCGGAAGGCCGGCTCCCGAACCAGCATCGGCAAGGAGCGGATTATCATAGTGTTTTAACGCTTCGGCAATGATGCACAGAGGAGCAAGAGAATCCAAAATATGCTTGACGATGAGCTCCTCTGTGTTGTCCGTCCCCACAAGTCCGTAAGCCGGATTAAAAAGCTCGATCTCCTCTGTGTAGCGGAGAAGTTTTTCGGTTTTTTCCGCAAGACCATCCTCCAAAACAGCGGCCGCGGTTTTGCTTTGAGCAATCAATTGGGCAAGCCCGTCATGGAGAATCTTTCGCATCGTCATTTCGTTCCTTTTATTCGTGTTGAGGGTTTAATACCCTCTGCACGCTTTCGCGTGCGAGAGCTCTGCGGCGGAATGGTTGATTTTTGATCAATTTTGCTTGATGTTTTGTATACAGTCCAAAAACGCCTGTTAATCGACATTTAGGTTGTTCCCATATTGTAAATCTTCTGGAATTACTTTTAAAAACTTATTGTCTAAAGTCCATATCTTTGCGTTGCTTTTTATTCCATACATTAAAATTATTGTGTCTATTAATCCAACACCCTTATCTATTAATTTATTTTCTGCTGAATATATTCCAGCTTCTGTTATTACATTTTCATGATGTTCTTTTGGCAAATATTTCCAAAAATCGAGTATTAATCCTCTCTCAAACTTATTCTTTGTTCCTTGTAATAATTCACCAAAAACACATTCAACCGCGAGCACTTCCCTGTTTTCTAATAAGCTGCTGATTTTTGAAAAATATTCTTGATTATTCCGCAGATATTCTATCCATATTGATGTATCAAGAATTATCATATAGACCTATTTAGTTCCCTAATTTGCTGTCCATGACTAATATTTATCGGATTTTTGCTGATTTTCTTATTGAGTTCCTTGATATTGTACACATCGATCCAGTCCTGTAAAGCAATAGTTATTGCCTCCGTAATGGTAGAACTTCGAGTATATTCTTTTACGCTGCTGATTAGTTCATCAGCAATTATTGCGGTTACCTTCATACGATAAACAATACGATATGAAATCGTATTTGTCAAGGAATTTTACATAATTTGTTTATTCCCGCCGCAAAGGAATTATAAACTCACCGTTTACTCCCACACAATATTCACGTTTTTTGCATGTACGGCACAATCGGTTAAATACAAATTAATTAGGTTTTGATAGGTTATTCCGGTTTCCTCCGCTTTCTTTTTGAAATAATTAATAGTATCAATATCTATCCGTATTGAAATTTGTTTCCGTAATTTTTTTACATACGGATTAGGTTTTGCATTGGAAAAATCATATTTCTCTCTCATAAATAACCTCCATACTGCTTTTTTTCCGTGTTTTCTGCTTTTCTTGCGGAAATGATTCTGATGGTCTCGTCATTTTCTCTATAACAATGACAGACAACCAATAAATGCAGATTCTTACTTAATCCCAACAGAATAAATCTATCTTCTTCGTCGGAATGGTCAGGATCGGCAATTAACTTACCGTTAGGATCATAGAATACGGTTTGGGCTTCTTCAAATGAAATTGCGTGTTTCTTGATATTCTGTTGATTTTTCTTTTCGTCCCAAATTATTCTCATGTATATAGATTATAATTATGTTATAATTATTTTGTCAATTCTCAGTCAGACTTACTTCTTTATCTTTATAAATGATTTTGCAAAGAGATTGTAAGTTGTGGCTTTGTCGTCTCTACTTCCGTAGCGATTACCTCGATTGTCTTGCCCGCCTCAATATTATCAGTATGTTTTTCCGTTGTATTAGTTACAGCATTTTCTGTTTGTGTTGTTAAATGATTTTTATTCGATTCTTTCTTATTATTTCTAAAAATTAAAAGCCGCTAATACAGTATTTATTGTTGTAACATGATTGTTGAGATGATTGATGTAACTATAATCGGCTTCTTTTTCTGATAAAACACCTATTATAATTTGGATAAGTTCAATTGCTAATTCACACAGTTCACGAAAAGCGGCAGGAGGGAAATTATATCTGTTTACATAAGTAGACACTTGCGTTGCATAATTTAATCCTGCCATTCCAATCAATATAATCGAAGTTTCTGCTTCATTTTTTCGTTCAGGATTATTTTCAACAAAAGTTTTTAAAAATTCACTTGAAATATTGACACTATCAGTAACACAATATGATGATATACGGATTAACCCTAAATATTCATCAGGTTGCGGAGGACGACTTTGTGCGTTAGCAAATATATTTATAAAAAACAAATACACAAAAATTAATGATAATAATTTACTCTTTGTCATATTATTCTTCAATTACTTTCATCTAAAAAGTTGATTAAAATCTTTACAGCATTATGAGTTACCACTTTCTGTGCATCAGTTGGTATATCAATCCTATATGGTTTTAAATATTGACGCACAATGTCCTTCATACTTTTAGGTTTTTCTTTCGTTTCTTTTACAATTATTCTTCCATAAGAGGTACTTTTGTTTTGTGGAATAAATAATTGAGCAATATAATCAACACCATTCAGCGAGAATATTTTTTCCTTAAGGCAACACTGATTAAATACC
>DBDH01000107.1 GCA_002293455.1 Treponema sp. UBA937
TAAGTTCAAAGTACGTATTTTCTTTCAAAGTACGTATTTTCTGAAATTGCCTGTCTAAAAACTCACCCCTTCTCAGTTTTCATCTGCTAAAAATCCGTCAGCGTTCAGGGAAAGGCTGCCTCATACTTGGTAAAAATGCCTTTTTTTCTTTGTTTTAACAAGGAAAAAAGGCTTGAATCCTCCTGAAGTGAAACTGATACCATAATACAAAGGATTTTTTGACGCAATGATTTCCATCATTATCTCGATAAACGGGAAAAAATCACCACAGAGGAGTCCATAATTCAAAAAGTATCACCACAGAGGAACCGATCATCTTCAAACTGATTACTACACAGATTTTCATCAATAAATCCATTCAGAATGTTCAAAACCTTGGAATACCGTCTATTCATCGTGTCCCATTCCTTTTTATCGGAAACTCTTTTAAAATAAGATATATTGTTGAAAGAGAAATACACAAGGAGAATAACAAGATGAAGAAAATTTTATGTTTGCTTATCGGAGGTATGATAATGACTCAGGGTTTTACTCAATCTTTTCATGAACAAGAGCTTCCTTTAAAACGGGTCATGCTTTTTTCTTCCGGGGTTGGTTATTTTGAACACAGAGGAAATGTCAACGGAAATACAGAGATTCTTTTTCCCTTTTCTTTAACAGAAATTGATGACGCATTAAAGTCGATTACCATCAATGATCCGGTTTCGGAATTTCCTTCAATTCAATATCCTTCCGAACAGACACTTTTTAGAACCATGAACAGTTTACAAATCGATCTTTCGGGGAATCCCAGTATCGCGCAGATACTGACAAATCTTCGGGGATCGGAAATAAAAGTTTTCGCTCCGAATGAAATTACCGGGAAAATCATCGGGGTAGAAGAAAGGCCCGGTCTTGTTGTTTCCGCAAAACCCGGTATCGAAAACCGGAATGAGTCTTATGTGTCACTTTTAAGCGGCGGCAGTATCAAGACTATCGCAATTAAGGAGATTAGTTCTTTTTCGTTTACCGATCCTAAAATCAACGATGATCTTAACAGGGCTTTGGAAGTCATGCTCCAGTCCAGAGCGTCCAATTCCCGAAATCTCCATGTGCGGCTTCCCGCAAACGGAAACCGTGAAACTGCCGTCAGTTATGTAATTCCCAGTCCTATCTGGAAAGTTTCTTACCGCCTCGATCTTTCCCAGGACAAGCCTCTTATCCAGGGATGGGCAATTATCGACAATGACGGCGACAGAGATTGGGGAAACGTAGAACTGACGCTTGTAACAGGAAGGCCCGTATCGTTCATTCAAAACCTTTATCAGCCTTATCATCTGTATCGTCCTACGCTTCCTTTGGCGATAGCAGGTTACGCGGAAGCGCAAACGCATGACTCCGGATGGGGAAGACAAAACGAAGTAATGGAGATGGCGGATAACGAGATTGCTATGGATTATGTCATGGAAGAATCTTATGTATCTGCGGCAAAAGCTGCTCCCGCAGCAGCTCCGAGAGCGCGTCTTTCCGGCGGCGTTATGAACACAAGTCAGGCTCAGGCGGCAGGCGATCATTTTGCCTACACGATAACAAAACCGGTAACACTGGACAGACAGCAAAGCATCATGGTTCCCCTGGTAGACACTTCTGTCGATGCGGTAAAGTCGCTTTTGTTTTCCGGCAGCAAGGTGATGTACGGAGGAACAATCAATCCCAGCATCGCCGTTGAATTGAGCAACAACACCGGCATGAAACTTCCCGCCGGTCCAATAACGGTGTATGACGCGGGCAGCTACGCGGGAGACGCCCTCATCGAGTTTTTCCCTGACGGAGCAAAACGCTATATCACTTACGGTGATGATTTATCTGTTACAGGAAACATGACATCATCTGCTTATCGGAATGTTGATAATGTTACTATCAACAAAGGTGTCATGACGATTGCACGGAAACAAGTCCAGGAAAAGACATACACTTTCGTCAATAATTCCGGCGAAGAAAAACGCCTTGTGATCGAACATCCTATAAGCGGAACAACGCTGCTTCAACCGGCGGAATTCAGCGAGCGGACCAACAGCTTGTACCGCTTCGTAACGACGCTTCCGAAAACCGAAACCTATACTTTCACAGTGAAAGAAGAAACGCCGATCAGTGAAGGAATCGTTTTGATTAAAACCAGGATTGAAAATTTGCTGGCATATATTTCTTCCGGTGAAATTCCCGCTCATGTAAAAACGGTTTTGCAAAGAGCTGTAGACTTGAGACAGCAGGTTGATAAAGCCCAAACCGCCCTCACAAATATCGAAAATGAAAAAACAAGACAAATCGCGGACCAAAACCGCATCCGGCAAAACCTTGGAGCCGTTGGAGCGCAGACAACACAGGGCCAGCAATATATTACGCGCTTAACTGCTATCGATACAAACCTGGACAATCTTGAAACACAGGCAGCGAGCGCAAGACAAAATGTTGCCGACGCACAGAAAGCTTACGAAGATTATCTGACTTCTCTTTCTATTTAATTGATAAGATGATTAATTATCCCCGGAACGCGGCAGCATGTTTTCCGGGGTTTTATAACAGCTGTTAAAACCAAAAAAGGTATTGCATGATACGGCTTGCAAACACAAACGACATCGAACGCATTGCGGAAATAGCGTTATTCACCAACCGGTATAATTTGAGGTAATTGCAAAACTAACCCGAACCGTAGGTCCGCGGTTTTTGCAAGAGGCTCAGTATGCAAAAAAGTAATGTGATTTTTCCGTAAATTCCCAAGCAATATCCGTATCAATGCCATTAATCATGCATGGATATAGATGATGAACCCGGAAACGTATATGACCCCGTGAGTCTTGCCGCGCGGAAACTCATGGGAATCGATTATCTTTTTCCCTATCAGCGGCTTGTAGTTTCAAACATTCTGGAAGCGGCGGAAGGACACGGCATTTTCATCAAATGGCCTGTGAGCGAGAATCACCAGCCACATGAGACCAATGATTCCAAAACGGAATCCGAAACAGATGACGAAAATCTTTTTGATGAAGATACGCCTTCTATGGGAAGACAAATTGTTATTCTCCCTACGGGAGCCGGAAAGTCTCTTTGTTTCCAGCTTCCAGCGATGCTGCTCGATGGTCCAACATTGGTCATCTATCCGATTCTTTCGCTTATGGCGGACCAGGAACGCCGTTTATCAGAACGAGGATTCAAGCCGCTTATCCTGCGGGGAGAACAGAGCGAAAATGAAAGGAAGGAAATCTGGAACAAACTTGCAAGCGGAGAAAGCCGCTTCATCATTGCGAATCCGGAAGTGCTGTTAAGTCCTAAAGTTTTTGAAAAACTGGAGTCTCTGGGGATTGTTCATCTTGTTATTGATGAAGCCCATTGTATCAGCGAATGGGGTGAAAGTTTCCGCCCGGCATATCTGGAAATAGGAAAGATAATCGAGGCCGCGAAAGTCCCGCTGATTACGGCTTTCACCGCCACTGCTTCCGCACCGGTACTGCAAAAAATCGAGCATTATATTTTTGGGATTGACGGCGCGCACAAGATTCTTGGAAATCCAAACCGCATTAATATTTTTTATTACGCTCAAGGCGCGATTCTCCGTGACCTGGCAGTAAAGGACGCGATTCTGCAAAACGAACGGCCTGCCATCGTGTTTTGTTCATCAAGATCAGGAACTGAAAAACTTGCTCATTATTTACGGGAAAATCTCAAAGAAAAAGAAATCCGATTTTACCATGCTGGTCTGAGCCGCGAAGAAAAAACAAAAGTTGAGGAATGGTTTTTTAAAAGCCCGGCAGGAATTCTTACGGCAACCTGCGCTTACGGCATGGGCGTCGATAAAGCCGATATACGAACCGTCATTCACCGGGATTGTCCGCCCTCGGCAGAGGCGTATTTGCAGGAATCAGGCAGAGCCGGAAGGGACGGCAAAGCATCGAAGGCTATTCTGCTTTGGGGCCCCGATGATGAAATTGCTCTGAAACGGGCTGCAAACAATTATGACCGCGAACGGCTCCAGCAGCTGTTTCAATATGCCGAAAACATTCAGCAATGCAGAAGGACGCAGCTTCTCACTCTGCTCAATTTTGAAGGCGACACAGAAAACACCGGAACCGGCTGCTGTGATGTCTGCGAACAGACTGCCAGCAGTCAGCTTCGGGAAGAAAAGAGCGTCACCGCTTTTTTCAAAAGAAACCGGAATATGTACACGATTTTTGAAGCCGCAAAGATTCTCTCCCAAACGATAAATCCAAAGCAGTCTCAACCGCAATGGTCCGAAGATGATGTAAAAATCGTTTTGAATCATTTCCTGAAAAAAGGATGCATCAGAAAAAACAGAATTATTTTATGGAAAGATAAAATCCTTCCCGGGAAAAAGTCTATTGTTCCTCAAGTCCCAGCTCATCGTCATCTGTAACATCATCAGAAACAGGAGCTTTTTTCCCTTTCTCTTTTTTCGGTTTTTTCAGAGGAAGAACCAAATTCGACTTTGGTTTCCGCTGATGGGGTCTGGCAACATAGAACACAAGGGAAAAAAACAAGACCAGGAATACGGTAACGCCAATCACTTCCCTGGAAGTAATAAGATGTTTTATTACGGCAATAAGTTCAGGGGGAAACATGAACACCTCCGCTGATAATATCAATAATGTCCGGGATGTTTTTTATAACCGTTGTAGGAATTGTGTTATCCGTTAAACGGTTGTTTTCCCTTAACCGGAGCGAACGTGTATCTCCGGCAAACAACGCTGTTTTAAACCCGAAAGCCCCGGCTCCGAAAATATCATTTAACATATCATTTCCCACATACAAACAATTCTCGGCGTTCAAATCATGTTTATCAAGATACTCAAACGCTTTACGGAATAAAGAAGGGGCGGGCTTCGCTTCACCGATTTTGTAAGAATACACCAATAATTCTTCCGTGAACCCTAAGTCTTGTAAAGACGTATCGAAACAGGCTTCAAACAAAAGGGGCGTAAAAAATTGGGCGTTAGAAATAATGCCCATCTTTATCCCCATCGATTTCAGCCCGATCAACGTTTCCAGAGTTCCCGGCATCGGATATACCGGATTAACGGCCAGCTCGTAGCGGAGCGCGAATTCTTCAGGCGAAATATTTTTCCGGCGGCCGGGAAATTGTTCCCATATCTTTTCAACCAAAACTTCCGGATAAGGCGTAACAGGAAACAGCGCTTCATGCGTTTCCGTTACCTTCTCATGAAAATAGTGCTTTAATTCTTCGCCGGTATAATTATCCGTCCAGGCAAGCGCAAAATCATCAATATTCCCCTTCATATAGTCACGGCCCGATCCAATGTCTCCGGCGGCGGAAATAAAAAGCGTTCCGTAGACATCAAACAGCACGGTTTTTATTCCGGAAATATGTTTTATGTTTTGCGGGAATAAGCGATCCGTAAATTTTTGAGGCAATTCTTCCGGCGCTTCCGGCTTTATCGGCCGTAAGGATTCTTTGATAATCGCGGCACCTTTTTTACCGTCAAAAACATCGGACCGCTTATTCATATCCGACACCTACCAGCGACATTTTCAAAGGATCCAAAAACAATTCCAGAAGAATCGATTTTGAAATTTTGTGCTTCACAGGAACATTCATAACCTGATCATACGTTTGTTTCAGGGTATTAAAAATATAATCCTTGCCGTAAGTATTCTCGACATGACCGCGATTTTGGCTGATCAATGCTTCATTGGGAGCCCACCGGGATAATTTTGCCAGAAAAGGATTAATTGCGGCAATATCGCTTAAAACCGCGTCATTTGCGCGAAGTGTCCGGAGAAGCCCCGCTTGCAATTCTTCATCCAGCCGGCCGAAATCAAAATAATCATGGGAAAAAATATCATCCAGCATCATATTGTTGACATACGAAGGCGCCTTAACGCCGAACGATTTATATGTTGACGCCAAAGCGCTTTCCATCTTCTGTTTTAAAGTCGGCACGGAAAGATACACCATAGGTATGTCAATTGATGAATAGAGCGAATCAAATTGGACGCCAGCTTCTTCAAAATCCCGGCAGACGTAATCAATCCGCCGGCCAATCACAGCCCTTCCGGCCGTCCAGGGTTCCAGATACGAAAAGCCGAACCCTTCTTTCACAGAGGTTGTAAGCACCGCGATGCTGCTTCCCACCAGTTCAGAAAATGATGATTTCAAACCCGCTTCAAATTCTACCGGAAGTTTCAGCTCATTAACCAGATTGACCCAATTCCGGTAAATCCCTTCATCCTTGTCCGTGGTGGGCGGAAGCGTTACCGCAACCGTAGTTCCTTTGGGAATAAACAGCGACATCAACAGAACTTCACCGATATTCTTTCTTCGGATAGCCCTGACCGGATATAAAAACCTGGTCCGTTCCATATTAGGCGCCGCTTCTACCGGGACCACCTCATTGGCCAAAAGATGCAGCCCGCTGCTATTAAGCCCCGCACGATGCATAAAAGAAAAACAACGCCGATTGATTACTCCGTAATGGCAATTCTCCGGATAATCATCATCTGAGATATACACATCAGGCCTGAAATCTTCCGCTAAATCATGATTTTGCAGGAGAAGCCGGATACCTTCCCGCTGCATGGTTTTTAGCGCGGAAATAAGCGCGTCATTTTTCTGAATCAAAGGATTGTGCACATGCAGAATATCCGCCGCCTGCCCCCAATGATTCTTCATCGCCTTCATAATATTGGCCGCGATAAGCGCGGACACTTCCTGCCGGCTTCCCGCTTCATCGGAACGGTAACGGTCGTACTTGAGTTCCTTCACCACAACATAGGGAAAAACAAGACGGTCATCATCAACTTCTTCCCCGGAAATAATCAAAATATCATACCCGGCATCGGCAAGCATCTTCGCCTGATTAAGCAAAACGGAAGTCACGCCGCCCCTCCGCAGATGATAATGCATTAAAACAACACGCACACAAACTCCTTCACCATGATTTTTTTATAGATACATACATGATAGCACACTTCAAAAGAAAATGAAATAAGATCCGCGGAAGCGTCAAACCATAAATTTTTAACGTAAACTTGACATTACACAAAAAAAAGGTATACTCAAGAACAATTATATTTGATAACAGGAGTTCTGTATGAAGAAGCATGCGTGTTTTGCGGGAATACTGGTATTGGTATTCGGGTTGATGTTTGTCGGCTGCGATAATCTGAACGGGAAACCGGAAAAATGGACGGCGGTTACGGATTTTTCCCAATTGGACGGAACGTGGAAAGGGTCTACCCGTTTTTCAATCTCAATGAAAGAATTGATGCAAGAATCGACAGGAATGACTGATGCGGAATGGGAAGCTTTATATCAAGAAATGTTTGGCAATGACATGAGTATAACAATGACCATGAACATAACAGAAACTTTTGATTCTGCCGCGAAAACCATATCCTTAACAGGGACAATAACCATGACCTATTCCGGCAGTAAAGTGAATGGCGTGTGGGCTGAGATAAAAAATATGCTGACCGCGAATTTTGAAGGAGTGGAAGGCGTTACAATCAATGATGCAAATCATTCAATCACCATTACAATACCGCCAGAAACCATGTATTTAAATGATGATGATATTTCGGCAGCGCTGGCAGCCGGCATATTTATAAACCAGGACGGGAACAAAATAAAGGTATCCGACGAAATGTCCGAAGAACTGGAAGGAATACTGGGAAATGATATACCGGAAATGATTTTAATTAAACAGTAACGGCAAAAAAAGTATCCTGCGAGTCAGTTGCTTGCAGGATACGCTTTCACTTTTCTTACCGCAATCACCAAAGAACGGCCATAAATTCTGCAAATCAAGTCCCGTTTACCAAAAAGAAGGACTTGTTGCAAAGGAAATTTGATTACATAGCCATCAAATCCAACCGGGAAAGTCCGGTTTTGTCGTGGATATTGGCAAGATGATTTTCAACCGTTTTACGTGTTATATGTAAAGATTCGGCAATTTGTTGATTGGAGAATCCTCTTTTTATCAGCGTGAGAATTTCGGCTTCCCGTTTTGTAAGCAGCTCAATATATTCCATAATATTTTGATATTTTGACGAGACAGTTTCATCAATCCAAGGTTCTACCCTTTTTCCGTTGAGAACTTCTTGTAAAATATTTTCAACTTCATATTCACTACGTTGTTTGGAAATATAGGCGCGTACTCCGTAACAAAGCGCCGCATTCACATGAGCATAATTATCGAAAGATGAATACACCGCGAAATACGGCTTTTTTTCGGAAAGTGTTTGAGCATCAAGCCAGGGAATAAGATCGAGCCCCCAGCCGTCCGCAAGCTGAATATCGAGAAGAACTATATCGACATTAAAGTTAGGATTGCGAAAAAAGTTCTTTGCTTCTTCAAGTGTGGAAGCCATTCCTGTTACATTCCAATTATTTGCCGCCGTAAACCAAGCTGCCAATCCATTCCGCATAACAGGATGATCTTCAACAATAACGATACAAGGTTTTGTTTCCATACTTGGTATTATTACTTACATCCGGCTGTTTGTCATGAGTGATTACTCCCGATTTTGAAAAAAAGAGGAATCCGACCACTTGCGTTACCATGAGCGCATCAAATACGGGCTAATGTTTTGTCCTTTTTAACAATGTCTTGCATTTCCCGAACAATAGCACCGAGAGCAGCAAGCCGAACTTCCATGGACTCTTTTTTTGATGCCTTGCGGTAATTACCTTGTTCCACGGCAGCCGCAACACTTTCAAGCACTTCATCAACATTTATTTCATCATAATTCATATCATTCTCCTTCGCTCATCAAAAAAAGATACTTTTTTGTGAGTTTCATTGCATGAATCACCACAAGACGATCTCGATCATCATCTTCAATGGCAATTATTTCCAAAGCCCGCCCCAAATTATCAAATCCAACAAATAAACGTTTTGTCGGAGGACAATCTAAAACAATGTCATTATGAAAATGCAGCAAACAGAAAATAATATGCTCTGTTGATATTCCGTGCTTGTATGCACTATCCAAAATAACAATATCCATGCTCCCCCCTTTCTATACAATAACACTTTTTCGCTTTTTTGGAAAGAACGTATGAATAGTTAAAAATTGGTCACAACATGCGTATCTATAATTTCTTTTGCTTGAGGTGATAATTCGGTATGATCATCCAAAACATACCGAAGCATAACATTAGCATCAATTTTTTTCATGTTTTTTAAGAACGGCCTGTGACCAAGCACCTTTCTCACCGGCAATTTTTGCAGGGTTGGCAAATTGGCGGAGGCAGCCAAAAGCAGATTTTTTATTGGAAGAAATTTCAGCTTCTTCAGGAGTAACAGTTACTACGACCTTTGCCATACCAAGAGGCAGCTCAAAAGGCAAATCCAACACGAGACGGTGATTCGGCATAATTTCAATAGTCTGTTCAATAATCATACACAAAATATAAACATAATGCCAAAGATAGTCAATTTACTGTCCGACCACTTGCGTTTCCCATTCAGGGCAAGTGATCGGACACCCTCTTGAAAACAAGACTCTGTCCATAGTGTGCCTGATTTTTCGGCACACCAGACATTTTTGGGGATTGGCACTCCGGGGCGTACCAGACTGACCGGTTTCATGTTTTCATCCGATATGTCATTCTTGTTAAAGGAGATTTTAGTCCGTATTCCTATAAACATCATCGACCGCCTGATTACAGTTTTTGCCGCTTACGGAATTGCCCGCCTTATATGTTGGGGAAAGGAGAAATTAGACAGATAACATAATCAATCGCCCCGGAGGATTCACAAAGCCCAAACCCCAATGAATTTTGACCTTTTTCATCGAATCCTGCTGTTTTTTGTGCGAAAAACAGTAACAAACAGCAAGAAATGGTATTATACCGGAATAAAATTTGGGCGATATTGGAATCGAACCAATGACCCCATGCGTGTCGAGCATGTACTCTAACCATCTGAGCTAATCGCCCGGTGAAACTACCATAACAAAAGACCCCCATGTTGTCAAGCTGCCGTAACAGCAAGGCATAACAACACAGGAGCCTTTTTAGGATTAACATTATTGAAACATGGAGTTCTCAGCCGCTGTCAGCCCCGTTCCCTAATCGCCACGTTAATTTCGATTTTCCCGTGAGGTCCCAACTCCATAGGAACAATAAGAGCTTCTACTTTACTGTCAGACACTTCCATATTGTCGCCGGTAAAGAGCGCCGGAGGCGTAAGATCAAACTTAAAGCCCAGACCATGCAGTTTTGTAACAGCCTGAGCGGTGATCATATTCGCCAGTTCAGTAATCGTAGCTTTTCCCAACTCATCAAGAACGGTAAAAGTCTCCCCGTTCATAATTCCCGCCACGGCTAAAGCGGTATCTTTCGTCATATCAAAAAGAACGCGGCCTTCAACATCACCGGCAAGACCAACCAAAGCGGCAACACCCATGACAGGGACTGTCGTGGATTTAAGGTATAAATCACCCCGTTTAACTTCGGGACCGATTACTTCATTTAACACATTAAACGCAGCTTCAACAAACGGGTTGATGTACTCAACTCTCATATCAGGCTCCTTTCATATTAAAAATGGAATAGCTTCCGTTATTTCCGTACATACGCAGAAACAGGATCTCTGGCTATCCTGCGCCAATCATCATCCGGCATTTCTTCATGTCTTCCCAGAATGATAACGCCTTCGTTCTTTAGCTTCTCCGAGAACTCATTCAACAGCAATTCCTGCTTCTCATTTGAGAAGAAGGACAGCAAGTCCCTTGCCAGAACGATGTCCAGATCAGGATACACATTGGAATGAAGTATATCATGATATTCAAATGATATTCCATCCCTGATAGTTTGATTAAAACTGTATCCGTTGCTTCCTTTTACCATGAACGAATGACAAAAACTCGGAACCTCATCCAAATCAAACACCATATTCGGAGCATTGGAAATTGCCATAATATCGTTGTCGTTAGCCCAGATTCTAATCTGAACGCTGGGATACCGCGTCTTCAATACACAAGCAAAGGAAAATGTTTCATAACCCTTTCCGCACCCGGGATTCCATACTTGAATAATCTTTGAAGAAAGATTAGGCAGGGCATCGCATACAAACTGGCTGTAATCATCATCCCAGAAAGTCCCGGTGTACGGCGAGTAGAAAGGAGCAAGGAATTCTTCCGCGTCCGCGTCAGTTTTAACCTGAACATTCGCTTCCGAGCGGCTGACGCTCCAATCCAAAAAGTGCTGGCGAACCCAGGTTTCGTTCAGCGGACTTGAGGCGAAATGTTTCAGAGCAAAGAGGTTTTCCTTAACAAATTCGAGCGCACTGTCGGAAATAACACTTTTCCTTTCTTCCACGGCTTCTTGCACAGGAGTCCCCGCGGCAGGATATCCTTGTTCCGGAGCGTCTTCCGCTATCGTCTGCCGGGAAGATTTTGCGTCATCTTTCGCGGCAAAAATCCGGTCAACATCCAGAATGATAAAAAGATCACCGTCCTTTTCCGCTACACCGCTGATAAACTTGATATTTATATCACCGAAAATGGGATGCGGCGGTTGAATCGTATCGGAACTGATTCCCACGACCTTGTCAATTTTATCAACTATCGTACCAAAAACCTGATCACCAATCCGGAGAATCAGCATATTTTCTTCGCCGTTTTCGGTATGTTTGTTAATGGGCAGATTAAAAAATATCCGGAAATCCACAATAGGAATAATATCACCGCGGAGGTTATACACGCCCCGGACAAAGGAGGCCGCGTTCGGAACATACGTAAACTTATCGTCCTTGGCGATTTCCTTGACATTCATAATATCTACGCCGTAATCCTTTCCGCCCAGAGAAAAGGTAACCATCTTAAAATCGATGGTATCTACCCGCTCCTTCTGTTCCTGGATTTCACTATTCAGCACTTCTAAACTCTTTAATTCCATGAGATTTCCCCACTACCGTATAGATGATTCGAGGAAGCGGCGTTCTTCCAGCTCTTTCTTAAGCCCCAGCTCCAGAAGTTGACTGACATCGATAATCAAAGATACCGAACCGTCCCCCAAAATCGATGCTCCGGCAATTCCCGGTGAATTAGTAAACTGATCCCGCAGCGGCTTAATTACGACATCCTCTTCGCCGATAAGACTGTCAACCATAAAGCCCATCTTCTTTTCCGCCGTTCCAACGATAACCACAAAGTTGTATTCCTGCTGTTCTTCGGTTTTAATGCCGAAAAGCCGGTTCAGCCGCAAAAGGGAAATAACATCGCTGCGGATATTGAACACTTCATAATTGTCAATCATCCGGATTTCTTCGGGTTTAAGCCGCAGACTCTCAATAACCGACGTTATCGGAATCGAATAGATTTCTTTCCCAACCCGGACAAGAAGGCCCTGAATAATCGCCAGCGTCAAGGGCAGTTTGATGGTAAACTTGGTTCCTTTTCCATGTTCGGAATGCACGTTTACCGTTCCGTTGAGTTTTTCGATCTGGCGGCGGACGACATCAAGCCCGACCCCGCGGCCGGAAATATTCGTGACGGTTTTCGCGGTGGAGAACCCTGGTTCAAAAATAAGATTAAAGGCTTCGGGGTCCGTAAGTTCCTTATTGGGATGAATAAGGCCTCTTTCAACGGCCTTTTTCTTCACGGCCTCAACATCAATTCCCTTCCCATCATCGATAATTTCAATGATGATCATATTTCCTTCACTGGAAGCCTTAAGAACAACGCGTCCTTCTTCGGGCTTCCCTACGGCAATACGTTCTTCCACGGACTCAATACCGTGATCAATAGAATTCCGCACCGAGTGCATGATGGGATCGAGAAGGTCTTCGATAACCGATTTATCGAGCTCTGTATCTTCACCTTCCAGCACAAGATTGATCTTTTTATTGAGGCTTTTGGAAAGGTCTCTCACCAAACGCGGGAAACGGCTGAAAATCTGACTGATGGGAACCATACGGATGCGCATAACGCCTTCCTGCAATTCTCCGGTAATTCTTCCCAGATTCTGAGACGTAGACCGGTACTTCCCGACATCATTTTTCAGATTGGTTTCAAACCCGTCAAATAACGAGAACAAATCCCCGTATTTCTCGCCGATAGCTTTCCTAATATCCTTTATCGATTTTCCGTCCTGGAGATATTGAAGGAACTCGGGAAGATCATCAAAGAGATTCTTCATTTTATCGCGATAATTTGCCTCGATAGCGTGAAAATCGGATACCAAAGCATTGAACTGGTTAGCAATTTGATTAAACGTTGCCTTTGTAATAACCGTTTCGGAAACAAGATTCAAAAGATCATCAATCCGTTTGGATTCAACCCTAAGAATTGACCCCGCCTCCTTCCCGGCTTTCCTCGCGTCGGCTTCCCGCTGCTTATCGCCGGGTTTCGCGGCCCCGGACGCCGCTTCGTAAAGCTGCGCTGTCTGGGGCGCTTCAGCTTCCTCGGGAGCGGCGGCAGGCTTGACGGAAACGGGAGCTGCCGCGGACGGTGCGGGTTTTGCTTTTGGAGCTTCAGCAGCCCTTTTTACAGGCTCCGCAGGAGCGGGAGCCGCCGCCTGTTCAACATTGGAAACGTCCGCGGAAACGCTGACGTCAGGAATTATCACATAACGCTTAATATCGGATTCAGGCCTTTTTGAAGACAAGTAATACACAACCTCAGGATAGAATTCATCCTCGTAGAGCTTTTCAAAATCGGGGTCCGTTTTAAGGACAGAACCTAGTTCCTTCAAGGCCGCATATACTTGAATGCCGCCGACACTCTTCATGGGATTGCTTTCATCAAACGCAACGCCCACCCGGTAAATTACCGTGCCGGGCTCGGCAGATTCTTTTAATTCCAAGAGTTCATATTCTGATAAACCGGAAGAAGGTTTGGCTGCCGGCGCCGCTTTCGGCACAGGTGCCGCCTTTTGGTGAGCCGGAGCTTTGGCAGCAGCATGAGCCTTTGGAGCCGCTTTCCCGGAGCCCGCGGAAAGCAAGTTGGACAAACGGGTTTCTACGGCCGAAGTATCTTTTTGATAAATCGAACCTTCCATCCTTTGCTCAAGCATTGCTTTGATAATATCAATAGCCGCCAGAAGAACATCAACTACATCTTCATTCACAGTGACTGCATCAGAACGGATAGCATCCAAAACATCTTCAACCAGATGAGTAAAATGAGCCAACTCCGCCATTTCCACAGTACCCGCGCCGCCTTTAAGGGTATGGGCTGCCCGGAAGATTTCATCCACAGCATCCCGATTACCGCTTTCATTCTCAAGGACCAAAATATTCTGCTCTAATGTGTCCACCTGCATTTGCGCTTCGGCGAAAAAATCCTTGAGTAATTCTTCGTTATTAGGGTCTAAATAGTCACTCATATGCATTAATGTTTATACACAAATCGACTTCCGTCAAGATACCGTTGAGTGATTCGATCAATTTTTTCGATTTATTTTTCCATAAAAGCGGCGGTAATTGCAAAACCGCGCCTTAGTTTTGCGGGAGACCCGGTAATTCCCTCTCATTGCTGCACAACATGTATTTCAGATTCCGGAAACTTACAGGATGACACAGAAACTTTGATTTCGTCTCCCGGTTTTACATCTCCTTTAAAGGCCGTCTGCGTTTCCAGGCCTAATTCAGGAATGATAATCTGACCGCGGGGGCTTTTCTTTTCAAGAACAACGGCATCCCAAACGCTGCCTTTTTTTTCCGAAAGGAAAACCGTGAGCCAATGCATTTTAGATGCCCGCTCCGCCTGCACAACCGCGGATGCCGCGGCTTCCCCGGCGGCGAGGCGGACAAGAATTTCGTCCTCTGTTAAGGGCGTTTCTCCCCGCAAAACGGCGCGTATTTGCTGATGAGCCAGGAGGTCGGTATAACGCCGCAGGGGACTCGTAACCTGCGTGTATCCGTCAATTCCCAATCCCGCGTGAAGACCGGGTTTTGTGCCGAGCTGCCGCGGCCGCATACAGCGCCTCATCTGATACGCTCCGGCAAAGCCCGGAAGAATAAGGTTCGGCATGTCGCCGATTTCCTGACTAATATAAGGAAAAGGCAGCCTTTTTTGGACAGCCCAGGCAGCGGCCGCTTCTCCGGCCAAAAGCATACATTCCCTCACCATTCCAGCGGCTTTGTATGAAAAAACCGACTCAATATTGATCGTTTCTTCCGCCACGGTAATATGAATTTCAGGCATATTGATGGATATGGCTCCTAAATCTTCTCTCCGCCGGATATTCCGCTCCGCGATTTCAGCGAGTTTAGAGAGCAGCGCCGCGTCTTCCGGCGGGACTTTTTCGGCTTCGCCCCGGAGCGCCTTGTCAACATCATCATACGTCAATCGGCTGACCGAAACAACGGAGCGGCAAATGTCAACCGATGTGATATTCCCCGCATCATCAAGCTCTATTTTAAAACTTAGAGCCGGCGAAGTCTGATCCAGGCCCAGAGCAAACAAGGGCAGAGCCGATTCGTTTATCATGCGTGCCGCTCCTTCCGGAAGGTACAAGGTTGCCCCCCGGCTGCGAGCCTCTTCATCCGCGGGGCTTCCGGCAAGAATACTGGCGGCAGGATCGGCAACATGCACCCAAAGATACGGACCGTCAAGAGAAACCGCGTCATCAGGATCGGCGCTCCAGGCATTATCGACAGCATAACTCCGCAGATGCGTTAAATCGATTCGGTCTTCATAAGGCGGCGGATGTATCGGTGTTTTGGCGGATGTAAGCGATAATCCGAAACGGCTTGGATGGGGATTCGTAAAGGGCGTCCAATAATTCACTGCCAGAAGCAGCCGGTGCGCTTCTTCCGGCGTTTCGCTTTTGCCAATATCTTTTAATGTCCGGCTTTTATCAGATTTTCCGTAAGCGAGCGCCTCCACGTCCTGGAGGAAACGGCTGTCTTCCGGAAGATTGAGCTTCTTCGTCTTGAGCCGTTCAAGGAACAGCGCCCGTTCGTTTTGTTCCCGCTCTTTTTCAAGGCGTTTGTGTATATCATTTTCTACTTGCTGTTTTTCCCGCGGCTTTATTTCCGAAAGATTTCCGGTAAAATAAAGGCCGTCTTTCAGCAAAAGAAAAGCCGCCCAGGCTGTTTTCGGCGTGTAAGCGCCGTAAACCAGTTCCGCAAATTCTTTTAGCGGCACGGAATTTCCTTCCAAAAGCTCCCAACTGCTTTCAACATCACCCGCGGGAAGATTTTCATCAAGTTCTTTTAAACCGGAAAGCGGCCCCGGATGAATCAATTCGATGTCTTTTTCCCTGACTTTGAGCGTTTCTTCAAGCAAATTTTTGCCCGATTTTTCGCCTAATACCGAAATCGTTATTTTTTCACCATCTTCTTTTACAAGAGCAGGTTTGTTTTTATAAACCGCTAAACTGCCTTTATTCATATCTCGTGATGTTATCCTAATTTCGCGATTAGCTCTAGCGTCAACAGTCACGGACCTCGGGCAAATATTTCCAATACCGTTTCGGCATAAACTGGAGCTGAACTTTTGGATTCGCCCTGCTTTCATTGTTGATTGCCTTAAAATACGAAAGCCACAAGCCTTCCCAGGCATCACGGTCCGTACCGTGTATTCCCGCAAACCAGGGATGATCAGGGTTATAAACTTCCAATTCCGCTTCATATCCGGTGTTTTTGATGAGCGCTATACGGCGTTTTTCATCGGCAATTGCCCAGGGGCTGTCCCCGAAACGCAGGGTAAAATGTTCCGCTAAAATAGGAAGCACAAAGTGATCGGGGGCGCAAAGCGCGGCGGGTATTCCGGCGTTTCCCAGCGAGAAGCGGAGAAGCCCTGAAAGTCTATGGGCTTCATGACCGGTTTTAAATGACGCGTCCCGGACGGTTTTTACCGCCGGATCCATCCGGTTATTTCTCGCGTTTTCCGCCGCTTCCCTTCCCTCAAACGATACCGTTCCCGGCGGAAAGCCTTTATCAGCATTTCTCGCGGCCTGGATCAACGCAAAGCCGAAACGAATGATCTCCGCTTCTATGGGAAATTCACTCATCCAGGCGTAGACAAAATTGCTGTACCCCGCGGCGGACGCTTCGTAGAGTTCTCCGGCAATTCCGCTCAAAGTATCGGTGATGGGATTCTTTGGCGGTTTTTTCACCGGTTTTGAATCATCAAATAAATCAGCCTGGAAAGCGTCGTTGTTTATCAATTGCCCTTCCGCCGATTTCCCGACACACATCGGCAGTTCGGTTCCGTTACAGACCTGTTCCAGAATCGCAAAAAGAGCTTCCAGGCTGCCGTCATATTCCATAATCGTCATTCCTCTAAAAATCGAATAAAGGCAGCTGAAGCCCCGCGCCGTCCGTATCCGCAATAAGCCGCCGGATTCGTTTTGGATCGTCGGGTCTGTCCAAAAAGGAACCGGAAAGCGTCATAAAATACCGCGCGCGTTTTATCACCACGCCAAGCCGCTTTAATCCCTCAAAAGTGAGAGACCTGGAACGCCGCTGTTCAATAATCCTTCGGGCGGATGTTGCTCCCACGCCGGGAATCCGAAGAAGCGCTTCATAATCCGCGGAATGTATTTCGATAGGGAAACGGTCCAGATGATGCAGGGCCCAGGCTGTTTTCGGATCAATTTGGCTGTCGAGAAAAGGATTTTCCGGCGAAAGAATTTCTTCGGATGAAAAATGATAAAAACGGAGAAGCCAATCCGCCTGATAAAGCCGGTGTTCCCTCACAAGCGGAGGTCCCGAAATATCCGGCAGCCGGGAATCTTTGCTCAGCCCTCTTCCCTTTGTTTCTAAAGGCATGAACGCGGAATAATATACCCGCTTAAGGTTATATTTCTTGTACAGCGCGCCGGAAAGATGGATAATCTGCCTATCATCTTCTTCGGAAGCGCCGACAATAAGCTGGGTACTCTGACCGGAAGGGGCAAAACTCGGCGTTGCGCGAATCCGCCGCCGATCCTCTGCATATTGCAATGAGGTGCTGTTTACATCATTCATAGCGCCCAGAATCACTTTCCCGGATTTTTGCGGCGCCAAATGCCGCAGGCTTTTGTCCGTGGGAAGCTCAATATTCGCGCTCAGCCTATCTGCCCAAAGCCCGGCTTCTTTGATGTAAGCATCACCCGTGCCGGGAATAATTTTCATGTGGATATATCCGCCATAGCCGGCTTCTGTACGGAGCTTCTTGGCGGTTTTGATCAATTGTTCCATCACAATGTCCGGGTCCGCAAAAATCCCCGATGATAAAAACAATCCTTCAATATAATTACGCCGGTAAAACTCGATGGTAAGATTCACGAGTTCATCAACGGTAAAAGCGGTCCGCGGAATATCATTTGAAGCACGATTCACACAGTACGCGCAGTCATAGCGGCAAACATTCGAGAACAGAACTTTTAGAAGGCTAACACAGCGGCCGTCTCCTGTCCAACTGTGACAGATTCCCGCAGGCATCCGATATCCCAACCCGCCGGTACCGGAACCGGAAGCCCGGCCTTCGCTTCCCGAAGAAGCGCAGGAAGCGTCGTATTTTGCCGCGAAAGCCAGAATGTTTATTTTTTCCGCCAAATCCATATAAATACTATACATTCGTATAGCAATTATTACAAGAGCATAAATAGCAGATTCTCAATTTTTTATGAATCAACGATCAGAAAAGTTGACTGTAACGCGGTTTTTCGTTAAACTTGAATTGTGGAGGGGAGGATACATTTGTATCCCCCCTTTTTTATTTTCAAAAACAATATAAAAAAGAGGAGATAAGCATGGCTTATATCACGTTTAGGGGAGATCCTGTTAATACTTTCGGGGTTCTTCCATTAGAGAGGTCCAAAGCACCGGATTTCCGGCTGGCTGACAGCGATTTACAGGACCGTACTTTAGCTAATTTTGACGGCAAGGTAAAGATTCTCAATATCGTTGTCAGCCTGGATACTTCGGTTTGTGCGCGTTCCGCAAAAAAATTCGATCAGATAGCGGAAAAAGAAGATGATGTGGCAGTTCTGACCATTTCCTGCGATCTGCCCTTTGCCCAGGAATGGTTCTGCAAAACTGAAAGACTTAATAATATTGTTTCCTTGTCTCAGATGAGGAACAAACAATTCGGCAGAGATTACGGCGTAGAAATACTGGACGGTCCTTTGGAAGGACTCTTAAGCCGCGCGATTGTTGTTATCGATAAAAACAACACAGTGATTTATACCCAGCAAGTTCCCGAAATAAGGCAGGAACCGGACTACGAAACAGCGATAAAGGTCGCACGGGCCGTAATATAACCCTTCATTTCGGCATGGTCAAAAAGCAAGCCGACTGTTTGCTTTTTGACCATGCCTTTTCGCTTTCTTCCTATTGATTAAAAAAAATTTCCGCGGCTTCTTTCACTCGATCAACCACCGCCTGATACTGATCCTTCAAAACAGCTATGTTTTGATTATAAAACGCGGTAAACTCCGAGTCTTGAAAAGGATCGAGTGTAATTTGGCGGCCCATTCTGCGGCTGAGTTCTTCTTCTTTTTGCCGCAATTTTGGCGCGTATTGCTGCACGATAAATTTTTCAATATGTTCGGCTTCCTGAAAATATTCATATAAAGTCTGCAAAAGCTGTCTGCCAAGATTGGTAAATTCCGGCTTTTGTATGATTTCTTCCAAGCCCTTTTCCGCCGTGTCAACGCGTTCCAAGGCTTCTTTTTCCGGCGGAAGCATAATCTGCGAAACTAAAATATCAAATATCCCCTGTTTTAATGAATGCTGATCTTCTTTTGGGAACTTTTCAATTTCTTTTTTCAAAGAAATGTTCGGATTTTCTAAAAACTGACTGGCAAGCTTTTTTCCCTGCTGTTTTATAGTATACTGATTGATGCTGTTTTTATCACTTTCTACCGAATTCGTCCGTTCCAAAGCTATTTCCAAAGCGCTTTTTATTCTTGCCATACTCTCCCCCTCGCCCTATAATTTTTTTCACACCTGCTATGACACAAGACGCACTTACCGCTAAATTTAGCGTTATGTGCATATTTCAATATAATCATTTCCGGCACAAATTACATCAACTTTTTGATCAAAATTTTCCACGGGAACATGATCCACAAGCTGTTCTGTAAGACAAAGCCCCATAACCGTTACATTTTGATGATTATTTTCAAGGGACTCTTTCAATTTAGACAAAAAACGATCATAATACCCTTTTCCTCTGCCAAGCCGATGCCCTTTTTTATCAAAAGCCGCGCCCGGAGTAATAACGAGCAGAGGAAAATCGGTTTTATCCGGATAAAATAGTGCATGATGATCCGCACCGGGCTCTAAAATACCAAAAGCGCCCTCATTCCAGGAGCCGTCAAGAGAATCAATCTTGCAAAAAGTCATTTCATCTTCATCAATCCGGGGAACAAAAAGATTTTTTCCGTCGGCAAGAGCTTTTTCGAGCAAAAAACGGGTATCAATCTCATTCCGCATAGACATAAACAGCAAAATTGATTGAGCGTCTTTCCATATACATCTATTTATGATGAGCTTTCCGGCCTCAATTCCCTGACGCTTACATGTTTCCGAATCCGCCATTGAAAGTTTCGTCTTCATCATGCGCCGAAGATCGGCTTTTTCATGCATAACACTACCCAATGCGCCGGGTTCCTCCTGACCGAAGCCCCGCTTCGTATATTTTTCCGCAGGCAAGGAACATGGGCAAATTGGTACCGGCCAGAATGATATCGCTGTCCTCCGCCATATCAATCATATCCTGGCTGGGGCGTTTTCCCCGAACAAAAATAATAACCCGTATGTCAAGGAGTTCCGCGGTTCTGATAACCTGGGGATTTACAAGGCCGGTGAGCAGAACTACTTTATCTTTTACAAAGGCCATGACGTCACTCATGAGGTCAGCCCCGCAGGCGGAATGAATCTCCAAGTCCGCCTTATCTTCGCCATTAAAAAACCGGCCGTCTAAAATCTTTACAGCATCTGCTACGGTCATGCCTTCTCCTTTTTGAAGACCCTAGCACAATGTCAGTATAAATGCAACGGCAAAAAAAGCACCGGCAGGTGCGTTTCATAAAATGTAATTTCTATGGAGAAGGAACGGATCGAAGCTCGGTGATTGAGGTTCTCTCGAAATCACCGCATTGGAATTATTCGCATTTAGCTACATCTTAAATTCACTGCCGAGGTACACTTCGCGGACGGTTTCGTTTTGAAGGATTTCATCGCGGCCGCCTTCCGCAACAATGGTCCCTTCAGCGATGATATGGGCTTGAGTGGTTATTTCGAGGGTGTCCCGGACGTTATGATCGGTAATGAGGATGCCGATGCCTTCCTGCGCAAGACGGCGGACGATCTGCTTAATTTCAAACACCGCAATAGGATCGATTCCGGCAAAAGGCTCATCGAGGAGCAGAAATTTCGGTTCCGACGCGAGGGCGCGGGCAATCTCGGTTCTTCGGCGTTCCCCCCCTGAAAGCGTGTATCCCGGCTGTGTACGGACGCGCGCGATGCCGAATTCTTCCAGAAGATATTCAAGCCTTTCCTTTCTTTGTCTCTTTGATAGATCTTTCCTGCTTTCCAGAATGGCATAGATATTTTGCTCGACCGAGAGTTTTCTGAAAATCGACGCTTCCTGAGGAAGATAGGCGATGCCTTCCCTTGCCCGCTGATACATGGGCTTTTTGGTAATGTCAACATCATCGAGTTTTACGATTCCGGCATTCGGATGATAGAAACCGACAACCATATAAAAGATGGTGGTTTTTCCCGCGCCGTTGGGCCCCAAAAGCCCGGTAATTTCCCCATTTTTCATGGAAAAACTGACGCCGTGAACGACTTCTTTTTTCCCGAACTGTTTGCGGACATCTACAACCTGCAAAACATAGGTTTCCGGACTTTCCACTGATTATTCCTTTATGGAGCCCGATATCGCTCCTTCCATCATGACATCTTCGGTTTCCAGATCCACCTGGATGAAGTCCGCCCGAAACTCATCTTCTTCCTTGTACACCACCGGATAGCCTCTAAGGTCCAGCGTTTCTTCTTCCCGGTGATACACGGCATAATCGGAGCGGCACACCATGGTATCTTTAAAAAGACGCACCGAAACTTGCAGAATCGCGGTTCCGGAAGTATCATTGTATTCAATAAAGCGGGCTTTTGCCACGACTTCGTTTTCTTTGTCTTCCATAGTGGAATTGCCTTCAAGCCGCGCAATTTTCAAGTTCCGGTCGTAGCGGAGCCGGTCGGTAATAAAAACGATCCCCCGTTCCAAATCTTGTCCCCAAACATTCCCTGAACAATCGATAAATTGATACTCATCACCCTGGAGTTCGATTCTATCAGCCTGAAGAAAGATCGTATCCGATCGGACCTCAGCATTTCCGGTAAGAATCGTAATTTCTCTCCCCGAAGCGCTCCCGCCGGTCATTCTGTCAGCTTTAAAGGTGAAATTTTCCGCCGCCGAAAGGGAACACAAAAAGAGAAAATTCACTAGACAAACGGCACAGACCTTTTTCATGATAAATGATAATCCTTCATTTTCTGTATACTGTGGATAAACTTTACAATTATCGAAACCAATGCATTTTTACATTTTCACCAATTTCGACTTTCTCAAAATCCGTATGATCAGAAGTTACAAAAGTTCCATTTTCGATAATACATTCTGCAACCGCAATGCAATCGCCCAAAGGAATTCTGTATTACGATCTTTTCTCCGTTGATAGCATCCTGAACTATATCTCGAACTTTTTCAGCACCAGGCTCTCCGGCAAGTAACGCTATCAACGCACATGCATCTAAAATGAAAATGGAATTCAATTTTCCATTTCCTTCTCAACTGCCTTTTGTCTAATAAAACTATTTGAAGATAACTTTCCATCATTATACATACCAAACAACTCATCTGCATTTGGTTTTTCTTTCACCGGAGATAATATTACATTTCCGTTTTCTTCACAAACCCTTATTTTTTTATAAGAAATATGAGAAATAATGGGCTCGGGTAAGATTTCTCTGTCAATTACTGCCACTTCCATATCTTATCCTCCGTAGATTTTAATTATACAGCACCAAAAGGAAAGTCTCAAGGATATTTATCTGTCAAGCAGCTCAATTCTCGGAATCTTCTTCCTCGTAAACATACGTTCCGCTGATTCCTTCGGAAAACTCCCAGGTTCTGGTGCGCAAATCCGCGCTGAATCCTCTGCCGAGGATAAGCGTTCCGTCGGAGCGTTCAATATTGACTTCGTCACCGGCACCCGCGTTAAGTTCTTTAGTTCTATCTTTCCAGTGTAATGTTTCCGTTGATATCTGCATATCTTCGGAAACAGCGTCGATGCGTACACCGTCCTCCAGAACGACATCTTTGGAATCCAGATGAACCACGCCGGAACCCGCAAAACCGGTGGTATCATCTACAGAATCTTCCGCATCATTACTTTGATTGAACTGCGTGAACGAAAAGTTGGACAATCTCATGGTGCGGCTTTCCTCATAATGCTCGGCTTTTTCCGCGTCGAACATCACCATCGGTTCTCCGTCTTCAACCCGGACATATTCCACATCGTGCATGACGACTTCAGGCTGTTCTTCACCGGAAGCGCCCATCTGACCGTAATCGAAGGAACAGTTCAAAAAGAGAAAAACACCCGCAGCCAGAAAAACTGCCGTTATTGTTTTGCGGTACCGGAAATTGCCTGACTGCGTTTTCTGTATCATTTACTGGATACCGGCTTTCATCTTAGCCGCGGCGATAAAATCCCTAAAAAGAGGACTTGCCGCGTTCGGCTTTGATTTAAATTCAGGATCAAATTGAACGCCGATTCCCCAGGGATGATCCGGCCATTCTACCGACTCAACAAGGCTTTCATCGGGAGTAAGCGCACTGATAACAAGCCCGGAATCGGTCATTTCCTTACGGTATTTATTGGAAAATTCATAACTATGCCGATGGCGTTCAGCAATCGAAGATTTTCCGTAAGCGGCAAAAATCTTCGTGTTTTTTACAAGGACAGATTCGCTTTTTCCAAGTCTCGCGGGTACGCCGCAGCTCTTTACATCGGTTTGTTCTTCCAAAAGGCTCAACACAAGATGTTTTGAATCAGGATTAAACTCCGATGAGTCAGCGTCGCTCCATTGAAGAACATTTCTTGCCCACTCCATCACCATAATATGCATACCAAGACAAATCCCAAAGAAGGGAATCTTGTTGTTCCTCGCCCACTCCGCGGCTTTCATCATTCCGATGATTCCTCGCTTGCCGTCGCCGTTTGGCACAAGAATGCCGTCAACGCTGCCGCCGTCCGCGTTTTCCCCCAAAAGATCATCGGCGCTGCATTTTTCCAGATTAGAAGCGTCAACTTTTACAAAGTTAATCTTAACACCGCAGGCAAAACCCGCATGATGAAGCGCTTCAAAGATTGATTTATACGCATCTTCAAGATCCATATATTTGCCGACAATGCCGATCCGGACCGATCCTTTCCGTGAAGAAAATTGTTCCATCACAGAAGTCCAAACCTTGAGGTTTGTATGCCGGGATTCAACCCCGATTTTTTTCAGAACCACAAGATCGAGTTTCTGTCTATGAAAAATAAGGGGAATTTCATAAATCGTAGTATTTACATGATAAGATGTAAAAACCGCATCCAAGTCTACATTCGTGAATAGCGCAATTTTCCGCCGCATTTCTTCATCCAGCATAACCGGCGCCCGGCAGATAAGAATATCAGGCTGAATGCCCATCTCCTGCATCGCCTTCACCGAGTGCTGGGTCGGCTTTGTTTTCAATTCCGAGGCCCCTACTTCCGGCACCAAGGTCAGATGCACCGAAAGCGCGTTTTCCCGGCCCTGTTCATGTATAATCTGCCGGGCGGTCTCAAGGAAAGGAATTGACTCAATATCTCCAACAGTACCGCCGATTTCCACAATAACGACATCGGTATCGGGGTCTTCCTTGGCAACAGCGAGAATACGGCTTTTTATTTCGTCGGTAATATGAGGGATAACCTGGACGGTCCTGCCCATATAACGGCCTTCCCGCTCTTTTCGTATTACCGATTCATAAATTTGACCGGTTGTTATGGAATTCGCCTGAGATAAAGCCCCGGACGTAAAACGGGCATAATTTCCCAAATCGAGATCGGTTTCGGCACCATCATCAGTGACGTACACTTCTCCGTGCTGAGCGGGACTCATGCCCCCGGCATTTACATTGATATAAGGATCGCATTTCATCATGCGGACATTCAGTCCTCTTGCTTCAAGCAAAGCGCCCAAAGAAGACGCCGCTACGCCCTTACCCAAACTGGAACATACTCCACCTGTGACAAAAATATACTTATTCATGTATTAATATTATCTAGACGCGTCGGGGTTTGGTCAATACGGTAAAAAAAAAAGCGTTATAGTTTCAAAAATCTTGAAGGTTTCCCTTACATTTTTCTTCATTTTGTATTTTTTATCAAAACTACAATTGACAGGCAGTGATTCACTCCTTAAAGTAATAGGTATGGCTGATGTAGTTTTCAGTGATGCAGATTTTGAGCGCTTCCGGAATCTCATCTACAAGGAAAGTGGAATTAATTTCACCTCAACAAATCGTTCTATCTTGGAGAGCCGTTTAAAGGAACAGTTGCGCGAAACAGGATTGGCAACAATTCAGGCTTATTATGATGTTATCACCAAGGATAAGGAAGCGTTTAAAAAGTTCCTTGATTCAATTACTACAAATCTCACAAGATTTTTCCGTAATCAAGCCCATTTTGACGCGTTGGAACACTATGTTATTCCGGAAGTCCTGAAAAATAAGAAAGCTTCCGGCAATACTCTTGTTAAAATTTGGAGCGCCGGCTGTTCAACAGGCGAAGAACCTTATACGATTGCTATGCTGCTTTCGGAAATTCTTCCTCCGCCTTACAAATATGAAATTACGGCCAGCGATATAAGCCTTAAATCCCTTATGGTTGGAAAAGAAGGTTTTTACGCGGACGCCCGAATCGTCGGTGTTCCGGATAATTATCTTAAAAAATATTTTGATAAGGTTGAAGGCGGATATAAAATTCACGATGATATAAAGTCCCGGATCAAGTTCGACTATCATAATCTTCAAAATGATTCAGGATTACGAGGATTAGATATTGTTTTCTGCCGGAACGTACTCATTTACTTTGATGATGTGTCTATGACCGCCGCGGTAAACCGCTTTTATGATTCTATGGCATCAAAATCCTACTTTTTTATAGGACATTCCGAATCCTTATTTGGAATGGACACAAAGTTTGAATTTTTAAAGACCCAATGGGCGACATTATATCGAAAATATATATAATGGAGTTATTTCAAGACTTCAGTTTCTTGAAACAAGCTCAATGATTCGTTTCTTGTTTTTCATTTGCATGAATTTCAGGTATGACCTGAGCATAGTAAGAGAACCTGTCTTTTGACTGGTAAGAAAGGAGCGCCATTATGTCCGATGAAGTATCGGTACTAATTGTTGATGATTCAGCCCTCATGCGAAATTTGATTGGCCGGATAATTGCGGCTGCACCGGGTCTTGTCGTTGCCGACAAAGCAATGGACGGAGCCTATGCACTGCAAAAAATTCCCAGATGTAATCCTGATATTATTGTAACAGATATCGAAATGCCGGAGATGAACGGTATTCAATTTCTTGAAGAAAGAAAAAAACGGGGGATAGATATTCCCGTTATTGTGTTGTCTTCCATTGCGTCGAAGGGAGCGAAGGTCACCATGGAAGCGCTTTCCCTTGGCGCGAGTGATTTTATTCAAAAGCCTTCCGGCACCGGCCCCGATGAACTTGTCGCGGTAAGCGAACAGCTGACCGCTTTGCTTTTAGCTTATGGGTCTCAGTACAGAAAGTTAAAAGGGAAACGGCTTCTGTCTCCTTCGGAATTTACTGAAAAGAAATCGGCTCCCGTAACGGATATTTTCCCCCAAAGATCCCGTACCGTAAT
Source organism: Treponema sp. UBA937 (assembly GCA_002293455.1). Taxonomy (GTDB): domain Bacteria; phylum Spirochaetota; class Spirochaetia; order Treponematales; family Breznakiellaceae; genus UBA937. The sequence goes on from DBDH01000107.1 coordinate 26,897, forward strand.
ACCGGCTCCTCCGCCGGCTCAATTGCGGAAACCGGGTAAAATCGAAATTATCGCCATCGGCATTTCTACCGGCGGTCCGGACGCCCTTCGGGAAGTATTTGCCCATATCGACGGAAGTATTACTCAGCCTATTGTGGTAGTGCAGCATATGCCCGCGGGATTTACGGGAGAATTCGCAAGGAGCCTGGACCGCCTCTGCCCTCTGGAAGTGAAAGAGGCCGTGGAAGGAGACCTGCTTAAATCGGGAAGAATTCTTATTGCGCCCGGGAACAAACACATTGAAGTAGAAAAAAAAGCTTTGGCTGCTATCGTTCATTTAACCGATGATCCTCCCGTCAACGGACACAGACCGTCCGCGGGAGTACTTTTCGAGTCGGTGGCGCGTAATTACCAGAACCATGTTTTGGGAGTCATCATGACCGGAATGGGCCGGGACGGATCCGCTGAATTGGGAAGCATTTACCGGGAAGGAGGCATAACTTTGGGACAGGATGAAGCAAGCTCAATTGTTTACGGAATGCCGCGAGTCGCCTACGAACTTGGTAATGTGTCGGAACAGGTTCCCTTGGCTAAAATGGCGGCCCGAATCAATTCCTTAGCGAAAAACAATCAATAACTGTAAAAGAAATTTTTTGTCAATTATCTATTATATTTCTCAGGCTCTGCGGTCTTTACTTGACCAACCGTATGATATTTATGATATTATATCAGTAGACAGAAAAAAAAACTCTGCGGAAATTTAAGGAAAAAGGAGGAAAATATTTTTATACCACTTTAGAAATCATTCTGCTTTGCAGATGAAATGACGGAGAAAAATTTAATAAAAATATGCTAATAATTGCTGCAATCCAATCCCAAAAAAACTATAAACGTAAAATTATATTATATACAAATCTCTATTTTTAGAAAAAAAATGTGTATAATTAAAGTATATATAAATATTTCTGTGATAGGTGTGAAAGGAAAATGTGATGAAAAAAATTAAATGTAAAAAGTGCGGTCGCGAAATAAGTTTGGGTGTTGAGGATGAAGATCGAATCCTCACATGCTGCGGTCAACCGATGGTGGAAGTAAAAGAAACAGTATCATGCAAAATTGCCAAACCAGAGTCTGCAAGATCTATAGCTGCGGGGCAGTTTTATGTTAATTTTATGGGTACCCAGGAAAGATAATTGGAAACCAAAGATTATTTCTTGACCTCCCAGCCGTTTCGGCAAACGTACTTTATATGAAGGGTGTGAATTAATTGTATAGCAACTTACTCGAATATTATGATGAATTATTCCCGGTAGAGAAAACTCGACTGGATTTTATTGAATCTACAATAGCCTATTACCAGAAAGAGCGGAATATTAAAGACATGCCTAAAATCCTTGATTTAGGTTGTGCCACAGGAACTACAACAATCCAATTGATGCGTCGGGGAATGGATGTTGTAGGAATTGATAATAATGCGCAAATGATTCAAAGCGCTACCCGGCGGAACCCGGAACCAAAGACTAATGCCCGATTCTTTCTCATGGACATTGCCGATATGGGCAAGTATTTTCCAAAGAATAGTTTCGACGCGGTTTTATGTCTTGGCAACACCATGGTTCATTTGGATTCAAGCGAAAAAATTGAACAATTGTTAAATGCCGTACAAGGCGTCTTAAAACCTGGCGGAACTTTTATTTTCCAATTGATAAACTATGAAATGATTTTATCGGAACATGTGACTAATCTGCCTGCCATTGAAACAACCCGCAGCAGCTTTTTTAGAAAATATACCAACATCAGCGAACAAAACATCACCTTTGAGACTTCCGTAACATCATCAAAAGGACAGACTGTATTCAGCGATTCAGTTTCTTTGTTTCCTCTGAAATCCAAAGAATTGCTGCACATGCTTGGTACATCAGGATTTCATAATGAAATGCTGTACAGCGATTTTAACAAATCACCTTTTGACCCATCCGGCCTTGCCATAGTTGGAACCGCCGTAAAAGCGTAAGACAAGGAGCAATGAGCATATAGCAAAGAACATGTCTTCCTTTGCTAATTGCTCTCCGCTCCTTGCCGATTGTTCATTTGTTTACTTGTTTTCGCCGGGAAAGGAGCTAATCCGCCAACGGCCTTCCGTTTTCTCAAAACTGCCGGCAGGAATATACAATTGCCTGCCGTCTTCCGCGGAAATCCGAAGTTTCCCCATAACCGCGTTAACCTCGATTACCTTCCACAAAGTCCCGTTGTGGTTGATTTTACAGCCTTCCGAGGGAAGAATCCGGCGCTGTTCGCTGTAAAACGTATGTTCATAAGCCAAGCAGCACAAGAGACGTCCGCAGGAACCGGAAATTTTCATCGAATTTAAGGAAAGATTCTGATCTTTTGCCATTTTAATGGAAACCGGTTTCAGTTTGTCCGAAATCATGTGGCAGCAGAATCCCCGGCCGCAGAGTCCAAGCCCGCCGATTACCCTCGATTCATCCCTTACGCCAATTTGCCGCAGCTCAATGCGGGTTTTGAACACGGCCACTAAATCTTTTACCAATTCCCGAAAATCCACCCGGCTTTCAGCGGTAAAGAAAAACAATATTTTTGATTCTTCCAAAAGATAATGAACCGAAACCAGTTTCATTTCCAGTTTGTGCTCATCAATTTTCTGCTTACAGACAGAGAAGGCGTTTTGCTCCTGCTGATTATTCTTTTCGGATTTTTCCAAATCTTCCGGTGACGCGGGGCGTTCAATCCGGACAACTTCATTTCCGCTGATGCTGCCGGAATTTTTTATCGCACCGATCACAATGGCCAAATCTTTGCCATAGCGGGTAGGAACCACCACTTTTTCACGGGGATTAAGCGGTTCGCCTTTAAACGCCGCAATAAAGGTCTCGTGAGAATACGTCAGACGCAAACGGTACAAAGGCGTATCCGGCGTTATCGGTTCCAAGTCTTCTCCGGAAGCCAGAACAAGGCTTCCGGATGAAATATCTTCTTCGGGAAAATCCTCAAAAGAGCTTATATCATCATCGGCAAATTCATCTGTATCCATGTTACAATCCTCAAACATAGTATGCGCCTCAACGCATCAAATCAACTAATAACCCTTTTATTTCATCAACCTTTGCCAAAATCTCAAGCTGATCACGCTGACCGGCCAAAATTCCCGCGGCAAGCTGTTCCAGCTTTTTATCAATTACCTGAACGAGCGTAAACTTTTTCCTTCTAAGAGGATTCGTTCCGCTGATCTGTTCTTCAATTATATACCCATTTTCAACAACATAGTGAAGAAAATTACGCACCGCGTGCTTATATTGCTTAATTTCTTCGGGAAAAGGCCGGTTTTTAAGCTGTTCGCCGGAACTATGGACATCATCAAGTAAATCCTTTATGGAATGATCCCGTGAGAAAGCTCCACCGGCGGATTCCGTTTCCGCGGCGCCTTCCGGCGATTCACCGGTTTTTGTTTCGTCCAAAATTGAGGCAAAGCGGGCTTTTTTTGCTTTGTCAATGTCTTTATCTTTTGTCCGTTTCGATTCCGGCTTTATCTGGGTATAGGCTGCAGGGTTGAGATATGAACTCGTATCGGTAAAATCAACCTTTGCCATACTTAATTTTGATGATAATACGATGGGGCCGATGCCGCGGTAAATCCTGACAAAGCGGACTGAATTCCCCTGACATCCTTATATGTGCGGATAGTGTTATTCCATTGATCATCGGACTTGCACACCACAACTTTTCCGTGAATTAAACAGCCGCTGTCCGCCTGAATCCGTTTTGTGATAATATCGCCGAACACAAGCCCGGTGGATAATACCGTAACCCGTTCACTGGCGATAATATTTCCCCTCACAACGCCGCCCACCGTGATATTTGTTCCGGTAATATCGCTTTTCATGCGGGCTTTCGCGCCGACAATAACCGGCCCTTCGGTGTGCAGGCTGCCTTTCATACTGCCGTCCACACGGACAAAGCCCGGAGCCGTTATATCGCCGTTTATGTTCGTCCCGGCGCTGATAATGGTATTACTGATGAGATCGTCACGGTTAATCTGAGCCATAGCTTTACATAATTTACCGTAATGCGGGAGAGTTTGCAATACTGGAACGGATATTAATATACTTCAAGGGATCGACAACATCTGAGCCGATATGCACTTCATAATGCAGATGCGGCCCCGTAGAAAGCCCCGTATTGCCGATTCTGCCGATTACCTGCCCCTGCTGAACCCGCTGTCCCGTGGTAACCGCAAATGACTGCAAATGGGCATACCTTGTATAAAAACCATGCTTATGCTTGATAATGACATAATTGCCAAATCCGCCAATGTCGATATCCACAGTGACAACCTGGCCGTCGGCAGTGGCGATAACCGGATCGCCCTGACGGTATGTCGAAAGATCAATTCCTTTGTGAATATAATATTGACCGGTAAAGGGATTCGGGTTTTGCCCAAACATCATGGAAATATGCCCGATGCCGCCTCTAATGGGCCACATGCTGGGAATATCCGTAAGCAGAGCGCTTTGAGAATCGATAAGGTCGCCGATTTCCGTCACAGGCACAACCGCATTATTTAAATACCGGGCCAATTGATTTAAATCATTTACCTCTTTCAAAGTACCGCCGGCAGTTTCGTTTATGGCAAGAAAAGAGGAAAGATCGCTGGAAAAAGACGCCGCATTGGCATTAGCCGCGTCTCTGTTCAACCCAAGATTTTGAAGCGTTTGATTCAACGCCGCTTCAAACCCTTTGGCGGATTTAAAAAGCTCGGAAGCCCCGCTTCGCAGTTCATCAAGATTTGCCTGGGTATCTTTTAACGCGGTATCTTTATTGACAAGAACAGACCTCGCGTCTTTGTACATAAACCCATACCACGCAAAGGCGCCCATAACACCGGCCAGCACCAAAAAAACACAAATGATAGAGAAAACGCTGATATGAAGGTTATATACTTTTTTTTCAGAATGAGGAACCAGCATGATAGTATAACGATTACCCGCGGCCTTAAATATGCGCACAAAAAGAGACGCAATCCCCTTGCAAATAATTCCCGCGAAGATTTTTATTTTTCTGACAACGCTATTCTCTACCCGCTTATATTTATGGACCGATGCCACGTCCAAACTCCTTGCACTCGAAATGAAGACTCTTCAATACATTACTATATCAGACATTATAACTTTCTGTCAAATAAAATTTCACTTATTGATAAAACCGGTCTTCCTGTACATATCTACCGTTTTATTATCGGCAAAAATGACCGCTTTTATCACCATTTTCTTTGTTTTCGCACACGGCTGAGGCTGTTGCAAAACTCCAG
>DBDH01000037.1 GCA_002293455.1 Treponema sp. UBA937
CCCGCGGGAGCGGCTGCCGCAGCCGGTGTTTGAACGGCCGGAGGAGGCGCCGAAACGGCCGGCGCTTTTCTTCCGGGAGCATCGCTGCTTAGGGGAACTGCGATATAATTAACATTCGCGCCGATTGCGGAAAAACGGGAAGAAAGACCGGAGCTTAGCAAATCGGCGATTGCGGCATCGGTGATGCCGGCATTTTTGCTGCCGGGAACGGCGTTGTTGTTACCGTCGGTGATGAAAACCACTTGCTTTGCCCTATTTTGGGGAAGCTCCGCCGTATATCTTTCGGCAAAATCAACAGCGGAAACAATATCGGTATAGCGGACAAGGGGATACATGAGCAAAAGTCTTGCAATGATGGTTTCCGCATCGCCTGTTTCCCGTATCCGGCGGGATAATTCCAGTTTTGGTTCATCGCTGAAGGAAATGAGATGAAAAGTATCTCCTAAACGGAGAAATTCCTGTAAAAAGGGACCGATGAGATAATCGGACACTTCTCCGCCGGAATCGCTCATGCTCGAAGAAGTATCCAAAACCAGGATAAGATCTTTAGGTCCACTGCTTTGTCCAAAAACAGAACACAAAAAAATCACGCCGGCAAGAACTGCTAAAAAACATCTTTTCATGGCACCTGATCCCCTTTTTCCGGGTATTTCCAAAACCGGTGGAAAAAACGCCGATGACAGCCGCGGACTGACCCCATCGGACGAATTACATTATAACGCAGCCGATATGGATTTTACAGTATAACTTATTTTTTCGTCATTTATAGTAAAATCGAACTTTTCTCCCGTTGTTTTATTTAATACCGCGTTGCCAAAAGGCGATTGATAGGAAATAATCATGTTTTCCGGATCAGATTCCCAAGGCCCAAGAATGGTAAATGTTTCTTCTCCGCCTTCGGTAAGATTCTCCAGCACAACTTTCGTGCCGAAGGAAACCTTATTTGTGTTGACCGTTTTTGGATCAAACAACTGAGACCGTTCAATTTCATCTTTTAGTTTCGCGACAGTGGAATTGAGGATTTCCTGTTTTTCCTTAGCGGCTTTATACTCGGCATTTTCCCTGAGATCGCCCAAGGAAAGCGCAAAGGCAATTTCCTTGGAATTCGCGGGAACTTCCACATCCATAATATTCTGGAGCTGTTTCTGTTTTTCCTCGTATTTTGCCATTGTAACGATAAGCCCGCGGCTTGTGGTCGTTTTTTCCGTTTCGCCGTAAAACTTGAAATCAGGATGTTTATCGATTATCCGGCCGCGGAGGTTTAGTTTTTCCGCGGGATCGAGTTCCTTCACATCTTCAATGAGCGTATAAATACGGGTGATCGTGTCCTCGTCGGCGCGGTCAACCAAATCGTACAGAACATTTTCCTTGAAAAGGATGGTCTGCACCTGTTTGTTGATTTTCCGGTTTTCCGTTGTATCCCGGCGGTTTTCAATTTCGCGGAAACTGATGTCCAGGATATGCGTAAGAATGATAAGCTGTTTTTCCTCGGTGATTCCGGTCTTTTTAAACCATTCTTCGTTCCGAAGATTTTTATAAATCCACACAACCGCTTCCCGGTATTCCCGGTAATTTTCAAAACAGTTTTGTACGAGGGCGATCAGCTTTTGTTCATAGCCTTCTTTTTCGAGGTTTACAATGATCGAGTTAACAAGAGCCCCGGGGAACAGCTTGACATAAATATCGGCCCAGGCGGGAACGAAAAGTTTAATGTGATTAAGCAAATCTTCCCGAAGTTTTGCGTCTTTGATATTTTGATACAGAGCCGGTACATCCTCAACCTGATCAAAAATCTCAAGGAAATTGAGCTGCAATCCGGTGCCAAGGTAAGGGTAATGCCGAACCAAATCTTTCACAAAAAGATAAGACGCCACAACCTGTTCGTTTGCCTGACTGTACGAGCGGATATATCCCGTAAAATAAGCGAACATTTCGGAAAAATATTCAGAATCAAGTTCAATGTCCTTTTGGGCAACGAAAGTCCTTACGGTTTCCACACGGTCAAAGAAATTTTTCTCAGCCTTGAATTGATTGTAGAGTTTTTCTTCTATGCTGATGGGCCGTTCCCGAACCGTATATAAATCGATGTTGTCGGGGCTGACGCCGAATGAAGGATCGGATTTAAGAACTTCCCTCGCCTTGGTACTCCAAGTGGTCCATTCGCCGGGAGAAAGCACCGACGGAACCAGTTCGGCTTTTATATGTTTTAAATCGCAGGAATTATTGTAACTTCTGATAATGGTTTTAAGCGTCCACGCAATATTTGTCTTTACTTTTTCGTGAAGAGCTTCTTTTTTCTGTGTCGCTTTCAACACCCAAATATGTTTTTTGGACAAGGTCTGGAGCGCGTCAACCGCCATCTTAAGCGCCATGGAATGACCGCGTTTTTTTGCAAAATCGATGACAATATCATCACCTTCGACTTTTGCGATTCTGCCGACTCCCCATGTTTTATGCGATACAAAATTCCCTTTATCAAAGGCGATGTGCTTTTCAAAGTCCATGATTGCTTCATGAACGTTGCGCCAATTCTGGGTAAGGTTCGATACGCGGATATATTCTTCAAGCTGGCTGTGTCCGGCATATTTTTCCCGGTAACAATCGACAATTTCCTTACGGGCAAGATTATCTTTTTCATCATATTGAAGGATGATTTTCAAAATATTGACGGCAGTGGTTAAATCGCCTCTTTTCCTGCAGGAAGCGTATACGTCCTGCAAGAGTACGGCCGCTTTATCCTCGCTGATTGCTTTCGCGACCTTTTTCTGAACATGAAGAAAGAAATCAATATCTTCGGGAATAAACTCCAGGAGCTTCATCCATATTTCCCGGACATTCGCAAACAACTGTTTGTGAATATAACGGTGCAGCGCCTTTTTATAGTAGTCAACAGCGTCTTCAATCTTTTCCTGTTTTTCGTAATGTTCGCCCAAATATTTCGCGAGATCCGCTTCTTCATAATCGATTCTGACGATGCGTTCCCAAATATCATATATGGCTTCTTCGTTATTTTCATTTTTGTAACATTCAGCCATCATGTGCAGGGCAAATTTTGATTCTCCGTAATCAAGTATCCTTTCACAAAGATACTTTACAATGTTCCATTTGTGATTATCCACAAAGATATTCACAAGCATTGTCAAAGACGCGTCATCTATGAGCTGGCGGGAAAGGGCGACCATCCCTGAAAGGTAGAGCGCGATAATACTGGTTTTCGTATGTCCCAAATGTTCATCACAGCATTGCTTTAGTTCATCGTACTGTTTCGCTTCACGGGCTTCTTTTAATATGGCATCCAATTCCTGAAATTGACTGATAGAATAATTGCTGAGAGTGGCGCGCGTCCACTTTTCCTCATTCAACATTTCCTGGACATTTTTTAGGAGAGCTTCTGACATCTCTAACTCCTCACTTTATGGCGCTCAAAATAGGTTTTGCGGCAACAATCCGCAGTTTTTGGCACATCGATTGACGGCCTTCAAATTCTGTACTTTTCATAGATAACGGGATCGACTAATTTAATTTTCAGCATGGTTTCTTCGATCTTAGAAGGATCCTCCCGGGTATTTTCATAATAATCAATCAGCCAAAAGTAGCGGTTGATCAGCCGGGGGATAATGATATCTTTATTATCGTTATTGCTCCTCATTTCATTTTCCAGGGAAAAAATCGACTGTTTAAGCCGCCCAAGTTCCACCTGTTTTAATTCTCTTTTTACGGAAAATACGCCGAACAGGGTGCCGTAAATCGGAATCCATTCTTCAAGTCTGGGACTTTCATATCCCATCTCTTTTACCCTGTCCCGAAGCAGGATAATGAGTTCCGATTCCAGAGACCGCAGGTCCACTCCTTCGGGGTCCATGAAAAAAGCTTCCCGGAAAAGCGCCTTGGCCGCTCTTGTTTCACCGATTAAGGCATTTACATCGGCTAATTCAGAAAGTGCCGCTCCGTCCTCCCGTGAAAAGCGCACCGCCTGTTCAAGATATTTCAAGGCCTGGTCATAATTTCCCACACCCTTAAAACACCTTCCCACCTGCAAGAGCAAATCCGGATCATGTTCATTGGGGCTGTCTCCCAAAATATCTTGAAAAGACATAAGCGCGGTAGAAAACACAAAATGCCGCACAGCATACAAACAAGGTTCACAATCCGGAGCAATTTTATCTTGAAAACCGTAAAAGGCTTTCCACTTCGCCAGGATAAAGCCTCCCCGGTCATAAGGATTCTCTATATTGTCAAGCTTTTTCAGATGTTCAATCCACCATTTGACGCATTTCATAGCGTACACAACTTCAGGATGCTCAAAATCAATTTTCAACGCCTCTTCCAGGACCGCCATAGCGGCTGCGGCATTTGAGGCTTTCAGGCTGTCATAGGCTTTCTCGATAAGCCCCTGTATCGATGTATCTTCATCCATGACTTGAATAGTTTTCAACATTCTGTTAAAAATTGGTCTTTTATCATTATATCATTAGCAGAGATAAGGGTCAATCGGACCATTTACATATACGCTGTCACGGGTTATCATATTAGACATGAAAACACCTATCATTGCGCCTTCGGTTTTGTCGGCGGATTTTTCTGATATTATTTCAGGTATAAAACAGGTTAATAATTCAGGCGCGGAATGGATTCATTTTGATGTGATGGACGGGAGTTTTGTGCCGCCTATCACGTTTGGTTCAAAAATGGCGGCGGACGTCCGGAAACATTCGGAATTGATTTTCGATGTACACTTAATGACGGAACACCCGCACACTCATATTGAAGATTTTGCGGAAGCCGGAGCCGATTATATCACCTTTCATCCGGAAGCGGCTGTTCACGCTCACAGGATTATTGAGCAGATTCATAAAACCGGAAAAAAGGCCGGAATCAGCATTGTGCCGTCAACGCCGGTTTCCGCGATTACTGAATTGTGTCCTTTTGCGGACATCATCCTTGTTATGACCGTGAACCCCGGATACGGCGGGCAAAAGATGATTCCCGAATGCCTGTACAAGGTTTCTGTACTGCGTGAGCTTCGGGAAGAAAAGGGTTACGCTTATCTTCTTTCGGTGGACGGCGGGATTAATGAAGAAACTTCGGCGGCGGCCAGAAAAGCCGGAACCGATGTCATAGTAGCCGGAACAGCCTTCTTTGGCGCGGAAAATCCGTCCGAAGCGGTCAGCCGTTTAAAAGGATTGTAATGTAAGAATTGCAGTATCGGATAAGATATGATACGCTGTGAAATGAGCTTCTTGCAAAAGTCGCTGATTTTTGCAATTTCCTCAAATAATATGATTTTTTGCAGTCTCCGGTAACAAAACCGCCTTTGTTTGCCGAAAATCGATAAGAGGAGTTTAATATGATACATAAACATGCGAAATGTTTCTTTTTGTTTACACATATATGTCTTGTTTTTTCCTTGGTATGGGCTCAATCCGGGGAATCTTCTCTTGATAGGGGCATTCTGCTTTACAGTGAAAGAAAATGGCAGGATGCCGCTGCATCGCTCCGCCTTGCCGAGGCGGATACCGCTCTTGAAAGCAGAAGAGCGGAGATTCTTTACTGGATTGCTTTAGCCGAAATGGGAGAGGGAAAATACGAAGAGGCGGTGAGGGAACTGGACAAAATTGCGTCCGTCGATGCTAAAAGTTCCTGGGGTATTGAAGCTCAATACCATAAGGGAAGATGCCTTTACTATTTAGGCAGCTATGATGACGCAATCATTGTATTAAAGGAATATGCCGATATTGCCGCGGGCGATGCCATGAAGACGGCATCCGCTTTTTACTGGGTCGGCGAGTGCCTGTTTTCCCTGGGACAGTTTGATTTAGCGCAGGATGTCTTTTATCGGATTATTGATGAATTTCCTGAGAGCGTGAAATATGAAGCCGCGGGTTACCGGATTGCGCTCATCAATCAAAAGAAAGTTGAAGCGGAACTCCTGGCAATGCTGAAATGGAGCCACGAAGAGTCGCTTAAAACCGTAGAGGTTTATCAAAGACGGGAACGGTCTTATGACCAGGCGATTATTGCCTATCAAAAACGAATCGCGGATATGCAGAATGTTTTGAATACTCAACAGGAAAGCGAATGATTTATTTTGAAGGCTCTTCATCGTAAAGGTGCGGAACATTGTCTACAAAACTTGACCCCATACTGACCAAGGCCGCCCGGTTTTTGAAGCGTGGGCAGTACGGCGCCGCAATCCAAATCCTCGAACCCGAAGTGGTACGCTACCACGATTCTTTCCGTTATTATTATATCCTTGCGCTTTCTTGTCTCTACATAGGTGATTTCAGCGGGGCTTTTACCTATTTCAAAAGGGCAAGGGACATAAAGATGCGCGATCCGTCGGTTCTTTTGGGAATGGCGGTTTTGTATCTGCGCCGGGGAGAAACTGCCCGCGCCATCGATTTTTACCTGGAAGTACAGGAACTGGACCCGGAAAATGCCAAGGCAAGGCGGGCTCTGGGAATTATCAAAAAACACGGAGATCCCGAACATTTGGAAGAATGGATCGCGGGCGGCAGGCTGACCAAACTCTATCCCCCTTTGCCGAAAGTGCCTCTTTCCGCGGATCAAATTATTATTCCTGTGGCAGGGCTGCTTGTTCTTGCTGCGCTTGGTTTTGGGATTTTCTTTAAACTGAACAATCCCGGAGTTCCGAAACGGTCCGGGTTTGATCTTGCCAATCTTGAGAGTGAAGACCGCGCGGAACCTGTAGAGGTCGGCGGTTTATACCGTTATGTGCTGACAAGGCAGCAGGTACTTGACGGCTACGAAAAAGCCCTCAAACTTTTCACCGACAGAAGGGATGAAGCTTCCAAAGTTGAACTTAACCGGCTGTTGGAATCCAACGCGTCGGAATCGATAAAAAACAAGGCCCGGATTCTTATTTCCTACACCGATGTTCCGGGATTTGACAACCTCAAAGACCGCTATTCTTATTCCGAAGTGTACCGGGAACCGTGGCTTTACCGGGATTGTTATGTAATCTGGCGCGGAATGGCGGCAAATGTTGCCTTGCTTGAAAAAGGAACATCATTTCAATTGCTGGTAGGCTTTGATACAAGAAGCGCCCTGGAGGGTATCGTTCCGGTAGAATTTGATATTTCTGTTCCGGTGGAACTGGACCGGCCTCTTGAGATTTTAGGAAAGGTGGTTCCCGCGAGCGGAAATGGAAGCCAGGGGCAGGGGATTATCCTTGAAGGAATTGCCGTTCATCAATCAAGAACTCCGTAGTACGTTTTCGGAATTCTGTTGTATGAGCTTGTTGCAAAACTCGGTTAGTTTTGCCCAAGCTCCTGCATTTTCTCGCCTAAAGGCTGCGAAACATGCATTTTTTAAAGGTTGCTGTTGCAAAATCTGGAGTTTTGCAACAGCCTCATTTGATAGCTTTTTTT
>DBDH01000073.1 GCA_002293455.1 Treponema sp. UBA937
TAACTCTCCCTTTTCGGAGGGGACTCAATTTAGAATTGCTGAATATTTCATCCAGATTATTGACTAAGCCGCCCTTTTTGTTGTATTAATAGATTTTACCACGCACAATCGGGTTTTTGTCCGATCCCCGGCATTGTGAAAATTGCAGTTAATCGGACTTCCGTCAAGGAACAGTTCAGGAGGATTTTGATGAGCGCAAGAATCAGGCTTAAGAAGTTTGGAACCAAAAAACGTCCCTATTACCGCATTGTTGTCATGGACAACCGGGCTCCCAGGGACGGAAAAACCATCGATGAGCTTGGATATTATCACCCTATCGAAGCGGAAGGTAAACAGATCGCCTTTAATGCTGAAAAAGTAAAAACTTGGCTTGCCAACGGCGCCACAGCCAGCGATACGGTGAAAAAAATCCTTAACAAAGAACATATTTCCCTCTAATTTTTAGTTTTTTGGGTTTTGTTTATAATTCCCCGGGAGAGGTGTTTCCGGAAGGTAAAAGTCTGATAATGAGGGGAGAGAACAATGGAAAAAGATTTAGTTGAATATATCGTAAAATCACTGGTTGATGATCCATCGGCGGTATCTGTGAATGTTATCGAAGGTGAAAAATCAACTATTTTGGAACTAAGGGTCGCATCGGAAGATATTGGCAAGGTTATCGGGAAACACGGCCGCATTGCCAAGGCAATCAGAACGGTCCTTCAAGCGGCAACCGCCAGAGACGGAAAACGTACTGTCCTGGAGATTTTAGACTAAGGCTGATCGTCCTTGACCGAACAATTTGTTGCCGGGATCGCGGCGTCGCCCCACGGGATAAAAGGTTTTCTAAAGATTCGCCCGCTTTCCGGTGAGGCGGATCATTTATTGGCCTTGGAATCCGTTCGGATCCGGCAGGGAACCAAAGAAAAAGTCTACATTATCGAGGAATCGCAGGAAGCCGCTTCCATCGTGTTGATGAAGTTCCAGGGGATCGATAATCCTGAAGACGCGAAAAAGCTTACGGGCGGCGAACTTCTTGTTGACCGGAGCCAGGCGGCGCCTTTACAGGATGATGAATACTACATCGAAGATTTAAAAGGAATAAGGGTTTTCCTGGGCGATTTTGCAGGCAACGAGCTGGGAGAAATCACCGACATATTGGAAGGCGGCGGCGGGGAACTGGTTGAAATCCGGCTGAAATCCGGTGAAAAAAAACTCGTTCCCTTCAGAAATGAGTTTTTCGGCAAGATCGATCCGGAAAACCAACGGGCTGTGTTGCTATCGGACTGGATTCTGGAATGAAGTATACGGTACTGACCTTGTTTCCGGAAATTGTAAACGCCTTTTTTGAAACTTCGATTATGGCAAAAGCCGTGAACCGGGAAATTGTGCGGTATCAAACGGTTAATATCCGGGATTTTGCCTCGGATAAACATCATACCTGCGATGATGCGCCTTACGGCGGCGGAGCCGGTATGCTGATGATTCCGCAGCCTTTGGGAAGCGCGCTTGAGGCAGCCGGGGTTGTGAAGCATCATGCCGGTGAGGCGGAAAGCCCTAACAAGAAGCGGGTAATATATCTTTCCCCGTCGGGGAAGCCGTTTACTCAGGCCTTGGCGCAGAAACTAGCGAACGAAGACGAACTTGTTCTTATTTGCGGCAGGTACGAAGGCATCGATCAGCGGATTATCGATCTGTATGTGGATGATGAAATTTCCATCGGCGATTATGTGATTTCGTCCGGCGAAACAGCCGCTCTCGTGGTGATTGACGCCACCTACCGGCTCGTGAACAGCGTAATTACCGCGGAATCTTTGGAAGAAGAAAGTTTTTCAGGCGGATTACTGGAATATCCCCAGTATACACGCCCCGAAATTTATGATAGTATGCAAGTCCCGGATGTTTTGCTTTCGGGGCACCATAAAAACATACGCCGATGGCGGCTTGCGAAGCAAGTTGAGAAAACCCTTTCTGTAAGACCAGATCTTGTTCAAAAGGGTTTGGAATCAGGGCTTTTTGACGCTGAAACGCGTAAACTTATAGAGGAAATGAAGGATTCTTTTCCCGGCACATTGCCGCAAAATGGGAAGAGTTCCGAGGGGGAGAGATGAACGAAATCAGGGCAATTGAAGCTTCCCAGATGAAAAATGAACCGGATAATTTTAAAGTCGGCGATACGGTAAAAGTCCACTTCAAGATTGTCGAAGGCAAAAACGAACGTATCCAGATTTACGAAGGTCTCGTCATTGCCATGAAGAATTCCCGTGTGGGAAAAACCTTTATCGTCCGGAAAAATTCCTACGGCGTCGGCGTTGAAAGGGTATTCCCTTTCCATTCACCGCGGATTGCCAAGGTTGAAGTAGTCCGGCCCGGTAAAGTCCGCAGGGCAAAACTGTATTATATCCGCGGTAAAATCGGTAAGAGCGCCAAGATTAAGGAACTCATCGTTAAAAAGGGTTCTAAAGCGCAAAAAGCTGCCGCCGCGGCAGAAACCGCAAATAATTCTTAAAAACTTGATAAGTTTTTAAGAATTACGCTAGCCGAGGCCAGATGTGAGGCTTCTGCCTCCGGATTTATCCAGTGTTATAAGGGCGAAACTTTCGGGTTCGCCCTCAAATTTGGCCGGAATATCAGGTAAATCTGACGATTTACATAAATCCGCGAGTTTGCCTAAATCCGCGGATTTTGTTAATCAATTTTCTCTTTCAGGGCTCCATAATGCAAGTCAGGAATATAGCGGTGATGTGCCGTTACCTCATCTTCTCTCAAAATCCGGTCAAACCGCGGGGCAGATTGCGGCTCTATTAGAGTTATTGGGTCTTCCTCAAGACGCGCTTTCATCATCAATTGTTTCTTTTTTTACGTTTTTTTCTCTTCCGCTGGACGCTCAGATTTTAAAGCAAATCCGCCGGGAAGTTTTGGCAAATACATTACCGAATTCATCAAGATCTGCGGATTCAACGGCTTTAGCCGCAAGCGCGGCTTTTGATAAAGGCGTGAATCTAAGCGATGAAGCGCTCAAAGAATATGCCGCCGCCATTGACCCCGCGGGACACGGAGACGCGCATTCAGACGGCGGCGGAGCCGATTCCGGACAAGCGAGTCAGCACAATCAACACAGAGGAAACGGCGGCGAAGATGAAAACACACCGCTGCCAGATGACATAAAAAATCTGATGGATGAAATTGATACAGACGGCAGCCTTTTGGGCTATTTGAACAAAATTCCCGGAAAAAACGGCCGGCATTGGATTGTTTTGCCTTTTAATTTCACTTCCGGGACCATCGAATTCAGTGTTTCACTCCGTATTTTAATCGGTACAAAAGATATTCTGCATCATTATGTAGAACGATTAGCTTTGGATGTGCTTGCGGGGGACCGCCGATGGTTTTTCCTCATGTTAAGAGAAAAGGACGCTTCTTACAGCGGAAAGATTGCTATCAGCCCGGAACCGCAAAAAACGGAACAATCAATGGTATTGCGTGAACTTGAGGAAATATTAGGAAATTTTGTTTCAAATATTAGCTTTATGGATGAAAATGCTCTATTATTTTTTATGGACAGCAGAAATAATGAGATTATTTCAGTGAATGAAGAGGCATAAATGGAAATTCGAAAGAAAACAGCTTCCGCAATTGCCTACAATCCCGATCTTCCGGCTCCTCAAGTAATTGCCCAAGGCCGCGGGCGGGATGCGGAACATATTCTGGAGGAAGCAAAAAGAGCAGGAATCAACATTGTTGAAGATCCATCTTTGGCAGCACTACTTGAAACTAACACAAAAGTAGGCGATTATATACCGGAATGGTGTTGGGAGGCTGTCGCTCGTATACTTGCCTTGGTATTGAAAAAGGAAAGAAGTCTATGAAGAAAATACCCACAAATTCCCTTAGAGCTGGTTTGGCATTTACAGAACCTGTTTACATAGAAGGAAACAGCCTTCTTGTGCCTGCGGGAATCGCTATCAAGAAAAAGGATTTGGTTCGTCTTAATTCCTGGGGGATTGATACTGTTTACACCGACGGCAGTATAATTACCGAACAGCCAAAAAATAAAGCCGCGGATAATGAACCGGAAAAAAAAGGCAGCATTTTTGATTCAGAAGATAAGAAAGACAAAAGCATTCTTTCCCTTGCCGATGTCCAGGAAAATAAAGGTACTTATAGGATTTATATCGATTTAATCGAAAAAGTAGACGGTATTTTTTCTAATATTGCGTCCGGTATTCCGGTAGAAGTCCGTTCCATTGATAATATCGCCGGAAGTATGGTTCACGCGGTCAGAGAACAGCACGACCAAATTGTCGGTTTTATTTTGGGCGGTGAAGTCAGCGGATACGAATTGGCAAAAAGTTCTGTCAACAGCGCTATTCTATCGGCCTTGATTGCTATTGAAATGAAACTTCCCAATCACAAAGTGATACAGATTACAACTGGGGCGCTGCTCCACGATGCCGGGATGCTTCGGCTTCCAAAAGATATTCTGGAAAAAAAGGGCAATCTTTCCGAAGCGGAAGTTCAGCGAATGCAGGCTCATCCCCTGTACACCTATAAAATCATCTGCAAAGAGTTTTTGTATCCGGAAGATGTGGGATTGGTGGCGCTTCAACACCATGAACGCTGGAACGGCGAAGGGTATCCCCGGCGCGTAGCGGGTGCGGAAATTGATATCGGCGCCAGAATTGTTTCCGTGGCGGACGCTTTTGAAGCTATGGTAAGCGAAAAATCCTATCGTAATTCAATGATGGGATACCAGGCTATGAAAAACCTGTTATCCGATAATTCCCGCCGCTTTGATCCTGATGTGTTAAAGGCGTTCATCCGTATCATGGGGATTTATCCTATCGGTTCTATCATTTTGCTGAA
This sequence comes from Treponema sp. UBA937, assembly GCA_002293455.1. Classification (GTDB taxonomy): domain Bacteria; phylum Spirochaetota; class Spirochaetia; order Treponematales; family Breznakiellaceae; genus UBA937. The sequence continues at coordinate 4,846 of DBDH01000073.1, forward strand.
CAACGGGGCAATTGCCCGTGTCGTGGAAGTGCATAAAGACGCGCCGCTGCGTCCGTCAATCAGGGTTCTTATTGACGAATTTGGTAAGGTTTACAAGAAGGATGAAGGCGATTTAATCGATCTGCTCACAGAAAAGAGTCTTTTTATCGCGAGGGCTTTGGATCCAAAGGAAATAAGCAAAAAGTAGTGAATAAGTCCAGTGTCGGCAAAAAAGGAGAAGACCAGGCAGTTCAATTTTTAGCTGCTAAGGGGTTTCATATTATTGAAAGGAATTATCATTCCCCTTTTGGTGAAATTGATGTTATCGGTCTGGACGGTGATGTTTTGGTATTTGCCGAAGTGAAAACCTGGTCATCTTTTGGATTAGAGCAATTGGAACAAGGAATTAATAAGAGAAAACAGAAAAGGATTATCGAAACAGCTAAGTATTTTCTGGCAATGCATCGAAAATATATGAGTATGGCAATGCGTTTTGATGTCGTTTTTATCAGTTCAGAAGGGATAACCCATCTCCTGTCCGCTTTTACGGAGGATCATGTATGATAGATCCGGAATATACAAACTGTGATACAACGGTTAGGCCGGCGGCAATTGAAAATTTACGCAAAATGGTGGAGAATAGGGATTATATTGATGCCGCGATTGAACGTATTGCGCATGTTTTAAGCGATGAAATTCTCCATTATAGGAATTACAAAGAAGGAGGTCAGTACAATGAACGGTTCCGGAAGAGAAGGAAATAATCGTCGTCGGCCATTTAAGCGCCGGGACCGTGATGAAAACTGGTCCCGCGAAGGGCAAGACGGTAAAAAAAGAGAACATCAGCCCAGATACGACAAGCAAAAAGGAATTATTGTAGAACGTCCAAAATGGTCGCCGCCCACAATATCCCATGAACCATTACCGCATTTGGAGTGTTCTTGCTGCGGGAAACCCATAAAAGATATGGCTCTCGCAATGACCGAAAAATCCGGCAAAAATCCCGTGCATTTTGACTGTGCTATTGTACAAATAGTGAAAAATGAAAGATTGGAAAAAGGTGATGTTGTCACTTATATCGGCGGAGGAAGATTTGGAGTTGTGCATTTTGACAGCCCGCATGATCATAGGAGATTTAAAATAAAAAAAATCTTTGAATATGAGGAAAAGGAGACCAGATCTGAATGGCGTACCATTCTGGCAGATCGGTATTCAACAACATAATGACTGAAGAGAAAGGCGATGATTTTTTTAGCAACCCCCAAGTCCTCGATCAATACGGCCTTTTGCAGGAAATAGGTCTTTTCAAGTACATCGATTCGTATAAAAAAGAAATCCGGAAATATCAGAATCTTCTAAAAGGCGCTACGGATATTTTCAACAGTACTACGGTTGATGATATTATGGACGCCACAGTTTTACAAATTTCCGATCAATTTTTACCTGCGTTCATCGTTTTCCTCTGGCGGCCTTTTCAAAATAAAAAAGAAGTTGTCTTTAAAGTATACAAAAATTATAAGATGATCGATTTATCTTCCATGCATATTGATTCGCTTGAACCCTTTGAAGTTTTTTTCCGGGAATATCCCAAGCCTATTAATTTTGATCTGCTTGCTTTCCAGATGGGGGATAAGAGAACAACTGATTCTTTAGAGAAAATCCACCCGGAACTGGTGGTTCCTATTTTTGGTCATTCATCGTTGTATGGTCTTATTTTGGTGGGACCAAAAATACTTTATAACGAATATACTCATGACGAATTGATTTATCTTGGCCAGTTGATGGGATTTGTTTCCCAGGCGATACAAAATCATCTTTACTATGAACATTCTGTACGGGATGTAAAAACGGGTTTATTCAATCACGGTTTTTTTATGAGCCGGTTAAATGAAGAACTTGCCAGAACAAAGCGGGCAAATGTAGCCGCGTCAATTATTGTTGTGGATGTGGATAAATTTAAAAACTTCAATGATACTTACGGTCATCTCGCCGGGGATCGTGTTTTGGAATACATTGCTTTGGCAATAAAATCAAATATTCGGCTGGAGGATATTCCGTCTCGTTTTGGAGGTGAAGAATTTACGGTTCTGCTGCCGGATACGGGACGGGAAATGGCGTGGACGGTAGCGGAAAGATTAAGGATCGCCATTGCATCCATGCATGTGCCGTGGGAGGTTCCGCTTCCACAGGTAACCATCAGTCTTGGAATTATTACTTTTGATGACTGCACATTTTTACCTGCTGAGGAAGTGATTAAACGCGCGGATCAAGCTCTGTATCTTTCCAAAGAAAGAGGACGAAACCGGTCAACATTTTGGGGCGCGGGGCTCTTATTCAAAACGGAAGCCTATCTTCGGGAAAAACACGCACAAACGGCGAAAATAATTGCGGAGAAATAGGGATTCCCTGTTTGTTAGGATAATCGTTGTGAGGAGTTATCGTCATCGCCTCGCTTGCATTGCTTTGCAATGAGGTTCGATAGACTTCGCCGCTTTTCTGTCCTTTGGACAGACTGGGGCTTAAAGAGGAGTTATCGTCATCGCCTTGCGGTGCCTTCGATAGACTTCGCCGCTTGTGCGGCTTAAAGAGGAGTTAAAAATGATTGGTATTATTGGCGCAATGGAAGGTGAAGTTATGAATCTGCGTTCCGCAATGGAACAGGTTGAAACGATAAAGGCCGAAACCTTTGAATATTACAAAGGCATCCTGGAAGGCAAAGAAACGGTTCTCTGCCGCTGTGGTATTGGCAAAGTTTTTTCCGCTGTAGGATGTACCATCCTGATAGAACGTTTTTCACCATCGATGATAATTAATACCGGTTCCGCCGGAGGCATTGATTCTTCGCTTAAATTCGGCGACGCCGTCATTGCGGATTCCCTTGTGTATCATGATGTGGATGTAACCGCGTTTAATTATGCTCCGGGACAAGTTCCCGGAATGCCTCAATGTTTTTCCGCTCCTGCCGATCTTGTTGCGCGCGCAAAAAAAGCCGTGGCGGATCTTAAACATGAAAATATTCTCCCCTCGAATTTCAACTGCGTCCAGGGTCTGCTTGGTTCCGGAGATGTGTTTATCCATGACCCCAAGAGAATCGCGTCGATTTCGCATACCTTCCCAGAGATAAAAGCGGTTGAAATGGAAAGCGCCGCCATTGCCCATACATGCGCAATATTCAACATTCCTGTCATCATCATCAGGGCTTTGTCCGATATTGCGGGTGTTGAATCGCCTATGACCTTTGATGAATTCCTGCCGATTGCATCGAAGCACTCCGGCGATATTGTCACAAGAATTATCAGAGATCTTTAAATGTTTGCAATTGTTTTTCAATTGCCTTTTGTCACTTCAACAAGAAAAGGAGCATACCTTGGAAAAAATTGCCAGTTTTACGATAGACCATCTTAGGCTAAGCCCTGGATTGTTTGTTTCCCGACGGGATCAGTTTGAATCGCTTGTGATTACCACATTTGATCTGCGTTTCAAAACGCCGAACAAGGAACCGGTCATAGACATGCCTGCTCTTCACACAATAGAACATCTGGGAGCGACTTTTCTGCGTTCCCACAAAGATTGGTCGAAACGCGTTGTGTATTTTGGCCCTATGGGCTGCCGGACCGGATTTTACCTTATTCTTGCAGGCGATCTCAATTCCGCAGAGGCCCTTCCTTTAGTGCGGGAAATGCTTGATTTTATCGAACAATTCACCGGCCCCATCCCCGGCGCCAGCGCGAAAGAATGCGGCAACTGGCAGGAACAAAACCTCGAAATGGCAAGATGGGAAGCAGCCCGCTACAACAATGTTCTAAAGAACGCAAAGCATGAGAATTTGCATTACCCGGAATGAAGGTGACGAGATATTGCAAGAAAACACACAACAGATTCCCTTGAAAAATCAGTCTTTCTTTGGTATTATTAAAGTACTTGCAGGAGGAGTATATGAATATCAACTTGAAAGAAGATGTAAAACCTATTTCTTACATAAAAACAAATGCTGCCGATATGATCGAATATATTAACGATCATAAAAGCCCGATAATTATCACCCAGCATGGCGAAGCGAAAGGTGTGTTTCTTGATATAGAATCGTATCAAGATATGCTTAACGCACTGTCTTTAATGAAGTTAATGCAATTTTCAGAAAAAGCTATTAGAGATGATAAAGTTTACGACAATGATCAAGTGTTTTCCGAATTAAGAAAAAAACTTGAGAAAAAACATGCGTAAAAAATATTTTATAAAATGGACTGCTCCCGCGCGGGAAGATTTGAATGAGATCATTGATTATATTTCAAAAACAAATCTGCTTTATGCGGTAAAAGTGTTAGACAAAATAGAAGCTGATGTGAAAAACTTACATAAATCACCAAAAAGTTACCGCCTTGTTCCGGAATTAGAAAAATATGGATATTTAGCATACAGGGAAATGATTGTCGATTACTGGCGAATACTGTACAAAATTGAAGACGAACTTGTTTATATAATGCTCGTAATCGACGGCAGACGAAATTTAGAAGATATCTTACTAAAGAAAATATTGTTCAGAGAAGAAGCAATATAAAACAAAAATCGATATACACAAAAAACAGAAATACTTTATACTGATTATATGCATCTTAACATAAACCGCGCTGAACAAAAAATTCTTCTCAACAACGCGAGAGAAACGATCCTGGCAAAACTTGAAAAGCGGCAGCCCGAATACGAGGAAATTATTCCGGCGGAAGGTTCGCCGCTGACATTAGCCTGCGGAGCTTTTGTAACGATACATAAAGGTAAATCGCTGCGCGGATGCATCGGCAGAATGGCTTCCGATGAAGCTCTTGTTAAAACCGTCAGAATGATGGCGATAGAAGCCGCTTTTGGCGATCCACGTTTTCCCCCTATCGAAAAAGACGAATTTGAAAAATGCAGCCTTGAGATTTCTGTCTTGTCTCCTATGGAATTATGCCCGAATCCTGAATCGGTTTTGGTCGGCGTTCATGGTTTATATTTGATGAGCCGCGGGAGAGCCGGAGTTTTGCTGCCGCAGGTTCCGGTAGAACAAGGCTGGAATCAGGATGAATATTTGGATTATATTTGCCGTAAAGCGGGGCTTCCGCCGAAGGCTTACGAAGAGCCAGGCGCGAAGTTGTACACATTTACCGCGGAAATATTCGGCGAAGAGTAAACTCAACGCTCATCGTTCGTATCTTGCCATGCTCGAAGGTGTTTCGTATACATCAATGGCATGAAGTATGTTGGCATCGATGTTTTCGGCAAGAAACAATTTTTCCGCTTCGTCAAAAATATATTTCGCGATTCGTTCGGCGCTGGGATCATTTTCAAAAAAAGGCAGATCATTCAGATTTGTATGATCAAGGCTGCCGGCGATTTTTTTAAGGACCTTTTTGAGAATACCAAAATCCACGAGCATTCCGCCTTCATCTAAATTATTTCCTTTCGCCCAAAGCCGGACCCGGTAATTGTGCCCATGCAAATGTTCGCACTTTCCGTGATAATGGCTTAAAAAATGGGCCGCCGCAAATTCGGCTTCTACTCTTACCGTAAACATAATTTAATTCTATTTGAAAAATGATTCATGGTCTACCAGACGCATTCGGCAAATCACGTTCGTTTCAAAAAATTGTAATCAACAACTCCGCCGCAGAGCTATCGCCTGCATGGCAGACAGAGGGTATTAAACCCTCAACACGAATAAAGAGCAAGAAAGAGTAAACTCCCCGAAGAGGGGAAAAGAGTGGAAAAACGACTGAGGGAGAGATTATCAATCATGCCGAATACCGGCACGAAAGTTACATAGAGCATAAGCTCAGCGATATGCTAATCGTAATCATGACAGCCGTGTTGTGCGGGTTCGATCAATTATAGGATATCATATTATTTGCATCGGAAGTTTATGAAACGAACGTGGGAGAACGAGCGCCGCTATTGCCAGTCCGCAAAAAATCAGGTATATTGAAAAAGTAATGTAAATCCATCTTACAGGAGGAATGCAATGTCCGATACGGACGGCGGGGCTAGTTTAGCCCCCGGTCATTTATGCAATACGCATATTAAATTCAGACTGCTTCCCCTGGTATCTGTGAATCCTTCGTAAAAGGTGATTTGAGGATTTTCCGCGGGGACGCGCCAGGAGGAAAATCCTATGATTACTATCCGCACCCAGAAAAACCAAAGCTTGGTTACCGTAAAAGAACCCGGAAAAGATTGCTGGATTGATGTCCGCAATGTCAGCAAAGACGATCTTGATAAACTTGAACACGAATACGGCATTTCCGCCGAACTGCTCATCGATATAATGGACGTTGATGAACAAGCCCGTGTTGAAAAAGAAGAAGATTACACAGCCCTCATCATTCGTATCCCTGTGTTTAATCAGGAATACGAAGTCGCGCACTTTACGATTCCGGTGGGAATCATCATTTTTTCGGATAAGATTGTTACGATTTGTCAAAAATCCAGCGATGCTCTGGATGATCTGGCAAACAATCGCATTCGGGACTTTAACATCAAAAATAAGAGCGCTTTTGTGCTGAATCTTTTGGGACGGGCTGCCTTTACCTTTCTCAAAGCGCTCAAGGATCTTAACCGGAAGACAAATATTATCGAACAGGAATTGCAGAAATCGGTGCAGAATCATGAATTGATTCAGCTTCTTTCGGTGCAGAAATCGCTCGTGTACTTTACGACGAGCATCAAAACAAATGAGCTGCTGCTGGAAAAACTCCAGAAGACATCGATCTTCCGTTTCAAAGAAGAAGAAAAAGATTTGCTGGAAGATGTTGTAACCGAAAATAAACAGGCTATCGAAATGGCAAATACCTATTCATCGATTCTTACCGGAACGATGGACGCTTTTGCCAGCGTTATTTCAAATAATCTCAACATCGTCATGCGGCGCCTCACGATTATTTCCATCGTGCTGATGATCCCTACGTTGATCTCCAGTTTTTACGGCATGAACATCGGGCTCCCCTTCCAAAATTCGTCCTTGGCTGTATGGGGAATCCTCGCGTTCAGCTTGTTGGCGGCACTTACGGGAGCGCTCTTCCTTACAAGGGACCGGCGGCGGAAGAAAATAAAAACACCGGCGGCATCAGCGTTTATGTTCCGGGCATGAATAACGGGAAGGCGCGGGACTCCGCGCCTTCTCATCAATTTTTTGATCTTACCATATTCCGGTACACATCTTCGGCGGAATGGAATCCGTCTTTGATTACAATTTCGTCCATGTTATGACTGAACACCGCGATGGGACTTTCTACATAAGACGGAATCATAGTGTTGCTTTGATTGTCCATTAATGTATCGTACATCAATTGTTCCTGATTCACGATTGACACAGCAAGTTCGGCGGCCCTGACGGCGAGCTTCCCGATAGGTTTATAGACGGTCATCAATTGTACGCCTTCCACTACACGCTGGCAGTTTATCAGTTCCGCGTCCTGGCCGACTACGGCAACCGTTCCTGCCAGCCGCCGCTCGGAAAGAAGCTGAATCGCGGCGGCGGCGATTTGGTCATTGGCGCAGGAAATAGCATGAATCTCTATATCCTGCTCTAACAAAGGTTCAAGGACTTCCAGGGCTTCGTCAAAGCTCCATTCGTTAAGCCATACTTCGTGAACTACCTGGACCTGTCCATTGTCAACGTAAGGCTGAAGTATTTCATGCAGCCCCGCGTTCACTTCGTAACTGTTTGAATCATTAACGGCGCCGTTCACAATAACATAGTTTCCGCCGGGGACTTCGTCGATAAGAGCGCGTCCGAAATGACGGCCTACTTCCCGGTTATCAAACGAAATAAAGGCATCTACCGGAACGCCGATAATCAATCTATCATAAGCAACAACAGGAATTCCTGAATCACGTACCTGCTTAATGACTCCGGCGATCATTTCCGTATCGTGAGGAATAATTACGAGAATATCGATATCTTGTTTGACAAGATAATTTATCTGATCGATCTGTTCTTTTATTCCGCCGGCGGACAACTGAACAACCACATTCGCTCCCAATTCACTTGCGGCGCTCGAAAATACTCTTACATCTTTGTACCAGCGTTCTATCACAAAGGTATCCGTTGCCGCGGAAAACCCAATCGTTATTTGATCATCTTTCTTTTCGCGGGAGAAAAACGGAAAGCGATTATTTGCCGAATTGCTCCCCGCGGACCGGGAAGGTACATCTTCTTTTCGAGAACACGACAAGCATAACAGAACAATACAACCCAAAATCGATATGAAGATTCGTTTCATTTTTTTCCTCCATACTGCATTCTTTTCCTGCATAATATTACACATATTAATAGTTACTTATTACTTATTCATTGCCTCGTTTTTCCGCGGCATAAAGCGACGGCGGAAGTCCGGTGATCTTCCTAAAAATTTTACTGAAATAATTCGCGTCCTGAAACCCAACCGCAAACGCAACTTCTTTAATATTCATCCGGGCCTCGCGGATAAGTTTTTCAGCCTCTTCTATCCGCAGCGATGTCACATAATCAATAAACGTACATTGAATATATTCTGAAAAAAGACGGCTTAAATATGTCGAAGAAACTTTTGCGGCTTCCGCGGCGGAATGCAGCTGAATCGGCTCGGCATAATGTTCATGAACATATTCCATAGCATTCACGAGCGGCAAAGGAAACTTTCCCGAATAGCGGAGGCTGCAAATCTCCAGCATTTTTCCGAACGCTGCATCCGACCACTTTTTCCATTCATCGATGTTTCCAATCCGCATGATTTCTTCAACGGCATAAAAAGGCGGGGCCTCATCGGAGTGCCTTGAGTAAGCGCCGATACTGTCATCAATTAAAAACATAAACACGGAAGCCATCTTTGCTTTCGCCAAAACAAAATCATAAGAAGAAAATATTTCTTCCCAAAGAGAATTGTATACATCCGTAACTTCATTTTTGGGAGACATGCCGATTTTCCGCCGAAGCTGAATAATCCGCATCCGTTCGCGAAGCTGCACATCGCAGCGGTTTTTTCTTTTCCGCAAATCTTCCAGTGCTTCATTACAGGAAAGAAAAATTTCGCGGCTTGCATGAGACTCACCCACTCCATATACATGATACACCGATGCGGGTATTGTTTCACGTATCAGTTGTTTTATGTAGGGAACAAAAGATTCCCGGCTCACATCTTCCGGAATAAAAAACACACCCTGCCCTAGGCGGATTGTATACAGACACCGGTGGCGGAAAGAAATTTTTTCAGCAATCGTACTGTACAACGATTCATCTTCCAATTCGATCAGGCACACAATTCCTTTGTCCGATCCAAAAGAATATACCGATTTATAATGATGCCATTCCGCTTCGCTCATTCTGTTCCAGATAACTTCCCCGGCAAAATGCCGTTCCGTCAAAGCGGAACTTTCCTGATGCGCCGGCACAGGACGTTCTTCCAGGGCGGTTTGAACCGACGCAAGCGTTTCAAGGAACGTTTTTTTAGAAACAGGCTTTATCAAATACGCAAAGATTCCCAGCGTTATGGCCTTTTGGGCCAAATCAAAACGTTCATAGGCTGTTGAAAGAATAAAGATCATCCCCGGAAACTGAAGACGGACGTTCGATATTACCTGCATTCCGTCAATGCCGGGAATATTAATGTCCATAAAAACCACATCAGGTTTCAGTTCATGAATCTGCTTCATAGCCTCAAATCCTGTAGAAGCTTTTCCCGCCAAAACAAAATCCGGCGTACTGTTTTTTAGCAGGAACTCATAACTTTCGAGGACAGGTTCTTCATCATCTACAATCAGAACTCTATACACGGCGGTCTCCTTGGATCGATGGAAATAATAATCCGGGTTCCCGGAGCGCTGCCCTGAGCAATGCCCTTATCAAAGCCTGTTTCTATTTTGACTATATCCGGATCGTCAGGATAAAAAAAGTACAGACGCTGAATAACGTTCTCCAATCCCATAGCTCTGGAAAGCGCCGATTCATCAATCGGCTGAGGATTCAAAAGTTTCTCGGCAATTTCCGGCTCTATGCCGGAACCGTTATCCGTTACGGAAAGTATCAGCCTTTCGTCCTTCATTTCCACCCGGACAATTATCGACAACGTTCCCTTTATATTTTTAAATGCGTGAATGACGCAGTTTTCCACTAAAGGCTGAAAAATAGAAACAGGAACTTTGTATTGATCGAGCATTTCTTCTTTGTAATCAAGAACAAGATCGATCTTTTTGGCAAAGCGGACGCGAAGGATGTAAAAGTAATAATTGATTCCTTCAATCTCGTGCCGGAGCGGAACAATCACATCTTTGTTGCGTATAATATGACGGAACAGCTGCGCAAGATATTCGATGTATTCCCCTGTCCGTTCCGCGCCTTCCACTATCGCAAGCTGCATTCCGGTGTTCAGCGTATTAAAAAGAAAGTGAGGATTCATCTGCGCCTGAAGCGTGTAAATTTCCATCCGGCGGATAAGGCCTTCCATATTCATGTTCCGAATCCGCTCGCGCATATATTCCTGCTTGATTTTTTCCTGCCAATGAATTTCTTCAATGTAAAGCCGAATCTCATTTTTCATTTGGTTGAACGCTACAACAAGATGATCAATTTCATACACCGGACTGGATTCAATATCGGCAATGGAAAAATTTCCAGAGGAAAGCTCCCCTGCCATAGAAGACATGCGGATTAAAGGATGGGTAATTTTTTCCATTGACCAAAGAAGCAGAAGAACCGTAAATATCGAAATAAAAATGATAAACAAAAGATTCCACAATTGAATATTTCCCGACTTGCCGATAAAGACTTCAAAGAGTTCAAGCTGATTCAAAAATCTTCCGGCGCTGATAATATCAATTTCCGAATTGATATACGAAAGCAGCGCCGACATTTCATCATACAATCCTATGTAACCAAGTATATCTCTTGCGCGCTTCTCTTCTATAGCGCTGTCGGCCAAATCCAAATAAGAATTGATGAGCGAATACAATTCCCGCTCGCGCAATTCTATTTTATTGGAAGAAATAATTTGATGATCGGGAATCTTGCTCCGCAGCATCTGGGAATCAATCAATATTTGAGAAAGCGCGTTCGATGACATCGTAGATAAATATTCCAAGAGCGGCGTCTGAAATTTTATCAAATCCTCCTGAATCGACTTGATGAAACGTTCCCGCTCAAAACTTTGATCCAAAATAGTTTGCAGGTTTCTCGCGGAAAAAAGAATGTAGGTCGTGGAGACAACCAGGATAAAAAACGTTCCCATTATGCTGATAATCATCTGTCCCCTAAGGGAATTACGGATTTTCTTTATCACAAGCGGTTCCTGTCAATAATCGTTATTCCCGTATCTATCGATGCAGAAGTGTAGCCCGATGAACGCAAAGATATGAGTGAGCGAAGAGCTTCATAGCCCATTCTTTCCGGATTGATAACAATGCTTGCGGCGATGATGCCTTTACGGATATTTTCCAAAATGACAGGATCATTTCCAAATCCGATAATCTGCACCTGTCCCACAAGGTTCATGTTGATTAAAGCATGAGCGGCGGCGATGGTATCGCTGGAATCCGTAAAGATAACCGTATTGATTCTTGACGCGCTGCGAAAAAGCCCGTGGATAATTTCTTCGGCATCAAGAGGATTAAGCGTCGTCTTCATCGTCATTATAGGCGAGGCAAGCACCGTTCCAAGCGATGCGGTAAATCCCATTTCAACCAATTCCCGCTCACTGTAGATTCCCGGCGATTTGTCACTGAATACAAGAACAGGGCGAATCTCGTCATTAATATTCCGGGCAATTATTCCCATCCGGCGGCCGATATCAAAATTGTTCGTCCCGATAAAAGGCCACGGCTGTTCGTTCACCACATTATGATTGATCAACACAACGGGAATCTGTTCGGCATTCAGTTTTTCCAACTGCCGCCGCGCCAGAGCGTCATCTAAATAAGGGCAAACCAAAGCCCCGTCGATGCCGGTATAGGAAGCCATTTCAAGTTCATTTTTTGCGGGATCAATAGAATGAAGCGAAATTGATACGTTCAATTCCGCGGCGGCCCGCTCGGCGCCTCTGATGACATCGGCAAAAAAAGAATTTTGATTATCAGGCAGATAGAGAGCGACATGGTATTGCAAAGAAAGCGCATCATCTTCCGGATTCTGTATCCGCATATCCTGAATCAAAAAAAGAGAGACAAGAAAAGCCGCCACAGATAACACACCGAAACAGATTATCCCAATGCGGAAAAACATTTTCATAAAAGAAGTATACACGACTTTTGCGGCTTTTTACAGCCACTATTCAGATTTACTTATGAGAGAAGATGATAATCAGCCCCCAAACAATAAACCATCGGAAGCTTCGTTAAGAGGAAAATACATTAACAGAGGCTGTTTTAAAACGAAAGCCTTAAAACAGCCTTGATGCCAAATTATTCCTTGATGTTGTTGTACATTTTTTCCATAAAAGAAATAAGCTTTTCTACATCTTTTTCGGAAAAATCCGCGAGAACAGCAGTCAAGGTTTTCTTCTGGATAGAAGCCAGTTCCTTGCACGCTTTTTTCCCTTCATCGGTAAGGAAAACATACTTACGCCTGTCATCATCATTGTACTCTTTCCTGACATAACCCTTCAGCTTGAGCCGATTTAAAAGACCGATGATCGTAGGATGCGTTACCTTGAAAAAAGCCTCAATATCTCTTTGGGAAGTATTCTGCTTTTTCCTGTCATTTATAAAAGCCATAACTTTAGCTTGGGAAAGAGTAATACCGATTTTTTTCAAGCCGCGATTCGCAAAGGTTTCCATGCTATCGTTTACAACTTTAATCCAGTACCCGATGTCTTCGTTCTGTTCCGCTTCTGTGTTCTTTTCCATATCCTTGTCCATTCCTTTCAACCACCTTTATTAATGTCATCGTTATTACTAACGATATTTTGAAGATAATCCCTCGGAAGCGGTTTGTCAATGCTATAGCGTGATTTATATGTAAAATGTTTCAAAAATCGATTACATTGACTGTTCCGGTTAGTATTGTCTGGTAAAATTCTCCTCTTGACACATTCACCGTATTTTTTATATCTTTTTATCAGTAAATATCTTTCATCAAGAGAGGCGGAGGGAACGGCCCTGTGAAGCCCGGCAACCATGATTGACGCGGTCAATTAAGCGGTGCCAAATCCGGCGGCAGCCATTAGTGCCGCAAAGATGAGGGGTTGCGCTTTTCCGTTTTTTGGAATCCAGCCGCCTCCTCATGGGAGGTTTTTTTGTCTTCCCATGAAATCCAATATATTGAAAGCCTCCGGCAAAGAAAGATTTTAAAGACTTGATCATTTTCGGAATTCCGGATTTTGATGGATGTAAGAGGAATGTACAATGATTGATTTAAAGGGCATATCAAAGCGTTACTCGGACGTAAAAGCGCTCCGGGGAATCGATCTGTCCGTTCCGGAAGGAAGCATCTACGGAATAATCGGGAAGAGCGGCGCGGGGAAATCGACCTTGCTGCGGATTATGAGCCTTTTGGAACCGGCCGATACCGGAGAAATATATTATCACCATAACCGGGTGGATGTGCTTGGCAAAAAAGAACTGCATCAGCAGCGCCGGAAGATGGGAATGATTTTTCAGAATTTCAATCTTTTTTCTTCCCGAAATGTTGCGGGAAACGTAGCTTATCCTCTGGAAATCGCGGGGACGCATAAAAAGCAGATACACGAACGGGTTGAAGAACTCCTTGAAATGACCGGCATCGCGGATAAGCGTAAAGCCAGGCTTCGGGAACTTTCAGGCGGACAAAAGCAACGGGTTGCCATCGCGAGAGCTTTGGCGGCGAGTCCCGAAGTGCTTTTCTGCGATGAAGCTACAAGCGCTTTGGACCCGCAGACAACGCGTTCGATCTTGGCGCTCATCAACGAGCTGCATGAAAAACTCAACCTTACCGTGGTTTTGATTACGCATCAAATGCCGGTGATCCGGGATGTCTGCGAAGTGGTGGCTGTTTTGGATGAAGGCCTCATTGTTGAAAACGGCGCGGTGGATGAGATTTTTGCCGCGCCAAGAACCAAAGCGGCACAGGAGTTGATCTATGCGTGAGTTTGACTTTGCGGCCCTGCTGCTTCTTCTGGGGAAACCGACTTTGGAAACGCTCTACATGACCTCTGTGGCGACTATTTTGTCATCGCTTTTGGGATTCCCGTTGGGTTCCTTTTTGTACTACAGTTCGCCCGCGGGACTTTCGCCGAAGCCGGTGGCTTACAATGTTCTTTCCCGGCTTGTGAACCTTTTCCGTTCTCTGCCCTTTATCATTTTGATGATTTTAATTTTCCCCCTATCCCGGCTCATTGTAAGAACCAGCATAGGGCCGACTGCCGCTATCATTCCATTATCCCTGGCAGCGGCGCCTTTCGTCGCGCGGATTGTGGAATCGGCTTTACAGGAGGTGGACCAGGGTGTGCTTACCGCCGCCCGTGCCATGGGATCTTCTGATTTTCAGATTATCCGGAAGGTGCTGATTCCGGAAGCTCTGCCGGCGCTTGTTTCAGGCCTGGCGTTAACCGTTATCAATCTGATAGGGTATTCGGCAATGGCCGGGGCCATAGGCGGCGGCGGCCTTGGAGACCTGGCCATCCGTTACGGGTATCATCGTTTCAGGATCGATGTTACCATAGCGGCAGTTATCATCATTCTGATCATGGTTGAACTGATTCAGCTTGCGGGAACTTTGATCAGCCGGAATCTTTTGTCCAAACGATGATTTTTTATGATGGAGACAATTTCATCAACTTTATATACTACAGGAGAATAAAATGAAGAAACTTATTGTGTTTGTATTGTGCGCTTTTCTTGCCTTTTCGGTATTTGCCAGAGGCGGCAGTGACGCGGGCGGAGGAAAACAAATCCTCACCGTTGGAGCAACTCCGGTTCCCCACGCGGAACTTTTGGAACTTGTCAAGGATGATCTTGCCGCCGAAGGGATTGAACTGAGGATTGTTGAGTTCACCGATTATGTAACGCCGAACCTTGCTTTGGACGCGGGCGACCTTGACGCAAACTTTTTCCAGCACAAGCCTTATCTCGATTCGTTTAACGCGGAACGAAACCTTACACTGGTTTCCGCTTTCGGCGTACATGTGGAACCGCTGGGGCTTTATTCGTCAAGGATCGATTCCATCGATCAGCTTGGAAATGGAGCCTCTATCGCGATTCCCAATGACCCCACAAACGAAGGAAGGGCGCTGCTTTTACTCGAAGCGAAAGGCTTTATCACCTTATCTGATGCCGCCGGTTTGGAAGGCACTCCCAACGATGTCGCACAAAACAGCAAAAATCTTCGCTTCCGCGAACTCGAAGCCGCTCAGCTTCCCCGCTCTTTAGGCGATGTTGACGGCGCAATCATCAACGGAAACTATGCTCTGGAAGCGGGCCTTAATCCTGTAACAGACGCCTTGATTCTGGAAGGCGCCGAATCGCCCTACGTAAATGTTGTCACGGTTAGAGCAGGCGACGAAACCAATCCCAAAATTCTTGCCTTAAAGAAAGCGCTCTGCTCCCAGAAAGTAAAGGATTACATCCTTGCTAATTACAACGGCGGAGTAGTCGCCACGTTCTAAAAAACAATTGTTCTAATATACAACAAGGCTGTCCGGTAATGAACAGCCTTGTTGTTTTTATTCCTCTGTCTTCACTATCGCGATATGCAGTTCATCCAGCTGTTTCTGATCAACTTCGCTGGGGCAATCGTCCATCGGGCTTACCGCAAAAGAATTTTTGGGGAAGGCGATGACTTCTTTAATCGAAGTCTTTCCCGCCATGAGCATTACGAGACGATCAAGCCCCGGAGCGATTCCTCCGTGGGGCGGCGCGCCGTATTTGAACGCCTGCGTCAGGAAGCCGAACTTCTTTTCCGCTTCTTCGGGATTAAAGCCGACGATGTTGAAGATACGCTTTTGCAGTTCAGGATCATGTATCCTGATGGAGCCCGAAGCAAGTTCATAGCCGTTCAACACAAGATCGTAAAGATCGCCTTTCACGGAACCCGGATCCGATTCCAATGTATCATGATACTGATTCTGCGGCCACGAGAACATGTGATGAGCAGCTTCCCAGCGGTTTTCATCTTCGTTGAATTCAAAGAGCGGGAAATCGACGATCCAGGCAAACTCAAAGCGGGAAGGATCGCAGAGGTCCATGTCTTTGCCGAGCTTGAGCCGGACAGCTCCGAGCGCGGTGTTCGCGGTTTTCCGCGATGAGTCGGCAACAATCAAAATGAGATCGCCGCATTTCGCTCCGAGCTTTTCGAGGATGGCCGCAGTTTGATCGGCAAAGAACTTAGAAACGCCGCCTTCCAGAACGGGTTCGTTTTCCGTTCCCATGACTTTCATCCAGGCCAATCCTTTGGCTTTGTAAATCTTCGCCTGCGCTTCCAGTTCTTCAATCTGCTTCCGCGAGTAAGCGGCCTGCCCCGGAACAACCAAGGCTTTTACCCCGGCGCCGGCAATGGTGATGCCCTTCGCTTTGGCAGCTTCCCGCTCCGACTCTCCCTTGCTAATCGCGTCTTTAAAAGCCTGGAAGCCGGAAGCCGCGACAAATTCATCAAAGTTCTGGAGCGGCATATCAAAACGCAAATCCGGCTTGTCAGAGCCGTACAGTTCAAGAGCTTCATCGTAGCTTAAACGCTTAAATTGTTTTGGAATATCGAGGTTCATCGTCTTCTTAAAGATATGATGAAAGAGTCCTTCGGTCATGGAAAGAATATCGTCGCGGTCAACAAAACTCATCTCAATATCGATTTGCGTAAACTCAGGCTGACGGTCGCCGCGGGCATCTTCATCGCGGTAACAGCGGGCGATTTGGAAATATTTGTCGAAGCCCGATACCATGAGAATCTGCTTATATAATTGAGGAGACTGAGGCAGAGCGTAGAACTTTCCGGGGTACAGCCGGGACGGCACAAGGTAGTCGCGCGCGCCTTCGGGCGTAGACTTTATAAAGGTCGGCGTTTCAATTTCGTAAAAGCCTTCGCCCGTCATCCATTCACGGACGGCAAAGGTTACATCGTTGCGAAGTTTGATCCGCTGTTGCATTCCTTCGGAACGAAGATCGAGGTAGCGGTATGTTAAACGCAAATCTTCCTTCGCGTCGGATTCTTTATCAATTTGGAAAGGAAGCACTTCACAGCGGTTCAAGATTGATAAGCGTTTCGCGGCAACTTCAATTTCTCCGGTAGGCATTTCGGGATTGATCATCGAGCCGGGGCGCGTTCTAACGAGGCCTTCAACGGCGATACAAAACTCGTTACGCAGTTCCGCCGCGAGGGCCTTCATTTCATCGGGAGAATCCTCATCAATCACAACCTGCGTTATTCCATAGCGGTCCCGCAGATTGATAAAAGAGATTCCGCCGTGATCGCGTTTGCGGTGGACCCATCCGTTGAGTATAACGATCTTTCCTGCGTCGGCTTTTGTGAGCGCTCCGCAGCTTGTATTGCGTTTCATTGTATTCATATACAAAATAATATAATGGATAACGGTTTTGTGTGAAGGGGGCAGGATGAATTAACAAGGTACAATGAGCAATGAGCAATGAAACATCCGCTTTTGATCAATGTTAATTGTTACATACTTCTTTGCTGATTGATCATTGCTGACTGTTATTTGTTGAAAATAGAAACGTACTGTCTTCGGGATTCGACAAGATCTGTAAGTTCGGTGAGCATGTCCCTGTCAACTTCTTCCGCAATGGGAAGTATGTACTGTACGGTTTCTTCGGTATAACGGCTGATAAATTCTGATTTGTTGACAAAGCCCAAAGAAATCATATTTGAGATACGGTCGGCAACTTTCAGGATTTTTGCCTGGTAGGAACCGCGCTCACGAATCCGTGTGAGAAATTCGGGTTTTGTTTCGTCAGGATGGCGGGTAACTTCCAGAACCAGTCCGTACACCTGTGGGCTTTCATAATCGATGGCCATCAGCGTGTTATGGTTAAAATCCGGAATATCTTCAATGAGGTCATGCACTATCGATGCTTTTAAAAGGACCGAATCAATATAGCCATAATCGATAAGAATTGCCATCGTATCAATTTGATGACGGAACATATTCCCCCCTCCTTCCCTGCTCTTCCCAATCAGCGCGGTTGCCAGTTGGATGTAGGGCGCAAGATGTGTCCCTTTCAGTTGAAGCATTTCCATTCTCGTCATAAGCGGCTTCCTCTTCTTTCGATTTTTGACCCGCCGCGGACAGCGGATTAAAAATCATCGAAATAATTTTAATTCAAATCCTTAATATATGATTCCAGTTTTTCAGTCCTTTTTAACGCGTCCTGTAATTTCGACTTTTCATTTTCAACCAGTTCCTGCGGAGCGTTTTTCACAAAGTTCTCGTTCCCCAATTTCGATTGTAAGTTTTCAATAAAACGCTTGTCCCGGTCAAGGTCCTTTGTGAACTTTTGTTTAAGGACGTTCATGTCAACAGCATCGGCGATATACACGAGCACTTCAAAATCCCGGCTTCCCACAAGGAGAATGGCTCCCTCCGGCCGCTTGAAGATTTCATCGCTCCGTATGTCCTCTATGGCCAAATCGCCCACACCAGCAAGCAGCTTCAAAAGTTCTTCGTTCTCCGCGAGGAAAGCTTTGTTTATGTTATTTACGGCAAAACGGATGCTGACTTTCAGCTTTTT
>DBDH01000086.1 GCA_002293455.1 Treponema sp. UBA937
ATTCCTGAGATGAAAACAGCTCTCCGTGCAGACTTTCTTCAACGGGATTTTTACCATGTCATGACTGATGATGGACAAGAGCTTTGGATGCAGGACTATTACCTTGCGGTGAATGCCGTCCCCGGTATTATATTAACTGAAAATACCTTTTTATACAGCGAGCCTGATGCCAGTACAGACTATATTGATGCTCGGAAATTTCCCCAGTATCATTTTGTGGGAATACANNGCCTTTGTTTATAAATGGTTCGAACCCGGTGTCAGCATATTAGTTGAAAAACAGTATGTAAGAGCAGATGCTGTTACAAGCGATCCTGTTGATGCCGAGGTTTTAAATTTGCTCCATGCCGCCGAATCTCTCGATAATAAAACGCAAAAACAGGAAGTTCTGATTAACGCTCTGCTTAAAGGCGGCAATTTCAATAATCTTATTGTTGAAGCGTTCGCCGAGCTGGGTGTTGAATTACCTTTACCACAGGAAACCCTCATTGGAGAAGAACCCAATGATACCTTGTTACAAGCTTATCCAATGATGCCGGGATCAAGTGCGGTTCAAGTCGATTTCATGACTTCTGATGATACAGACTGGTACAAAATAACTATTCCTTCTGAGAATAGCATCGTTCGGATATATACCGAAAGCAAGTTGAATACGATTATGTCTCTGTATAATGGTGAAGGAGAGCTTATTGCGGAAGATGATGACAGCGGTCATGATAATAACGCACAGATAGCCGGGGATCTTTATCCTGAAACGTATTACATCGATGTGAAAGAAATAAACGGTGATACAGGTGCTTATTCCTTATATGTTATAGTATACAATGATCTTCATGGAACTTTAGATAAGTTGAATGCCGCTGAAAATGACATTTCTCCCTTTACAGCTAAACCCTACGTCTATCCTTATGAAGATTACAAACATTATGCATGGGATTTTGAAAATGATAACGCTATTATTGATGTGAGAAATAAGCCTGGAATATCAAATTCGAAAGTGATATTTACGCTTCCCTCGCGTACTGAAGTTGTTGTTATTGCGGAGACAAATGAAAAAGAAACAATAGACGGTTATGATTACGCATGGTTACAGGTTACTGTTCCTTCTATGGAAAATAGGTCAGGCTGGATATACGACTTATATGTCATCAATAGCGAGCAGTAAACGCTTTTTTTGCGGTCCAGAAAATCCTCAAAACCGGCATAAACAGTTTTGAGGATTTTCAATTCTGCAATTACTTTTCTATCAGCCGGTTCAGCCTCTTCACAAAATCGGCGGGGTCTTTGATTTTCGCGCCTTCCAGAATGAGCGCCTGGTCAAGGAGAACCGCCGCCACATCCGCGATATGTTCTTCATCGGCGGAATCCTTGAGCGCGGAAACNNAGATTATCCTGGCCCATCGCTTTGAGCATTTGCGCCATCTGCATAGTCGGATCGTTTTCATCCATAACGATACAGGACGGCGAATCGTGCAGGCGCCGGGAAAGTTTTACATCTTTTACCTGGTCTCCCAAAGCCGTTTTGATCTTTTCGATCACGGGTTTGATTTCTTTTTCCGCGTTTTTATCTTTTTTATCTTCAATCTCGTCATCCGCGCCGGAGCGGTTTATCGCTTTGAGTTCCCAATCCTTGTATTTGCCAATCGTCGGAACGACAAAGTCATCAATTTCTTCATCCATGATGAGGACTTCAATCTCTTTGGCTTTGTAGGCTTCAAGCAGGGGCGACGCGCGTAAGGTTTTTTCATCGCCGCCGGAAATATAATAGATGGATTTCTGATCGCTTTTCATGCGCGACGTATAATCGGCAAATCCGGTAAGTCCTTCCTGCGTCGAGCTTTTAAAGCGGACCAATTCCTGAATGGTTTCGCGATTGGCAAAATCCTGGTATAAGCCCTCTTTTAAAGGTTTATTGTACTGGGAAATAAATATGTCCCATTTTTCTTTGTTGTTTTCGGAAATGGTTTTGAACTCGGAAAGCAGTTTCTTCACGGAAGTATTTTTGATATTCATCAAAATCTTGTTCTGCTGCAGGATTTCCCGGCTTACATTGAGCGGCAAATCTTCCGAATCGATCACGCCGCGGACAAAACGCAGATAGGACGGAATCAAATCTTTATCATCATCAGTGATGAAGACGCGTTTCACGTAAAGTTTTACGCCCGGCTTGTAATCGGCGTTGAACATGTCGAAAGGCGCTTTTTTCGGAATATAAAAAAGCGTGTTGTATTCGAGCGTGCCTTCGGCTTTTGTGTGAATGTAAAAAAGCGGATCGTCCGAATCGTGGCCGATCTGTTTGTAAAACTCGTTGTAATCTTCTTCTTTCAGTTCGCTTTTCGCGCGCCGCCAGATAGCGGTTCCGCTGTTGATGCGTTCGGTTTTTGTTTCTGAACCGGTTTCCTTGCCTTTATCGTCCCATTTTTTTTCTTCGTAAGTAAGATAGATGGGAAAAGCTACATGGTTGGAATAACGCTTTATGATGTCTTCGATGCTCCAGCGGTTTGCGTATTCCGTGCCGTCCTCAGTTAAATGAAGAATAACCGTGGAACCTTGGCTGTCCCGCGCCGCTTCTTCAATATCGTAGCCGGATTGTCCGTCGCTGGTCCACTTCCAGGCCTTTTCTTCACCGGCTTTCCGGCTTATCACTTCGATTTTTTCCGCGACCATAAACGCGGAATAAAACCCAACGCCGAATTGACCAATCAAATTGGAATCTTTTTTCGCGTCTTCGGCAAGTTTTTCCATGAAAAGTTTTGTCCCGGAACGGGCTATCGTCCCAAGCGAATCGATAAGATCCTGCTCGTTCATCCCGATTCCGTTATCTTCAATCGTGATGGTTTTTCCGTCTTTATCAAACCGGATATCAATCCTGGGATCAAAACTGATCGACTTATACGCGTCATCCGCCACATTGAGATATTTGAGCTTATCCAAGGCATCCGAAGCATTGGATACCAGCTCCCGCAGAAAAATCTCTCGATTGGAATACAGCGAATGAATGATAAGATTTAACAACTGATTCACTTCAGTTTGAAATTGATGCTGCGCCATTTGAGGCTCCTATTAATAATATGATGGTTCGGAACGAAAACTTGTTTTGGTAATTGTTCCTTTTTTAAAAATACTATGGACAGAAATAATCGGCAAGTGGAAAAATAAGATTTTATCCGTGTTGTTTTTTTAACCGAACAGCTCCACCGCTTCCGCAAGATTTCTGTACTGGCGCCAAACCGTTTTCATTACATCTTCCGGGGGCTGGAGCACATCCTTCACAAATACCGATTTAATGCAGGCCGCGGCGAGAGCTTGAAGCCCCGCCGAGGAATCTTCAAAACCGATACAATTTTCCGGTTTTTCTCCCAATTTTTCGGCCGCCGCGAGAAAAATATCCGGGGCGGGTTTGCCGCGTTTGACTTCGGCGCCGCAAACCATTATGGAAAACCTGCCTTCAATGCCGGCGCGTTTCAGTTTCCACAGAGCCGTTTCCCGGTCTGTCGATGTGGCTATCGCTTTGGGAATCCCCAGCGCGTCTATGTGATCCAGCAGCGTTACAAGACCCGGCTTTTGCGGAACCCCGTTTTTTTCGATATCTTCCTGGACCATTTTGATAATTTCTTCCGTAATGCTATCATAAGGGAAATGTTTGCCGTATTTTTCCAGAAGCATTGCTTTTGTTGAAGAAGCGGGAATCCCAATCGTTTTGAACAGGGTTTCTTCGTCAATGGAAAAGCCGAAATCCGCCATTGCTTTATGCCAAAAAGGCAGTACCGGTCC
Source organism: Treponema sp. UBA937 (assembly GCA_002293455.1). Lineage (GTDB taxonomy): Bacteria > Spirochaetota > Spirochaetia > Treponematales > Breznakiellaceae > UBA937. The sequence goes on from DBDH01000086.1 coordinate 3,775, forward strand.
TTCGGTGTCCAGCATTAAGCCGTCCATATCAAAAAGGACAGCTTGAGGAATAAACTGATGATCTTTCATATATGTATCTTTATCTCTGAATTGTTCCGTATCGTCAAGCTCAAGCAACGTAACTTTCCAGCAAAGTTCTCCGGGAAGGATGCTGCAGCATTCTCAGAGCTTTTTTCTCGATTTGCCGGATTCTTTCTTTGGTGAGCTTAAAACGGTTCCCGATTTCCTGCAAAGACATGGGCGCGTGTTTCCCCAATCCAAAGCGGGAACGGATAATTTCAGCTTCTTTCCGGTTCAAAGTTGAGAGCACCGTTTCAATGTCATCTTTTAAAGATTCTTCCAGCATCGCGTCTTCCGGAGCCTGATAATGATCATCTTCGATAAAGTCGCCCAATGTGGATGAATTCTGATTATCGTATACAGGATTTTCCAGGGAAACGATGTCCCTTGAGACAGAAATCAAATTAGATACCGTGGAAGGATCCATCGAAAGCATTCTTGCAATTTCGTTGATCTCTTCCTCTGTGCTCGTTCCTTCCGGTACAACCTTCATCGCCTTTTCAATTTGAACAAGTTCGTTTGCCCGGTTCAGCGGAAGGCGGATCATTCTGGATTTTTCGCAAATCGCCTTCAAAATCGACTGTCGAATCCACCACACCGCGTAGGAAATAAAATGGAAACCTTTATCGACATCAAATTTTTCCACGGCATTGATAAGTCCGATATTCCCTTCGCTGATCAAATCGGAAAGAGACAGTCCCTGCCCCTGATATTTTTTCGCCACATTTACCACAAAGCGAAGGTTCGCGTTCACCAATCTATCTTTTGCGGCTTTATCGCCTTTTACAGCCAGGCGGGCCGTATTCGTTTCTTCCTCGCGGGATAAAAGCGGTATCCTGCTGATTTCTTTCAGGTATAGGGAAAGACTATTCTCGTCATTTTGACTTTTCTGTACTTTCTTGGTACTCATTTTCAATCTCCTTTTTATTCTCCAATAAAATACCAGCAAATATCGTGCCAAATTGACTTATTTTTGACAAAATAAAAAATCATCATTATAATTCATTGTATTATATAGAAATAATAATGATAAAAACTGATCTTAATGACTCAATCAGATATATACATGACTTTTTTGGGTCAAATTGATACAAAAGCCGTTTTTTTCCCTTTTTGCGTATCATTCCGACACAGAGGTGACACAGAGGTGTAATTGAACGGAAAATCATCTTATTTGGCATTATTTACCCAAGATTCCTTGACCAACCAATCTCTTTTTCCGTATATTGATCTATAATACTATTAAATTATTAATCTCACACGGAGGAAGATATGAAAGTAACGCCCTTAGCAGACAGGGTCATGGTAAAGCTTGAAAAGAATGAAGCAAAGACCGCCGGAGGAATTATTATTCCAGACACCGCACAGGAAAAGACCCAAACAGGTGTAGTGGTTGAAATTGGTGATGATAAAGATGTGATTAAGGTAAAAGCCGGCCAGAAAGTTATGTATGACAAATATGCCGGAACCCAAGTCAAGATTGACGGAGCGGAATATCTTATCCTGAAAATGTCCGATATTATTGCAATTATCGACTAAAACGAGAGGAAATTGCAAAACTTCAGTTTTTGCAATTTCAACTTCTTAGAAATGCGTATTTCATCGGACTTTAGTCCGCGTCTTTAGGCGCGAAATCGCAAGGCGTACACGCCAAGCTTCAGCAAAACTAACCCGAATCGTAGGTTCGCGGTTTATGCAAGAAGCTCACGATTCTGTAATATTTCTTATAAAGAAAAGGGCGCGGATGGATGGATAATCCCCTCCGCGTTCTTTTGTTTTTTATAACGCAATTCTCAGTAGTACTATCGATTCGCCCGGAAGTGCCGCAGCTATGCAAACAACAGACTCGGAGAAAGAAAAATTCCTCAAAATGACGGAAACGCCGGTTGAGCGTTTAGTTGTGCAAATGGCGATTCCGACCATCGTCATTATGATGATTTCTGCCCTATACAACATGGCGGATACCTATTTTGTCGGATCTTTGGGAACGAGCGCTACCGCGGCGGTGGGCGTTGTATTTCCGCTTATGTCGATTATTCAAGCTATGGGCTTCTTTTTTGGGCAGGGATCGGGGAATTATATATCCCGGGCTTTGGGAGCCCAGCATGTTGAACAAGCCGAAATAATGGCCGCCGTCGGTTTTTTTTCGGCTCTCATCTGCGGAGCGTTTTTTGGTGTTTTAGGGCTTATCTTTATAAATCCGTTTGGACATCTTCTGGGATCGACAGATACGATTCTGCCCTATGCCATAGAATACATGCGTTTTATTTTGATTGGGGCTCCCTGGATGACGGGGTCTCTTGTGCTGAATAATCAGCTGAGATTCCAGGGAAGCGCTGTTTACGGAATGATCGGAATGGTCAGCGGCGCATTTCTCAATGTTATTCTGGACCCCGTCTTTATTTTTGTACTGGACATGGGAGTCAGCGGCGCCGCTCTCGCAACCATCATCAGTCAATTGGCCGGATGCATCATTCTGCTGATCGGTTGTTCCAGGAGAGGGAATATTTCTATATTACCAAAGAATTTTATTCCCAGTTTGGCAAGATTCAAAGAAATAATTAAAGGCGGTCTGCCTTCGCTGCTTCGTCAAACGCTGAACAGTACATCGACCATTATTATTAATCATTTTGCTGGTTTTTATGGAGACGCGGCCATTGCGTCATTGTCTATTGTTTCAAGAGTCACCTTGATGGCAAATTCCGCGCTTATGGGTTTTGGCCAGGGATTCCAGCCTGTCTGCGGGTTTAATTATGGTGCACAGAGGTATGACCGGGTAAAAAAAGCCTTTTGGTTTTGCATAAAATCCGCGTCGGTTGTGCTGGTTATTATCGCGGCAGTACTCTTTATCAAGGCTCCGGCAGTTATTGAACTATTCCGGAAAGATCCCGAAGTAATCCGTCTTGGGACATTGTCCCTCAAGCTGCAAAGCATTGCGCTCCCCTTTACCGGCTGGATGATTCTTACAAACATGATGCTTCAAACCATCGGCAAAACCTTTAGAGCAAATCTGCTTGCGGTGAGCCGCCAGGGACTTTTTCTTATCCCCTTATTGATTATTCTCAGTTCTACGGTGGGATTGTTTGGGATACAGCTTTCTCAGCCCATTGCCGATATTGCCGCAAGTCTCTTAGCCATTCCTTTATCAATCAGTGTATTGAGGGAACTCAATGATACATTGAAACAACCCGGAAAAGTTGAAATGATGGAAGATATGCTGTAACCCGAAGCTCTTGCAAAACTAAGCTGTTAAAGTGTTAAGACTTCCTTGATTTTTTCCGATACGTAAACATAGGAAAACACCGGATACGTCTTGATGACGAGCGAGTTTTCGAATTCGCTTATTCAGCCGCTCTTTTGGCTTATTCGTGTTGAAGGGTTTAATATCCCGCCCCTCTGGGGCGTTCTAAGGGTATTAAACCCGAATACAACCACCAAAGCAGAACCAACATACCCCGTTGCTCTGCGGCGGGGTATGTTGATTTTAAAGAGGAGACCTACATGGTAAAGCGGAAAATCTTTATTATTGCGATTCTTGCCCTTATAGGGGGATTTCTCTGGGCAGGCGATACTGCAACGTTTGTAGACTTAGGTTTTTCTCCCGATGGGAAAATATATATGTTCGGGCAGTACGGAGTTCAATCGGCAACGCTTAAACCTTGGGCGGATTTATATATTGTTGATGTTCCCTTGAATAATTTTGTCTCCGGTGGACGAATCTCATACGTACATCCGAATTCGGTAGTCGCGGGCCAGGACGGTTCCGGCGCGTTGTACAAACTGACGGCGCAGAATGCCGCGCTGGCCGAAAGATACCGGGTGGATTATCTTTTCCAAGGGAAGCCGCTTTATATTGCCTTGGAAGACAACGGCAGCGAAGAAAACAGACCATCGATTGATTTCAGGGATTTTGAGTCCGGCGTTGATTATAGAGCGTCCCTCGTTCCTTTTGTTGAAGGAAGCGGAGAAGAATTGAAATCATCGTTTTACATCAATCTTGAAAGCACCGCAAAAAACGGCGCGAAAAGAACGTACACCGTGGGAACACCTCAGTTGAAACGGCCACTCATCGAATCGTACACCATCAGCAAGGTTATGATAGCTCCCAGAGACGGTTCCATGATTTTTGTCATCAAGATGAAAAGACAAACCAGTGCGGGAGATTTTGACATCCGTTATATGGTAGAGGCTGTCCGGCTTTAAACCGGTAAATGAGAGCGAATTTTAATGCCCCTTCAACGCGGAAGGGGCATTTTTCTTTACGCGGGCATTTTCCTTTACACAGAGGAGAAACAAAGAAGGATTTACACAGAGGAAGAATTCAGCTTTAAACAGCAAGCACAGCAGTTAAGAACCGGCGGCTTTTGTATATTGTATTAACACAGTGCCGCTTGAATCAAGAAACGATAAAATATCATCTTCAATAAGATACGCTGTAACGCGGGGAAATGCCTTATACAGGAGATTCTCGGTTTCCATATTCAAGCCTGCCATCAAAGTCGAACGCATCGGAGAAAAAGCAATGCTTCCCGGTTCCGAAACCGCAAAGTTCCCGCCGAATTGGTTGATGCTGCTGTTCCCCGACACCTGCATCGTCCCGGTATCAAACTCGATAAACGCTTCCTTCTGCTGGGGATTTTGGCTAAACGGATTTTCTTCCAGCGCGGAAAGAAGCCACTTCCCTTGAAGCTGTGATACATCCTGACTTTCGCCGGAATTTTTCGGAACACTGCTGCAGGAAACAAACACGCCACCGATAATCAACAACATAATTAATATCTTTTTCATATTATAAATATATGGAAAATAAGAATGATTTGTAAGAGGGATGCGGTTATTGTTTGGAGTATTCATGCTGAACTTGATCATCGGTTCTCCTCTGTGGTGAAACTTTTTTGAATCAGAGTTCCTCTCGTTCCTCTGTGAATCTCCTCTGTGCAGATTTTCTTGAGTTCGCAGAGATAATGATACAGATCACAACGCCGAAAATCCGTTGTATTATGATACCAGTTTCACTTCAGGAGGATTCAAGCCTTTTTTCCTTGTAAAAACGGGGAAAAAAAGGCATTTTTACCAGGCACAAGATAGCATTTTCCCTGAACACTGACGGATTTTTAGCAGATGAAAACTGAGAAGAGTTGAGTTTTTAGACAGGCAATTTCAGAAAATACGTACTTTGAA
>DBDH01000029.1:0-548 GCA_002293455.1 Treponema sp. UBA937
GCGGACATGAAGAAAATTGAGCAAACTGGATTCACTAATCCAGAAACGGCTAAGGAGTATTTTCAAGAGAAAGAACTTATTCTTGAGGGGATTGTGAAATCTCTTGAAATGATTACGGTACAAGAAAATTCTGAAATGGAAGCTCTCAAGAGTACCGTGAAAACCTTGAGGGAGGAAATCAAAGGACAGGCTTCAAGTCCTCGCGAATTAACTCGGCGGGAACTGCTCTATAATCTCGGCAAGGGAATTTCGGCGGCTTGGGGTGGAAATCAAAAGACGCTACATGATCTTTTGTTTTCACCTAACTTGAAAGCGGATAATTGGACTAATCCTCGTGATGTTTCATGGGGCGAAAAAGGTTTTACGGTTAATAAGGCGGCGCTTGGTGAACCTATGGGAAATATGGCAACCAATGAGCAGTATTTAATTAACCCGATTTATGAAACTGAAATTATGCAAGACGCCGCAAAAAAATCTGTGATGATGAATTTAGTCCGTCACCGTCCTATGCTCGGTCCCTCTATCTTCCTGCCTACCCGTGATCGCGG
>DBDH01000029.1:591-3180 GCA_002293455.1 Treponema sp. UBA937
ACTCTGGCAGGTTATATTCCGTGGTTTGATGAGTTTGAAGAAGATGTATTTGTCGATTTAGGACAAATGTTCATTGACGAGTTTATCGAAGTTTACGGACAGGAGTTTGACAGGCAATGCTTGCTCGCCGATGATGATCCATTCACCGGGGCAATGGCTCATGAAGATGTAACAGAGGTTAGTATAAAAGGTAATAGCATAAACGAATTGACTTGGAAGGATTTTAGGGACGCTGTGTACAAAGTACCTGCGGAAGAACGGAAAGATTGTTGTTGGTTTTTAAATGAAACCGTCCTTAATCATATTGCGAATATTGAGGACACGGCAGGTCGCCCGATTTGGCGCAGACCTACGGAAGCAATGCCGGGGAAACTTGATCTTTATCCGTACCATGAAGTTAATATTCTGCCGCAAGTTGCGGACATCGGTACAAATGAAATCTTCGCTATCTTTATGAACCCAAGAAGAATTCAACATGGAAACAGAAAAGGCATCGAGATCAAGAAATTTGACGGCACAACAGAGAGCATGGAGTACGGGGAATTGTTTTTACGTTTCCGCAAACGTGATGGTTTTCTTGTTACTCGTCCGAAGGGGAATATTGTTGTTTTGAAGACAAAACAATGAGCAAGGAAAAATGAGCAATTAGCAATGAAAGAAAAAAGCCGTCCGGTGTGGAAACTGGGCGGTTTTTATATTCCGGTTTATATATCAATCCGTTTGGAAGCGGTGTCGTATACTTCGTCATCCGCACGGGCTGCGATTACAATAATTTTCATCATTTCGTCGGTTCGGACTAATGTATACACGATACGGATTCCCAATTTCAACAGCTTAATCTTGAAAAGCCCTGTAAGGTTATGTGATTGCTTATTTCCTAACGGCTTCCCATAGCCGCCTTCGCTCTGGGGTAGCGGGTTTTGGGAAACTTTGAGAATCGCTTTATCGACTTGAAGCCTTTGGGAACGGTCAAGGGCTGCCCCGTCTTTTTCCGCCTCTGCGGTAAACTCAACCTTCCATGATGTCATTCGATTTCCACATCCTCCATAGCTTCAATATCCGAAAGGGTGAGTCCGTCTTTCGCAAGAATTTCCTCGAATGAATGAGTTTGTGCGTCGGCATTTTTCAAGCGTTCTTCCGCCATAGTCAAAAGATAATGGTCATCAATTACATCTGTTATTTCTTTATATTTTTCCGGCGTAAGAAGCACACAGGCGGGAACATTATTTTTCACTACGACTTTGAAGCCTGATGAACGAACTTCTTCAAATATTTTATTGGCTTCGCCTTTATTGAACCGCGAAATGGGAATTAAAGCGTCCAGGATATTTCCGTGAAATAAGTTGTATACCATATAGATTACCTCTCCTCTGCAATGAGTTTATCTGTTTCTATTATACTATATATCGACAAATATATCAATGTATTTATCGATGAAATATGAAAAATATATACTATTTATGAGAGAACAGAGCAAGGGAAAAATGAGCAATGAAACATTGAGCCGTCCGGCGTGATCTGGACGGCTTTTTTATTGCGTCCGTTTTCCCCTGCTTCTATGGTTTTGGGGAAACACCGATTGTTCCTGCGAATGATACTTGGCTTAATCCGGTTTTTTTCCGTATCTGTTTTATATCATCGGCGCTGAATGTTTCCACGGGTTTTATGGTGAGTTTGGTTTTTCGGGCTGAAATTTTTCCTTGCTGATACTGCTTAGCTTCCGTTAAGCCTTGTACTATGCTTTCGTATACACTCATGTTCTGTTATCTCTTTTGTTCCTTCCTATTCTATCTTTTGTAAAAGTTCCTTAGGAGTGATTACAGATACAGAAGAATCCGCTTTATCGATAAATTCTTTATCCCGTGTAATGATGTGGTCAATCATTACTTTGCCGCCGCATACAACCAACAGAGCGTCTTCGTAATCTTCTAAAGGGAAATCTAATGCGTTTTTACAGTCGTCGCCTAACACATCAATAATGCTGAAAATGGCAAACAATGAACGCATGGTGTTGCGTAAATCATCATGGTTCATGTGTTTTCTTGCAATGTAATAAATATCGGTAATGCTGTTTGCGGTAATGAAGCCTTCAACCTTGTTGTCTAAAATAAGATTAAAAATATCCTGGGCTTCTTGGGAAAATGGTTCTCTATTGACTATTGCATCGAGCAATACATTTGTGTCTATTACAATTTTCATTTAAGATAACCGCGCTTCACGTTCTTTGTCTAAATCGATGTTTGACGGTAACACCCCGAACAATGATTTGCGGATACGGTCTTTTTCCGCTTCGGAAAAATGTTTCACGGGTTTTTCTGTTTCTTCCTCGATTGTGCAATCTTCGATTGTTACAATTACTTTCTTGTTCTGCGGAATGGATACCGGATTGTCCGGGAAAAATGTTTCTTTGTCAAAAAAACCGGTTACTACCAGCATATTGTACCCCTTAATCTGAAACTGTCAAAAGTGAAGTTCTGACACACTCTTGTCTATTATACTATATAAAATGATGTTTTTGTAAAGCCATTATTTTGACTAAGAAAGAATAGCTTTCCGGTAAAAATCTGGCGGCTCTTCACATACATTGAT
>DBDH01000029.1:3233-4125 GCA_002293455.1 Treponema sp. UBA937
AATGGAATGTTTCTTATTTCTGATAAATGGGTGAAACCCCATTCTGCATTTTGTACGTCGCCGTTAAAAATAGTGTAACCGTACATGGTATCTTTTTTGTCATATTCACAAATGAAAATATCTGTTTCACCGTGAAAATAATGAAATATACAGCGGTGTCCTTTTGAGTAGTCTGACCTGAGAATATCGGGGCATACTTGTAAGGCAAGAGCCAGACGCTTGAGACTTTTTTCAAAGGCTTGGAGATTGAACTTTGTTACGGTTAATTGAATATAAGGAATGAGGGCGGCTACTTCATCGGGAAGAATGTTTGATGTCTTCATGGTTCGTTCTCCTTGAAAATTGTTACTCCGCACAAGCGGAGGCATGAAATGGTTAGGTTTTAATACCGGTGTCCGAAGAAGTTCCTAACTTTTCGGACACCCTCTTTGTTTCTTCTTTATCTTTTTTGTCTTCTAATATTGAAAGCTTTTAAAATAACTTCTATATCTTTTTCACTTAATAAGGAGCAGAAGACGCAGGTTTTACAATCTGAATTGTCTTTACAGGACAAGCATATTTTTGAAGGTTCGATGAGGGCTGAAACAATTAAGATAATGTGTTCGAGTGTTTTTGTCATCGGCTTGTCCAGAAACCAAGCGATACGCCTGACCATATCTGAATGGTCTTTTGATATTTGCGGCGTGTATGCGCGGTTTTCAAATTGTGTTGTTTCCATGTTGAAAACTCCTAAAGATATAATAATCCCCCGCGGCTAGGGCTGGAGGATAAAGAAATTAAAATAATTCTTGCTGCCCCCTATTGAATGCCTGATGTGTCGGCAAAGAGAGAAAGGCTTTATTTTTTGCATACTTAAGCGTTGCTTCCATAAGGCAGGCGGCTTCCTCCGCGG
>DBDH01000029.1:4130-4290 GCA_002293455.1 Treponema sp. UBA937
TTCTGAAACTTGGTTAGTTTCAGAAGAAGTCTTTGTATTTGCTCCCGTTTTGTTCCAAAACGCTGCGCAAAATACAGTTTTACTATGGAAGTTCTTCTGAAACTGAAGTTTCAGAAGAACTCTAATATCCCCCATTTTCCGAACCGACGGCGGTAAGAGC